>CAZOVL010000032.1:0-27094 GCA_964583185.1 uncultured Bacteroides sp. | reverse complement strand
GTCTAGAGAAAAATAATGGATAAAGATTATTTTATTTCTATGCCCTTATTGCAGCAACGTCGCCAAAATCATAGTTCAAATGTAACACCAATAGTAGGAATCATTGTTGAACTTGATCTTTTGAGTGTTTTCATTTCATACCTTTGTTCACTTATTGGTGCCTCCGGATTAATAATTTTTCCTGTACTTAATATTACATCTTGATTTTTAAAGGAGCTTTTAGTTACATTTTGTATGTCAAAATACAAGCCAAGCATAAAATTTTTAAAGAAAAAAGTTTTATCTATTCTCAAATCTAATTGAGTATATGAAGAACTACGTTTTACATTGTATTGAGAATAATCTAAATATGGTTTTCCTGAAGCATCCCAAGTGCTTACCAAAGACGACTTATCTACATCATAAGGTGTGTATGGAGCACCACCTATTGATTTTATCTTTGCGCCAACACTCCAATTCTTAGGCAAATAATAAGTTCCTAATAGATTAAAAATATACCCATTATCCCATGCAGAAGCAACTGATTTATGATTTTTGTTTTTGAATTGACTTTTAAAAAGAGTAAACGAAGATGAAACATTTAGTTTATGTATTAATATCCATCTGGCTAATAATTCTACTCCATAACTTGTACCTTCCGAGGAAGAGTTTAGATGTTCATTACCTACTACCCCATAATCATCGCCTTTACTCATCAAAGGTATATCCTCTTCAACAGACAATGGCATTTTGTCATAGTTTTTATAAAATCCTTCTATTGAAATTTCAATATTATCGCGAAAAGTATAATTAAAACCACCCGATAGTTGATTTACTTCTATGTAATTAAGCTCTTTATTCATATAAACCCCTTCATTATTTTTAAATCCTAGAGCAGTAAGTGGCGGCAATTGGAAATAACGCCCAACATTTATACTTGCATTTAAATTATTGATAAGACGATAGGATAATGATAAACGTGGCGATATCTGTTTGTATAATTTATTGGTATTTGATGAGTATGATGAAGCATCAGTTCTAATCCCCAATGAAGCCTTAAATCTTTCATTTGAAGATATGTAATCAGCATTTGAAAATATACCCCACTTTGCAAAATTTAGGTCTGTGTCATAATTCAGATCAATATCAGCACCATTAAGATACAATCTTTGGAAGCTGGTGTTTTCATATTGGACATAATCTAGATTAAGTCCTGCATTTATTTTCCAATTTCCTAAACGAGCTAAATTTTCCAACCGGAACTTTGTTTCTTGTTCTACTGATTTATATTTCAATCTCAAATAATCAGATTTACTATCATCATTATTCTGGTATTTCTTATTTCTATTATTCAGGTAGCTATGACTTAAAACTACAGTCTGTGTATGTGTTTTTTTGTAATGTTTGTAAACCGTTCCTAAAGTAAAAGTCTCTTGTTTAATTGTAGGCAAATAACTTAATATATATTCTGCATCATCTGATGTAGCTTTCTCATTAAGCTTCATGTTATCCAATCCACCTAAACCAATAAATGTAAGTTCGTGTGTTCGTGAAAGTTTTGTTTTTATTTTTAATAATGCATCATTATAAGTAGGACGAAAAGGCAATCCAATCATATCAAATAAAAACTCTAGATAGGAACGTCTTAAAGAAACCAGATAGGTTGTTTTATTACCTAATGGACCATTCAGAGCTATTGAAGCCTCGGATACTCCTATGGTTGCTTTTAAAGATTGTTTCTGAGGATTTCCATCACTAAGTTTAATGTTCAATACTGAACTGAGAGCATCACTACTATAGGATGGAAAAGCTGCAGTATAGAAATCCACCTCCCGAATATAATCTGCATTGATAATACTCATTGGCCCTCCGGATGCTCCTTGTGTGCTGAAGTGATTGATGTTTGGTATTTCAATTCCATCCAGATAGAAGCTATTTTCTGAAGGTCCTCCACCCCGTACTACTAAGTCGTTTCTATAACCCGAAGGTGAAAAAGATACTCCCGGATATGATTGCACAATACGCGATATATCTCTATTTG
Source organism: uncultured Bacteroides sp. (assembly GCA_964583185.1). GTDB lineage: Bacteria > Bacteroidota > Bacteroidia > Bacteroidales > Bacteroidaceae > Bacteroides_E. Next base: position 25,074 of record CAZOVL010000032.1, on the reverse strand, counting down.
CTCCAGGGCTCTTTTCTATCTCCTGTGTACTAATAACATGTAAACCAACAGGACTTTCAACAGATCTTCTGAATGGTGATGGATAAACATTCAAAGTAGCAATCTCTGTAGCACTTTCCTCTACTTCTATGGTAAGAAATAAATCCTTCACGGTTAGAACATATTCCGGAGTTACTTCTGTTTTATAACCTAAAAATGACACCTGAAGTGTATATGGACCAGGAGCTAAATTGTCTATAGAGAAATTTCCTATAGAATCTGTTTGCGTTCCTATAGTTGTACCTTTCACTATAACACTTGCGTAACTTATAGGAGATCTATCTCCTTTATCTATTACTGTTCCTTTTATAGCATGTTTTTGCTGAGAGAACAGACTGATAGATAAAAGCAGAAAAAAGAGTAGAAAATAATTTGACTTCATTTATCTTAATAAGACTTCTGTAAATAATACATTAAACAATTGATGACGAAAAAATCAATCAATACTGTTTAGCTAAAGATAATGGATTGTACAGAAACTTTGTTCATAACGTTTGTAAAATTCTAGTATTAATCTTTATAGTCAACATTGGGTGATCCGTAAGCATCTCATCATATCGAATAAAAAAACAAAACCCTTAATTATCACTGATAATTAAGGGTTTTGTTACTAGTGTGATTCAGGAGGGATTCGAACCCCCGACCCACGCCTTAGAAGGGCGTTGCTCTATCCAGCTGAGCTACTGAACCATCCTTTTATTATTGCGTTGCAAAGGTACAGCATTTTATTCAAAAACAAAATATTCAGTGCTTTTTATTTTGTATATTTTTATTTATCCTACAAATTAATACATAGAATACCATTTATTTTATAACCCAAAAGGCAACCCTGTAATATACCAAAGAATGAAGATTAAAATCCACACGATTAAGATTGATAAAGAGTAAGGCCATACATACTTCACTATCGTTGCATAACCTATTCTATCATCGTATTTTTGAATATAGGCTAAAATTAAAGGCAGGTAGAACATAAATGGAGTGAGTACATTGGTAGAACTATCTCCAATACGATAAGCAGCTTGTGTAATTTCTGGTGATACCCCTAATGATGCAAAAAGAGGAATAAATATAAAAGAAAAAACACTCCATTTCTCCATTGCAGAAACCATAAAGAAGTTCATCATGGCAGTAAAAAGGATAAAAACCAACAAGGTGGCTAATGGCCCAATTTGAATGGAAGAAACCAATGAAGTACTATTGATAATAAGGAACTTATCTATATTAGAATAGCTAAAGAGTGCAAACATTTGTGAGGCAAAAAACACAATGATTAAATAATCACCTAGCCACTGAAACGATTGACTTAGTCCTTTAATCACCTCTTTCTCTTTACGATAAATACCTACTCCCAAGCCATAAGAAATCCCCATTAAAGCAATCCCCAAAGAGATGATAAAAAGGATACCCATAATAAAGGGAGAGCGAATTAAGCTACCACTAATCCCTTTTAATATGCCTTGAGAAGAGAAAGTGCTCCATAACACAGCAAAAAAGTACAATCCTCCTACAACGAACGATATCATTAATGATCTTTTCTCCCGTCTATTTAAGGGTTTATAATCAATAGACTCAATTTGATAAGTACCCAATTTAGGTAACAGCCATTTTTTAGTTAAATAATAAATAACCAAAACAATGGGAATCACCGATACGGCCATTATAATGGAATTACATAACGAACCAATATGTTGAGTTGAAACACCGGAAGCCTCAGCAGCACTTTGAGTGATACGTGCCATAAGTGGGTCCATAGTACTTAACAAAAAGTTGGCACTATAACCGCAAGCCACAGAAACATAAGTCATAACTATTCCTGCCACCGGGTGAAGTCCAACGGCAATAAATAAGGCGGTAGAAAGAGGTATTAATAAAATGTACCCGGCATCCCCTATTACATTGGATAACACACCCAAGAAAATTAGACTCAGCATAACTTCTCGCTGTGCTTTACGATTCTTCAAGACACCTCTTAAACAGACATCCAATAACCCGGAATGCTTGGCAACTCCCACTCCTATCATTGCTACCAGTACCATTCCCAAAGGTGCAAAACCGGTGAAATTAGAAATTACATGACGCAGAAACCAACGAATACCTTCCGGGCTCAATAAGTTCTGCACACGGTGTATCTCCCCGGTTTCCGGATGAATGGTCATTAAACCATAAAGACTTCCCAACCAAGAGAAGATAACAAGAAATACACCTAATAAAAAATAGAGTGTAACAGGATGTAGGTTCTGTTTAACTTTCATCGGGTTCTAAACTATCTAAATCTATGATACGTAATTCCAAGGCTCTAACAACCAAGCGAGTTGCATTAATTCCCCCTTTATGCCCCTCTTCAAATAAACGATTCACCAAATCACTTTGTCTTTTTTCCAGAGACTTTACTCCAAACGGCATTCCTTTCAGGTTAGCAATCATATCTTTGGTATATCCCAAAGCCAGGTGACGTAAAAAACGTTCATCGTACTCATCAATATCATAACTAATTATGGCTTCCTGACGTTTTGTTTCATTGTTTACAGACTCCTTAAATCGTTCAACCATACGTTGTAAGATAGGATAATTAAAGACTAGCTTTTTACCATCAATTAAAGCCTGTACGTCGGTTTGAGTTAATAATTCACCGGTCTTTAAAATGATTCCATCCGCTTCAGCATTGAGTACATCCACCCAAAGTTTTTCATTCAAAACTTCACCTGTAAACACCAAAACCTTAACCTCAGCGTACTCTTTCTTTAATCTTTGACAAATATCAACACCCACAGTAGTTGATCCTCCCAATCCTAAATCAAGAAGCACCAAGTCCGGTACCTCTTTCTGCATTAATTCCCAAAACTCTTTTTCAGTCATCGCAGTACCAATAATTTCAGCATTAGGTATTTCGTGACGAAAAATCTCTTTTGTTCCCTTTAGCTCTAGGCTTACGTCCTCTACAATGATAACTGTAAATTTATCTTTCTTCTTCATTTTTCTTTTTATCTTTTAGGAAGAGTAAATTTAATCTCATCTCCTCCTTCAGCTCTTTTCTCTGCAACAATCCGACAACCTCTTCTACCCACATATTCTTCTTGTTCCCTAATGATTTGCTTACATAATAGGTATTCTATTCCTGTATTCGAAGACTCAGCTGTTTGTTCCATACGTTGTAAATTAGGATAGAACAACGTACGAAGCTCTTCTTCCAACCTATTTTGCCGCTCATCAACAAGAGAGAATTCAATGAAATGATTGACAACTCTTGCCGTTAATATAATCACACCCTCATTTTGGTTATATAAAGTAGCATCAATCAAATTTTCCATTAAATATTTCAGCTGATTTTCATCCCCCAATACACTTTCATTCAACTGCCCTATTTCTAATGAAACCAGTGTTGTTCCTACCAATCTCTTCTTATTAAAATAAGCCAAAGTATAATTTAATAATTCATCAACGGATATAACTTTTCTTTTGAAAGTAATTTCCTCTAATTGCTTGTTAGACCAACGATTCAGCAGACTGAAAACATCTTTGTAATAAGTAACTAGTTCATCAATGTCAAAAATTAAATTTTGTTCTTGCTCTAGGCTCATTACATCATCCAATAAATGAGCTAGTAATTCTTTTACTTTATTTGGATAATAAATGGTTTCGTGCTTCAACGTAGATAAACAATTATCTAACACCATATTTTGTACGTGTAACACACCTTCTTCCCAAGAGGCTCTTTGCGTTTCTTCTTGAGCTGATTCAATATCACGATAACGATTAGCTAAGCGTATAACTGCATTGAAAACAACTACAGATAGGTAACTCACCATAAGCTGCAATAACACCTCATCCGCAGCTTGCAGTTGCCCCTCCTTTTTCTCCAAATAGAACACACCCACTTTTTGATGTACTCCCCCAACATCCACCCACAAAGGATAGGCATATTTACCTTCATTGATTATTTTTTCTTCCGAAGTAAAACACGCTTCAATCTCCGGGACTAATTCTTTCTTGGGAGGGTTGTAAGAATACTCTAGTTTTTTTGCAGACTCATTAAAAACAGCCAACCCTACTCTATCAACAGAAAAGAGTTCATTAATGGTTTCAAAGGATTGCTCAGTTATCTGTTGGGGAATTTTCTTTATAGTGTCTTCTTCTCGTTGTATAATCTCTCCATCAGCCAAAGGAATAGATGAGGAAGAGAAAAAACACTGATTAACTTCAAACAATTGCTCTAAATTCCAGCGATAGAGTAATCGCTTCCGTATATAGATAAAATAAAATGAAAGACCAAACAGAAGAGGGAAAAGTAAAATAAGCGTGATACCAATTACTTTTCCACTGCGAGAACGTTCCAACTCTCTACAATACAACTCTAAACTATAATCAATACCTAACATTTTATAGAGTCGAGTAAACGCTTCATTATTATACTGATAACCCTCCCAATTTTTCAAAGCCATAAAAGCAACTGCTGCTTCATTACGAATATCTAAAATAGTATGATAATCAGCATCCAACCCTGCATTCCACCAATCTATTTCCGCAGGTTTATCTATAGATATAAGAGACAGGGAACGGAGGTTTTTCTGAGAATTATGACAATGTTTGTTTAGATAATCAATGGATATCTGAACATATTCCAAGGCTTTTTCATATTGATAATTAAGATTGGCATAATAAACAGAATCGGCATAATTCATTGCCTTAATCAAATAAGACAGCGAATCAGTAGCAATAGGTACGTCTTCTCTATTTTGAAGATACGATTCGTTTTTACTGGTTAAAACAGTAAAAGGAAAAAAGAAAATACCGAGCAAAATCAACATCCGTTTCAAACCATGAGGTAAACGAAAATAAAACCGACTCCCTTTTCCTAATTGACTTTCCACGCCAAACTGACTAACCTTGAACTGATTGCTTGTTTTTTTATATTTCTCTATAATCCCTTTACAGTTCATCAACCCAAAACCACTTCCCTTTTGTTTTAGAATTTCATTTTTATGTTCTTCGTTTTGATCTAAACCAATTTCTTGTGCATCATAAACTTTTTCGTGAAGTATTCTTTTCACATCCTCTTGCGATAAACCCACCCCGGTATCGGAAATGGAAACCTCCACATAATCTTCTGCTTCTTCTACCTGTAACTGTATGGTTCCTCCTTCCGGAGTATATTTACGTGCATTATCCAATAGAGTATTTATCATAAACAGAGTCAAGGCTTTATCCGCTCTAACCCAGGAATCGGTTGAGTCTACAATAAAAGTCTGTCGTTTAAACTCAAACCATTTAGAACCTTTACTTATAATATCAAATACCTCTTTTAACGAAAAGCTCTCTATATTTAGCTGAATAGCTCCTTGTTTAATCTTAATCCATAAGGATAACACCTCATTATACTCATTAATGCGAGTAACTAGTTCTTGAATATATTCGTACTTCTCTTTTCGAATTGCTTCATTATTAAAGAAATAAGGTGTTTTTAGTTTTTGAATTTCATTTATAATACGATCAATGTATGGATGAATACCATCTACCACAGCCAGACAAGCTTTTTTGTTGATGTTTTCTCTAACATTTCTTGAAATACGCTGTTCATATACATAACGCTCCTTATCTAGCATCTCATACTCTTCGCCCAATAAAAAGAAAAGTACTCCATTTTCTATACTCCAAGACAAATATGGTATAACAATGGATATGAGTACTTGCTTCTCTTTACTTAAAGTCTGACGGGTATAGATATCTAAAATCCCTATTGTCTTACTCTCATCCAAAGAGTCGACCAAAAGATAAGATGTTTTGACTTCCTTCTTTTTCAAGGCCTGAGTTGCTTCATTAGCTACCGGATATTCATAAAAAACAAGATGTTCCTCATCGTCTACAATACCTAACTGCAAATGCTTAACATCAAAAATCTTTTGAAAAGGGGTGAATAATTGCTGCACTAAAAAAGTAGCTAGTTCTTCTTTATTCTTGGGTTTAATTAACACTGTTGAAGTGATGTTCTTACAAAGCTTTAATATGGTTTGTAAATTCTTTACATATTCGTCATTTTTTTTCTGACTAATACGATAAAACCAAACAAACAAAGTCAGAGTTATCAACGCCACAATAAATGCAATGAAAAGAATAATGTTTAAATTTTTCTCTTCTTGTTTTAAAGCTCCATACCTGCTTTCAATTTCCTTGTCTTGTCTACTATAATCCAAAATATCCAAGTATATATTCCGATTGAAATCAGATGCTACTTTTTTACCCAAACCGGCATAAGTAAAGCTGAGTTGTTCTCTTATTCTAGCTATCCATTCGGGTACAGTTAGCAAATGTTTCTCTATCCATTGTATCTCCACATAATTGCCCGCTTCAATGGTGGGGTCATAATTCTTAAGCAAATCCAGTTGAGTTAGAGAGTCTTGCTGATGATAGTATTGTTGATGATGTCGATTTACTTGTTTTAACGCAACAGATAAGGTGTCTAATGCTTCCAAATACTTCCCTTTTACATTCAGATACTCCCCCAATGTAACATAGGTTCCAACGGTTTGGTATAAATCATTGTATGTTCTAAAAATAGAAAGAGCCTCTTGTAATAAAAGCAAAGGTAGATTTTCATCTATAGGATAATCCATCTGTTTAAGTCCCGACACCCTCCAATCCAAAAGCAGTTGAAGAACTGAAGGACGAATCATTAACTCGGATATACCTTCCAAAGCACAACCCATAAAAAAAGGATAGCCCTTTTCTTTAGCCAAAAACCAAGTATATAACAGTTCATCAAAAGCAGAAAGCGTAGTTCTTCTTGAAAAATCAACCTCATCCAGTTGAATAAGTCCTTTAATATAATGGTGATATAATTCTTGAGAATCGTCTTTATATTTCTCCTGTTCTAACGACCAAAACACATTAGACTCTAATGCCTGTTCATACTCATTTAATATTAATTTAGCCTCCTCTTGTTGTTGTAGATAGTAATGATACAAAGCAGAAACAAAATAAAATTCACTGTAAGCATAAAAAATACGCAGACGCTCTTTTTTTTCTATAAAAACAGTATAATCCTCTGCTATCTGATTCATTCTCTGAAGAGCACTGTTTCGATAATCATAATACTCTTTATTCCTTCCTGTACGTTGTGAAATTCTCATATGAGCTATATCAGCGATTAAGAGTTCCACCTCATTTTGAGTAATTGAATAGACTTTCTTATGCCACTTCAAAGCTTCTTCAAAGTCCATCTTCATAAAATAATAAAACCCCAAATGATTGCTTGCTTCAGCTTTTCCCAAACGATAATATCGAACCTCATTATAGGCTTTTTGAGCATAGGTAAACAATGAATCCAGATTTCTGTACTGAAAAAAATAAGCTTGATTATTCAGAGAGTCAACTTGCTGAACTTCTTGTGTAGGAGCAATACCAATACAGGAGAAATGTATAAATAATCCCCCCAAGAGAAATACGATATTAACAAGAGTTCTCTTTGACATACTTATATATGCAGTAAATCCTTATGTTAGTAAACAAATTTAATGATATTTTCCGATTACACACTGATGAAGAGCTCTTTTCATCCAAAGAGACACCTAACAAAAGGATGAAAGTAAGAGAAAACTCTCTTCAATATTTCCATAAATAGGATAAAACACTTTAACACCCAATCTTCTACAAAGAAATATTTTTTATCCTATAAGTTCTTCCTATTTGAATATAGAATTCATACCTTTGTGCAAACTAATCAGTAGTACATAACTATTATTAAAAAATGAGCACCAACACACCCTTTAGCGTATTCTCAGGAACGAACTCCAGATACCTTGCTGAAAAAATTTGTGAGCATCTAAAGTGTCCTCTTGGGAACATGAACGTTAATCATTTTGCAGATGGAGAATTTGCAGTTTCTTACGAAGAATCAATCAGAGGTTCTAATGTATTCTTAGTCCAATCTACTTTTCCCAACTCTGACAATTTAATGGAACTACTTTTAATGATTGATGCGGCTAAAAGAGCATCAGCTAAAAGCATTATTGCTGTAATTCCTTATTTTGGCTGGGCAAGACAAGACAGAAAAGACAAACCACGTGTTTCAATTGGAGCAAAATTAGTAGCCGATTTATTGGCTGTTGCAGGAGTAGATCGTGTAATTACAATGGATTTACACGCTGATCAAATTCAAGGTTTCTTTAATATTCCTGTGGATCACCTATATGCTTCATCTGTTTTTCTTCCTTATATCCAGTCGCTTAATTTAGAAAATTTAGTTATCGCTACTCCAGATGTCGGAGGATCAAAGCGTGCTAATACTTATTCTAAATATTTGGGAGTTCCTTTAGTTCTTTGCAACAAAACAAGAATTGTTGCTAATGAAGTAGATGAAATGCAGATTATTGGAGATGTAGAAGGCAAGAACGTAGTTTTAGTAGATGACATTGTTGACACAGGTGGAACCATAACCAAAGCAGCTAACCTTATGATGAAAGAAGGTGCTATTTCAGTTCGAGCCATTGCTAGTCATTGTGTTATGTCCGACCCTGCTTCGGATATTGTAACTCAATCTTCTTTAACAGAGATGGTTTTCACTAACAGCATCCCTTATTTCAAAAACTGTAAAAAGGTGAAACAATTAAGTATTGCTGCTATTTTTGCTGAAACCATACGTCGTGTACTGACTAACGAATCCATAAGTAATCAATACATTGTGTAAGAAAAAACAAATATAAAAAATAAGGCTGATTAAATAATCAGCCTTATTTTTTTTCATCTAGTCTTGTAATCTAAACATTACCGGTAAGGTGTATTTAACACTTACTTTTTCCCCTTTTTGTATTCCAGGCTCCCATTTAGGCATACTTTCAACCACGCGAACTGCTTCTGCATCAAGAGAAGGATCTATACTTCTAATCACATTAACATTACTAATAGAACCATCAGCACCTATAATATATTGTACAATTACTCTTCCCTGTTTTCCTTCTTTTTGAGCTACAGCAGGATAATGTATGTTTTGAGCAAAATACTTCATTAACCCTTCGGAGCCACCAGGAAATGAAGGCATTTTTTCAACTGCAGTATAGACCTCAGTTTTTACAGGCATCATTTCTTCTAAAGGAGCTTCTTCAAAACCACTGATATCTTTATCATAGGTATTATACCCTACCACCACTAGTTCATCCTGTGTTTCCTCAGAGCTAATAACTTTGTCTGTTTTTGCATCGCTACATCCAAGCCCAAAAGCCAATAGAACAGTTAATGGCACTACATAAAGTATTTTCAATGGTTGCCATCGATTCGATTTCTTTTTTAACATCATACTTATTCGATTTTTTAAATAACTGTAATTGTAACTACTGGCCAAACTAAATTTATAGTCACCTACAGATTTTCTGATTAATAATAATTGATATGTTTTTGCATCAATGCCTTGTTGTAATACATATTGATCTGCTTGATATTCATGAACTTTTTCTAATTCATATTTAAGTAACCAGACAAAAGGATTAAACCATTGCAGCATCAGAACTAGGTTCATCAAAAGCAGGTCAATAGAGTGTTTGTAGTAAATATGTCCTTCTTCGTGCTTTAAGATAGCTTCGCTATTCGTTTCAATCTCTTTATTGGAAAGAACAATAAATTTCATCCAACTAAAAGGAGCAACTTGTTCTTCATTATGCACTATTAAAACACTTCCATTTGAGAGATTGGTTTTATCTCCTTTCTTCAGTATTCTAGTCAAACGTATAAAACCAATTAATAATTTAATAAAAACAAAAGCCACACCTACTCCATAGAGAATAAACAACAAAGAACTCCAGGAGAAATGGGATTGCATGGTAGGAAAAACTGTGATTTCATTGAGTTGAACCATCAATGAAGGCATTGCTATGGGAGTTGTAGATGTTGTAATATAAAATAGATTTTGCCAATTAAACAAAGGCAAAACAAGAGCCATAAATAATATTGAGATCAATACTACCCTATTTAACTTATAGAAAGTCCCCTTACTTAACACTCCCTTATAAAAAACAAAATACACTGCTAAAACAAGGGAGGAAAAAATTAAATAATTTATATAAACAGACATAATTTTATTTTTCTTGTTGTTCTACTTGTTCTATCAGCTTTTTCAACTCCTCTATACTGAGTTCTTCCTTTTTCACCAACGTGGAGACAACATCTAAAAAAGAATTATTAAAATATTTAGATACGACCCCTGTCAGTTGAGAATTGTTATATTCCTCATTTGTTATTATTGCATAATACTGATGCGTATTACCGTATGTATTATGAGCTAAATATTTCTTGTCCTCCAAGCCACGTACAATGGTGGATAAGGTATTGAAATGGGGTTTAGGATCACTGTGATACTCTAAAAGATCTTTAACGAACAACGCTCCTTTAGTCCAAAATAGTTGCATAATCTCCTCTTCTCTTTGTGTTAGCTTCTTCATATTCTTATTTGTTTTATCATAACAGATGTAATATTACAAAAAACAAACTCACCAAACTATTATTTTTAGTTAACAAACTGAAATATATAGTTCTAAAACTACAACAACTAGTTACTCAATGAATGAAAGTATTAAAAAAGGTACCTATTACTATTAATAGATACCTTACATTTGGTTTGGACTTAAATATTCGTATTCAAACTAAAGAATGGATTCAATCATTTCATTACAATAGTATTTTGACTACTATTTTTCTTACAGACCCATCACCTATACAAGGTGCGTGAGCATCTTGTGGAAAGAAAACAATAAATTGTTTCGGTTCAAGAGTTACATAGGATGTAGTTTTATCTGCAAAGAACTGAATGTCTTTATCTTTATTAAATACATCAATTGCATACTTTAAATTCTTGCGAGAAGCAACTCCAAAGGTTTCAGCGTGTGATAAAGGAATTTGTATGTCAATGTATTTATTGTGAACCTCTAGTTGAGCTTCTTCTTTTGACTTTAATTTACTGTCGCTAACTATAAGAAAGAGTCTATCTTCGTCCAATTCAATTCTTCCATTGGAAAGCTGATTCAAATCCACACTGGTTAAATAGTGAAAAGCCTTTTTAAAGAGTGGATGAACCTCTTTGTATTGAGCGTAATTTTCTAAACAATCAATAATCATAAGATAATTTATTAGGTATTAAAATCGTTATTACATATACTCTAAAAACAAAAATAAATATACTACAATATTTAGAATTGTCTGCCCTACCCTTTCAGGAAAATAACCGAATTCGCTTTGTTTTTTATCTTGGAATTGAACGGATTGAATTTTTAAACACTAAGTTTGAAAACAATTTTATTAAAATGCTGTTATATTCAATAAATAACTAAAAACCAAAACTGAATTAATTAGAAATGATTATGAGAAAAAATTATTTACTTTTTATACCTTTATTTTTCGCAGTACTAGCTTTTGCAGCCTGTGGAAATACAAATAAGTCTACAACAGAAAATACAGAAGGTGATGTGGCTGAAGCAGCTGCAACTAACGCAATAGCTCATCTGACAAAAGCAGATTTTATTGCAAAAGTTTCAGACTTTGAAAGTAACCCCAATGAATGGACATTCAAAGGAAACAAACCAATGTTGGTTGATTTTTATGCTACTTGGTGTCCTCCTTGTAAACAAATTGCTCCTATTTTGGAAGAACTAGCTAAAACATACGAAGGAAAAATAGACTTCTATAAAATTGATGTTGATAAAGAAGGAGAATTAGCTCAAGCTTATAACATCAAAAGCATTCCAACCTTATACTTTATCCCTGTAGAAGGTGAACCTGAAGTTATTTTAGGAGCAATGTCAAAAGAAGACTTTATAGTAAAACTAGACGGCTTACTTAAGTAATACACTTTTTACTACCATATTAAATACTTCTGTCTGATCTTTAATAAAAGAAATGGACAGAAGTATTTTTATTTTAAAGCAATAAACATCTATTTGTTAAAACATATTTAAAAAAACCTTAACATCAAAAAGAGGTTTGTTTTGCTAACTATTTTTGTTGAATTTTGCAACCTCAATTAGTAAATCAAAATAAGATGATTAAACTAAAACAACTGTACAAGCAAATCACATCGCAGAATGGACTATTTTATCTATTTCTTGCCGTTTTTATTTTACCCAACGTCCTACTATCTTTTACAGAACCTATTCCTTTTGCAGCAAAATTATTTAACGTTATACTTCCTTTAGGTGTTTACTGGCTTTTATTTACTTTGAGTAAAAAACCGGGGATAATATTCTTTTCTTTATTCTTAATTGCTTTTTTAGGTGCTTTTCAAATTGTACTGCTCTATCTTTTTGGTGAATCCATCATTGCAGTAGATATGTTTTTAAACTTAGTAAACACGAACAGTAACGAGGCATTTGAGTTACTAAATAACATATGGCCCGGTGTTCTTTTTGTTTGTATAGTCTATATTCCGGCAATTATTGAAGCTATAAAATCCATCCGTAGTAAAAACAAATTAACAACAAGCTTCATCAAGCAACAAAGATATATAGCAACAGGAATATCCGCCCTGGGCGTTCTACTCTTAATTCTATCTTATACTACATCGAAACAACCGTATGTATACGAAGTTAGATCGGAGTTGTTTCCCATTAATGTTTGCTACAATGCCGCTCAGGCTTTTGAACGAAAAAAAGAGGTAAACAACTATTATGAAACCTCTAGTGGCTTTCAGTTTAATGCCTCTTCAACAAGAATTAAAGACGATAAAGAGATTTATATCTTTGTTATAGGAGAAACAGCCAGGGCTTTAAACTGGGAGCTATATGGATATAACAGACCGACCAATCCTCTTCTTAAAGAAATGGAGAACTTAGTGGTTTTTCCTGATGCCATAACAGAATCTAACACCACTCATAAAAGTGTTCCTTTACTCCTTTCATCTGCATCTGCTCAAAACTACTCAGCCCTATACAAACAAAAGAGCATTATAACGGCATTCAAAGAGGCTGGTTTTGAAACCTTTTATTGCACCAATCAAAGCTCCAATAAATCATACATTGACTTCTTTGCCAATGAAGCAGACGAAACCATCCGATTAAAAGATGGACTATCTCCTAAAATCAATGTGTATGACTCTGAATTATCTGTTAAGGTTAAACAACGATTAGCTAAGGGATACAATAAATTACTCATTGTTTTACACAGCTATGGATCACACTTTGATTATCACGCCAGATACCCCCAGGATTACGTCTACTTTACACCAGATAAGGAAACAAGAGCAACGCCCAAACTCAGACCGTTTTTAATCAACGAGTATGATAATACCATTCGGTATACCGATTCGTTTTTAGCCGATTTAATGCAGACTCTTGAACAAGAGAATGTTCCTTCAGCTTTGTTGTACACCTCTGATCATGGAGAAGATATTTTTGATGACAACAGAAATCGCTTCTTACATGCATCTCCAGTTCCTTCCTATTATCAACTTCACGTTCCTTTTTTAATATGGATGTCTTCTGATTATAAAAATCAGTTTGGAGAACTATTTTCCACTATAGAAAAGAACAAAGAAAATCCCATATCAACCAATTTAGTTTCTTTTCATACACTACTCTCATTAGCTGGAATAGAAACCCCTTATCTTGAACCCAACTACTCCTTAGGATCGGATAAATATTTCATCGATAAACGTTATTACTTAAACGATCATTGTAAACCCGAAACATTAAAACAAATTGGTCTTAAAAAAGCAGATTTTCTAATGTTTGATAAAATGCACCTACAGTACTCAAAAGAGTAATGAAAGTCGGTCTAGGACCGGAGACCCCTCAGTCTAGGACTGAACACCTTTCGGTCCTAGACCGACACCCATTAGGTCCCAGCCCACCTATCTTTCTTTTTATTGTACAGATAAAACAAGGCAAATAGATTGTTGTTCTTTAATATTTTTCTTAAGTTTAGATAGCTAAATATAAACCTTAAATAAACTCTAATGAAAATAAGAACTTTGATTACTTTATGTCTTGGATTCTTCCTCATTAGTTGCATTGGGGCAGATGGAGGGGACTTTATTCAAGAAATAAATAACGATGTTCTTGAAAAAATTGAACTCTCTGAAAAACATCTAGAAATGAATGTGGGAGAAGAAGTTCTTCTTTGCGATTTACTAACCATAAAACTATTGAGTGGACACGAAAAAACAGTTTCGGTTATGCACTATCCTAGCAATATAACGGTTCCTGAATATAATTGGTTAAGTACTGATCCAATGGTTATACAAGTACGGGAAAACAAATTAGTGGGTATACTTCCTGGCACCGCATATCTTATTGTTAGAGTGAAAGGCTTAAAAAAAGAGGCCTCTTGTGAAGTGACAGTTAAATAACCACTTATTTTTTATGAAGCTAAATACTTCCCTCTAGTCAATTCACTACTTAAGTACACCCATCAACTAAAATAGAAGTAAATGATAAACAGAGTAAGCAGTGATATTATAAGAGAGTTAAACAACAATGAAATTTTCGTTTTTGGAAGCAACCTATCCGGACACCATGGTGCAGGGGCAGCCAGAGCTGCAATGAAGAACTGGGGAGCTGAATGGGGAAAAGGCGTTGGTCTTCAAGGACAAACTTATGCCATTCCTACCATGCAAGGTGGAGTTGAAACCATTAAGCCCTATGTAGACGATTTCATTACTTTTGCTACAGAACATCCGGAGTATACTTTTTTAGTTACTGAAATAGGATGTGGAATTGCTGGATTTACCCCAACGATGATTGCACCATTATTTAAAGAAGCTATTTCTGTTGAAAACATTCACCTTCCTAAACGTTTTTGGAATGTTCTGACCAACGACTAATCAAGTAGTTGTTCTTTTAAGTACCACATTGCATTTATTTTGTATTTTTGCATTTATGAAAACAGTTCTGGCAACGCTTAATGCAAAATACATACATACTTCTCTAGCTTTAAGATGGCTTTATGTGGCTAATAAAGATCATTTTGATATTGATTTTATTGAGTATACCTTGAAAGAGGATACAGAAATCATTATCAATGAATTACTCCAAACACAATCGGACATACTAGGGTTTAGCGTATCCATTTGGAATGTAGAGAAAACAGCCACTCTAATTAAACAGCTAAAAAAGAAAAATCCCAAACTCATTATTCTTATCGGTGGTCCTGAAGTCAGTTACGATCCTGAATATTTTTTGACTAACTGGCCTATAGACTACGTAATTAGTGGGGAGGGTGAATTTGTTTTGGGCGAATTACTCACAGAGATAGAGGCAAACAGGGTTCCATACATAGATGGTGTTTCTTCAAAAAACCACATAAACAAACAAGTGGTACAAGCTGATATCAATCGGCTGATTACTCTTGATTCCCCTTATCAACTAGAACGAGATAAGATGGAATTAAAACATCGAATGATTTACTTTGAAACCTCCCGAGGGTGTCCTTATCAGTGCCAATACTGTCTATCATCTCTAGAAAAAGGAGTTCGTTATTTTCCACCGAATTACATTCAGGATAACTTAAAATATTTTATAGAGCAGGAGTGTAAACAAATTAAGTTTTTAGATCGGACTTTTAATTTGAATAAGAAACACACCGAATTTGTTTTTGAATTCCTTATTAACCATTATCGTCCCAACTTAAGTTGTCAATTTGAAGTTTATGCAGATATTCTTTCGGAAGAATTAATTGCCTATTTAAACCAAACCTTACCGGAAAATTACTTTCGATTTGAAATTGGTATTCAATCAACATATGAACCTACTAATTTAGCTGTAAAACGCAAGCAAGACTTTGAGGTACTGGCTAAAAATGTGAAATTATTAATTGATGGTGGTAAAATCGACTTGCATCTTGATTTAATTGCCGGATTACCTTATGAAAGCTACACCCGATTTATTCAATCGTTTAACGATGTTTTTCAACTAAAAGCTAAAGAATTGCAGTTAGGGTTTCTCAAACTTCTACGAGGGACCAACTTACGCAAACAGGCTACAAAATATGGATACATTTATCAAGAGAAGGCTCCTTATGAAGTAATAAAAAACAACGATATTTCTGCTGTTGAACTGGATAAAATAAGATTAGCAGAATTTGCTCTGGAGAAACTATGGAACAGTAATCGATTCTCCCGAACAATGGAACACGTTTTTTCTGAATATTATAAGGGACGATTTTATGAGTTCTTTTATACTTTTGGTGTTTATTATCAAAACCAAAAACTCCCTCAATTTGGCTATCAGTTAGAAGAGTTATATCAATCTGTACACCTTTTTCTCTTGTCTGAAAACATAAATGTTCTACCCTTACTACGCACTGACTATTATCAGAATTTTAATATTCGTCCACGAGGATTTTGGGAGAGTGAATTTACGAAAGAAGAAAAAAAGCAAATCTATTATCAAATTGGTCAAGATAAAGAGTTTTTAAGAAGGTATAAACTGACACGTAAAATAGTAGAGAAACAGATGAGTATTGATCGTATAGACAAGGACAAATACCTCTTAACACGTTTTGGAACAAAGAGAAACAAAACAGACATCCATCCTACTTATGTATATCAATTTCAACATAAAGAAATAGAAGGGTTAGCTTTTAGATGAATAGAATACCTAAACTTCTTAGAGATTTCTTGTAACACAAAAGGACTATTTTTTTCAGAGCATAAAAAAAGCTGGATTATTATTGAATCCAGCTTTTCTATTTTTATATTTCAAGGAATAATTTATAATCCTAGTACCATCTTACAAATCCAAAATCTTGACGATGAGGTAATAATTCACTCTTAGCGTACATACGATAAGACAATTTGTAACTACCTGCATTTAGTAAGTTGAATTTCAAGTTGAAAGTGTAAATATCTCCTTCTTGTTTTACTACATCGAAAGATTTAATGGCATAGATAGACTCTTTACCTTTTGAATCCGACTCAACTAAGATTAATTCAACACCTATGGCATCGTTTAATCCTTTCTCGTCGATTTTCACAGTGATTTCGTACTGCTTACCACTTTCAAGAATGGTTTCCTGTAATTCTTTTGTCTTTTCAATTGAAATAACCTCAATAGAATCCCACTTGCTAGCAACCTCTTCTTTCCAAGCAGCAATTTCTTTTGCCACCTTATTATTGTTTGCAGAAAGTTTTTTATGTCTCTCTCCAAGCTTATTATAGAATTTGCTATAATAGTCATCCAATTGACGTTTCATTGTATAATGAGGAGCAATTTGAGCAATTGAATTCTTAATGGTTTTAACCCATCCTTCAGAATATCCTTTCTCTATTTTATTATAATATAACGGTATAATTTCCGATTCTAATATACTGTAAATAGTAGCAGCATCTAATTGATCTTGATAATCTTGATTTTCATAGGTGCGCTTGTCTGTTAAAGACCAACCCGCTCCCTTACGATAACCTTCATACCACCATCCGTCTAAAACAGAGAAGTTTAGAACTCCATTCATTAAAGCTTTCTCTCCTGATGTTCCTGAAGCTTCCATAGGACGAGTTGGAGTATTTAACCAAACATCTACACCTGATATTAAACGACGAGCTAATTGCATATCGTAATTTTCCAAGAAAAGAATCTTTCCTAAGAATTCAGGGCGACGAGAAATTTCAATAATGTGTTTAATTAAACCTTGTCCAGCACCATCGTGTGGATGTGCTTTTCCTGTATATAAGAACTGAACCGGTCTATCCGGATTGTTTACAATTTTAGCTAAACGATCTAAGTCGGTAAATAGCAAGTGTGCACGTTTGTAAGTAGCAAAACGACGACCAAAACCAATTAATAAAGCATCTGGATTGATGTTCTCAATTACTGAAACAATACGAGATGGATCTCCTTGATTCTTTAGCCAGTTTTCACTGAATTGAACACGAATATAATCTACTAGTTTTCTCTTTAATGTAACGCGTGTTTCCCACACTTCTTCATCGGAAACATTATAGATTGCTTCCCAAATTTTCTCATTGGATTGATCATTAATGAAGTTTTCAGAGAAACATTTATCATATAGAGAGCGCCACTCGTTAGCACACCAAGTTGGGAAGTGAACACCATTTGTAACATATCCTACGTGGTTTTCTTCCGGGAAATAACCTTTCCAAATTGGAGAGAACATTACTTTAGATACTTTACCATGTAGTTTACTTACTCCGTTAATCTCTTGAGCCGTATTACAAGCAAAGATAGACATACAGAAACGTTCATTCTTATCTCCTGGGTTATTTCTACCCATATCCATCAACTCATCCCAAGAAATTTGCATTAACTCAGGATATTTTCCCATATACTTGCCAAATAAACCTTCATCAAAGTAATCGTGACCAGCAGGAACTGGTGTGTGAACAGTATATAAAGAAGAAGCTCTTACAATTTCCAATGCTTCATTGAACGATAATCCATCCTCTTTAATATAGTCGCAAACACGTTGAACATTAATTAATGCAGCGTGACCTTCATTACAATGATAAATATCCTTTTTAATTCCTAGTGCTTTTAACGTTAAAATACCACCAATACCTAAAAGGATTTCTTGCTTCAAACGATTTTCCCAGTCACCACCATATAATTGATGAGTTATGGAGCGATCGTATTCACTGTTTTCTTCTTTATCTGTATCTAATAAATAAAGAGCAATTCTACCCACATTCACTCTCCATACATTAGCATATACAATATGATCTAAGTAAGGAACTTCAACTACTAATGGATTGTTGTTAGCATCTAATACTCTTTCTAAGGGTAACTGACCAAAGTTTTGTGCCTTATATGTAGCTACTTGTTGTCCATCAACAGATAGAGATTGATCAAAATAGCCATAACGATACAAGAAACCAACTGCACACAAATCTACATTGCTATCAGAAGCTTCTTTCAAATAGTCACCGGCTAATACACCTAGACCACCGGAATAAATTTTCAATACGTGAGTTAAACCATATTCCATACTGAAATAGGCAACAGAAGGACGGTCTTTATTGGGTTTCTCATCCATATATGCTCTAAAACTAGCATATACTTTGTCAACACGCTTTATTATATTTTTATCTTTAGATAGTATTTCTAAAGATTCATAGTCCATTAATTCTAGAAGCAACACAGGATTATGACCTGATTTATCCCATAGCTCAGCATCTAAATCCTTAAATAATTTCGTAGCCTCATAATTCCAAGCCCACCAAATATTGCGAGCCATCTCCGATAACTTCTCCAACCCTTTGGGTAAATGAGATTTTACTGTAATCTCTCGCCAATTAGGGCTGTTCACATTATTAATGTTAACTTTCATTCTTTTTCCTTATATGTTTGTTAGTTATTAATTTCTTCTTTTTCTTGTCTTAGTTGTGCTTTTTTGATTGCAATATCATAAGCAATATAATAATTCTTTATAAAGTTTTTCCATAAAGCCTGTTTTGAAATAGTATTTGCTTTACGACGTATATTATATGTTTTTGATTTTTCTAATAATGAATATTCCAATAATACATTAGCTACATGATTGACTACCTCACCATAATTATGATCTGAGCGATCTATTACCTCTACTCCATCAAAAATAGTAGGATGATTACGTATTTGATTAGCCCAACTACCAAATCCGGCTAAATTAGTTGTTACAGTAGGTATTCTAAAAGCAATACTTTCTAAAGGAGTATATCCCCATGGTTCATAATAAGAAGCATATACACTAATATCTTGTCCTATTAAGAAATCATAGTAGTCTATATTGAATATACCATCTGTTCCATCCAAATAGCAGGGCACAAAGATAACCTTTACTTTGTCATTTTCCCTGTTTTGCATATTTAAATGATTCAACATCCCAAGAGTTTTATCATCATCAAAGTTATGTAACCAGTGTGTAATCAATGGTATATGTAATGGAGATGTAAATTTCTCGTCACTGTTTAATCGTTCAATTAAATCTTGTCTTGGCTCAGAAACCCATCCCGGAACAGCAATAAATGCTAAAACGTTTTGTTTTAACTGTTTATTATCATTCAATTGATTCAAGGCATCAATAAATACATCTATTCCTTTATTCCTAAACTCATATCGTCCACTAGTACCAACAATCAAAGTGTCATCTTTCAAATTACAACCTAATAGTTTATTAGCCACATTCAACATAGATGCTCTGGCGTCACGTCTTTTAGCATTAAATTCAGCTCCAGATGGAACAAAGTCGTCTTCAAAACCATTTACCAAAACAACATCAACTGGCTTATCTAACAGTTCTTGGCACTCATTATTTGTTATTTCGCTTACCGTAGTGAAACAATCCACAAAATGGGCAGTTTGCTTTTCAACAGAGTGTTTGGCTTCCACATTAAGTTCTCTTGCCATTTGATCCCCATTATAACTAGACAAATAATCATATAAGGGTTTGTTATTGGCAGCAATGGAGCGCCCAACAGTAGTTGCGTGAGTAGTAAATACAGTTGCGATGGCAGGAACTTTATGTTGTAGATATAATACACTCATTCCGAGCATCCATTCGTGAGCATGGAATACAACATTCTTTTCATCTTTTAGATAATAGTTATAAAAGCTTTCTACAACCATTGCAGCAGCTACTGCAAAGATTTCAGATTCATCATAGTCTCCATACGCATGCAATGAATCCACATGAAACTGTTCCCACATTAAACCATATATTTCATTTTTCTTTTCAAATAAAGGTTTAAAATCAACTAAAATAGCAAGCGGGTTACTTGGGATATTCCATCTCCCTATTTTTATATTTAGATTTTCATTGGACTGAAAATGCTCTTTCCATTTAGCAAATTCCGTGGTCTCCGTAAATAGCGGAGAACTCTCATTTTCACCTATCAAATCAGGTCCTACAAAAATCAACTTATCATTTAACTCTTCAGACAAAGTCTTGGCATGGGTAGATAAAACTGTATAAATACCTCCAACTTTGTTACATACTTCCCAACTAGCCTCAAAAAGAAAGCTAGGTTTTTTCATCTTTTTATCCATAATCAAAATTTTAAACGAGTGTTATGGCAACACAAATCTAATAATTATCCTTTAATACCTATTTAAACCTAATAACAAATAGCTCATTAGGCTTGCAAACGTTTGAATTTACCACTTTATTCTTAATAACCTAAAATATATTAAGAAAATTAAGGTTTTCTTATATCTCAACAAAAAAGTCCCTTTACAATAAAGGGACTTTTTTGTTATGTAAGATTACAAAGTCTTGTTATAAAGCACTACCCATTAAGAAAGCAGCAGCTAGAGCTACAATAGCATACAACTCTGGGAAAACCGCTAAAATCAAAGTATTACCGAACACATTATGACCTTGTCCAATAGCTATAATACCATTAGCACAAACTTGACCCTGACGAATCGCAGTATATAAACCAACTGCACCTAAGGCAATACCAGAAGCAAGAACCGCAGCTGTTTGAAGTGCTGTAATTTCAGGAGTTAGAACTCCAAAGATATTTTGAAACATAAAATATCCGGCAAAACCATATAGACCTTGTGTTCCGGGTAAAGCTGTAAGTACTAGAAAGTTACCAAAAGCACTACTATCTTTCTTTAAGGCTCCAATAGCTGCATTTCCAGTAACAGTTACTCCATAAGCACTACCTGCTCCAGATAATAAAATCATTAGTGCGATGCCGATATAGGCGATAAACAAATTAATTTCCATAGTTTTATTGTTTTTATATTAATTTTTTATTTACAAAGATTATTTCTTAAAAGGTCGGTAAGCTACTCCTCCACCCTCGAAGCCTGCATTGTTAAAAAACTCAACAAATGTCAAACGCATCGGGTGAACAATAGCACCTAAAGTGTTCATAAAAATATTGATGGCATGTCCAATAACAAAAATAAGAACCATTACAATAGGGCCAAATATAATGTTATCCGGGCTCATTCCTACAGCAAGACTATTAAATACACTAGCTAAAATTCCTCCGGATAATCCCAATGCAAACAAACGCACATAGGATAGAATATCACCCAATAGGCCTGTAGCCATATTATAGGTATCCCATAAAGACAAACCAACATTAACAAAAATGTTTTTATCGGGAGAGTTATATAAACAGATGCCTAAAGCAGCTATGCCTATAATAATTAAATGCACCGTTCCACCCATAGCTAATACAGAAGGGAATAGGTATGCAAATAATACAGACAAGAGTAATATTACCCACCCGAGGGTTGAAATGGCATATTTAAATCCAAATTGAATAGCTCGGTTAAATACGTCAACTATTTTACCAAACATAATCTGTATCACTCCTAATACCAGTGAGAGCTCAAACATCTGACTATGATCTAGTGATACTTTATCTTTTAACCACTGTGCAATGGGCCAATCTAATTCATAAAGGCTTACACCAAAGAATGAACCGGATAGTAAGCCACAGAAAAAGGTAGATCCACCTAATATCTGTAATAGAGATAAAACACCTCTAAGTTGTGGTTTCAAATCTTTCATAAAGATTTTAGCCAAAGCTGCTCCTACCAATAAGAACACCCCATATCCCGAATCACCCAAACAAAGACCAAAAAAGATCATAAAGAATGGAGCAAAAAATGGGGTCAAATCTAGCTCACTGTATTTGGGCAACATATACAATTCCAGAATAGGTTCAAAAAGCTTGGAAAAACGATTGTTTTGCAGCTTGATAGGCACACTATCGTCAGGAGTAGGATTGGATATTTCATAGTAAGCCTGCTCCTTGTTCATATAGCTGGATACCTCTTGTACTTTCTCTTCTGGTAACCATCCTTGCAATAGCATCAGATGATTTTCCACGGTAGCTTCTGTATTCAACAAAACCTTAGAAAACTCAATGCTTTGATGTAATTGTTCAACCGTAGCTTCTAGTGCCGGAATATCTTCAGCAGCAATTTTATTCAGTGCTTCCTCTACTTTCAGAATTTCTTCTTGAATGGCTTGACTCTCTTGCTGTAAGCTTTCCAGTGACTTTTCAGGAACGCGAACTCTTTCCACGTCAAAAGTAACTTCAACATCGTCTTTGGTTAACGTAATGAAGAATACACGAGAACCTATTGTGTTCACAATAATTGCATTGTATTCATTCACCCACTCTTCTTGAAACTGACTAGAAGAGCAACTAAAAAACTGAGTATTCAGTCCGGTATCCTTCTTTAACTTAATTAAGTCTTGTGGGTCAAAATTCCCCCACATTGCCTGATTGTTAATTTCACGTTCTATACTTTGAGCTTTTTGCCTGAGAGAATCCAGTAAATCTTTATGCTTATTAATGGTTTCATAAACTGCCAGCCCATACTCAGCATCATTATTGACAGTTGTTGTAGAAGGTTCTACCTTTAACATCTTCAAAAAATGAATGCTTTTAGAAAGCTCGGAGCTCAAACTAATGTTTTGCTGTAATTCCGGATTATCAGGTACCCCACGTTGTTTTTCTTCTACGTGAATCATACCTAAACTACGTAAGTTTTTCAGAAACTCCTCGTAATCTTTATGATAAACCAGAAACGTTATTTTCTTCATCTTTGCAATCATAACGCATCCTCCTTTTCTTTCTCTTTTCGTGCTTTTAGAATCTTCTGAGAGGACTTCGATAAGTTCTCTTCATCTTCCAAGTAGCGTTTTATCTTCAAAATAGCCTCCTCATAACCGGGAATTTGTACTTTTTCAAACAAATTCACCTTTTGAGTCGTCTTTTTCCTTGCCCTTTCCAACAAATTTAATTTAGCATCAATAAACTCTTTGTTTATGGCTGTGTGTGCCAATTCTTGCAACAAGTAGATACCATCCAGATACCAACTCGGTGCATTGAAATGACTATATGGTTGTATGTCAAAATCCACTTTTTCCAAAATGGGAATACGCACACCCGCAATTTTTTTTATGCCCAAATGAACATCTGCCACCTTAATTAAAGAGGCATCAAATTCATTCCAAAGAGCAAACATAGCTTCATATTTTTGAATTTGCTTTTCCAGGCTTTCTTCCAACTTCTTAGCCTCTTCCTTGGAAGTTCTCACTTCCAATCGCAAAGCACTCTCCTTATTTTGTAAAATAGGCAAAGTACGCTGTCGCATATCCAGCTGCTTCTGCAAGTCCTGCATCGAGGTTTTATTGTATTGAAATTCTATAGCCATATATTATTTATATATTATACCTGAAAAAGTTTTGCTTAATTCTTATCTTCTTTCCAGTATTTATCAACAAACTCTTGACGAATATTCACCTCTTCGGGTTTGAAATAACGTCCAAATAGCTCCCAAGTAACATCTAACATCTCTGTGGTATCTAAGTTCACGTCAATAGCTAACAAGTTATTGGCATATTCCTTAGCAAAAGAAAGAGCACGCTTGTCATAATCAGTCAAGTCAAATCCATTCTCTTGTTTGGTCTTAGCATTTGCAGCATCGGCATAAAGTCGTACGGCAGCATTCATCACTTGTGGATGATCTTCTCGTGTTTCTTTTCCAATAACTAATTGTTTCAAACGTGAAAGTGAACGGAATGGATCTACAATAACCTTACCTATATCACTATCTTGACGCAAGAACAACTGACCTTCTGTAATATAACCGGTATTATCGGGAACAGCGTGTGTAATGTCTCCTCCAGACAATGTAGTTACTGCTATAATAGTAATGGAACCACCCGATGGGAATTGTACCGCTTTTTCATAAATCTTTGCTAAATCGGAGTATAGAGAACCCGGCATTGAATCCTTAGATGGGATTTGATCCATACGATTAGATACAATGGACAGAGCATCAGCATAGGATGTCATATCAGTAAGTAGCACCAATACCCTTTCATTTTTCTCAACAGCAAAATACTCGGCACTAGTCAAAGCCATATCAGGAACCAATAAACGCTCTACAGGAGGGTCTTCAGTGGTATTCATAAAACTCACAATACGGTCTAAAGCACCCGCATTTGAGAACACCTGTTTAAAGTATAGGTAATCATCATTAGTCATACCCATACCACCTAATATAATCTTATCGGTCTGAGCTCTCAAAGCCACTGTAGCCATAACCTCATTAAAAGGTTGGTTAGGATCGGCAAAGAATGGAATTT
>CAZOVL010000031.1:0-28242 GCA_964583185.1 uncultured Bacteroides sp. | reverse complement strand
TCAAAGCAAAACCTGTAGTGAAAAGCTCAGGAAGAATTGCAATATCTGTTTTACCCTTTAATGCCAAAAGTTTATTATAAGTTATCTCTAAATTCTTCTTGGGTTGATCTTCAATTATGGTCTGTTGTATTAAAGATACTTTCAGGTTATTCATTGGATTATTACTCTATGTTTCCTAAATTAAAGTTTTCAGGGTGTTTCCCTTTGAAATCTTTGAAAAATAATTTTATATCTCTCAAATCTTCTTCGGCATTTCCGGAAGGTATCATTCTTTTACCTAGTGTAATACACTTCTTTTCATAATCTATACCGGCAAGTATAATAGGTACATTTGCTCCAAGAGCAATATAGTAAAACCCCATTTTCCATTCCGGGTTGGGTTTTCGTGTAGCTTCAGGAGTAATAGCTAAATGAAACTTTTTATGTTGAGAAATAACTTCAGACATTTGGTCTACCAAAGAGGTTTTTCTACTGCGATCTACAGGTATTCCACCAGCTCTTTTAAAGAAAAAACCAAATGGAAATTTAAACCATTCCTTTTTCATCATAAAATGACTGTCTTTTTCCCCAAGAGCTCCATAAAATAACTTCCCCATAATTAAATCACAATTAGATGTGTGTGGTGCCACACAGACAATACATTTATCGTCCAGTTCAACTTTCAGGTCTGTTTTCCACCCCAACACTTTGTTATATATAAAGCTATAGATCTTTTGTTTCATCTTTCCTTTTGTTTATTTATTCAACAAAGATATGGATATTATTAATTATACGTGAAAGTGAATAGGTTATTGTTGGTTTTTTATGTTTTCTAGTGAAATAAGGTTATTTTTGTTGAGTCAAAAAACAAACGTTATAAATGGAAAATTTTAGACTGTTTGTTTTTTAGAGAAGTTATTTGTTGAAAAATTATTATGTTTGGAGTTTTTCAATGATAAAACAGACTTATTAAGAACAAGAAAATAGATTGAAGAATTAATACATCTTTAAATAAAACAATGAACAAAATGATTAAAAGTGCATTACAAATAGCTAGAGCTGACTACCAGCCTAAGCTACCTAAGTCTTTGAAAGGAAATGTAAAAATAGAGCAGGGAGCTGCTACTGAATCTGTAGCTGACCAAAAGGAGATAAAAGAATTATTTCCTAACACTTATGGTATGCCTGTTCTTAAATTTGTAGAATCGGATGAGCAAATGAACTTTCCTGCTGTTAATGTAGGAGTGATTCTTTCCGGTGGACAGGCTCCGGGTGGACACAATGTCATTTCAGGCCTTTTTGATGGCTTAAAAAAGATGAATGAAGGTAATAAACTATATGGTTTTATTTTAGGACCTGGAGGTTTAATTAATCACGAATATAAAGAATTAACAGGAGATATTATCGATGAATATCGTAATACCGGAGGTTTTGACATTATAGGTTCAGGAAGAACTAAACTGGAGACTGAAGATGATTTTGAGAAAGGTTATGAAATCCTTAAGGAATTGAACATTACAGCTTTAGTAATGATTGGAGGAGATGATTCAAACACCAATGCGTGTATTTTAGCAGAATATTTTGCACAAAAGAAATATGGCATTCAAGTAGTGGGTTGCCCCAAAACAATTGATGGTGACTTAAAGAATGATTGGATTGAAACGTCTTTTGGTTTTGATACAGCTTGTAAAGTATATTCTGAAGTGATTGGAAACATTCAGAGAGACTGTAATTCTGCTAGAAAATATTGGCATTTCATTAAATTGATGGGACGTTCTGCTTCCCATATTGCACTAGAATGTGCTCTTCAAACACAACCCAATATGTGTTTAATTTCAGAGGAAATAGCTGAAAAAGAGTACTCTTTAGATGAAGTAGTAGAACAAATAGCTACAGTTATTGCAAAACGCGCTGCTCAAGGTAATAACTTTGGAACAGTTCTTATTCCTGAAGGAATCATTGAATTTATTCCTGCAATGAAACGCTTAATTGCTGAACTAAACGATTTCTTAGCAGAAAATTCAGAAGAATTCTCACATATTAAAGCCGGACATCAAAGAGATTATATTATCAGCAAGTTGTCTTCAGAAAATGCTGCAACTTATGCTAGTTTACCAGAAGCTGTAGCGCTTCAATTATCTATGGATCGTGATCCACATGGAAATGTTCAAGTATCAAGAATTGAAACAGAGAAACTCCTTTCAGAAATGGTTGATACTAAACTACAAGAGTGGAAATCCGAAGGTAAATATGTAGGTTCTTTCTCACCTTTACATCACTTCTTTGGTTACGAAGGTCGTTGTGCTGCTCCATCTAACTTTGATGCTGACTATTGCTATTCTTTAGGATATAATGCGGCTGCATTGATTGAAAGTGGTAAAACAGGCTATATGTCATCTATAAGAAATACAACTCGTCCTGCTGAAGAGTGGATTGCTGGTGGTGTACCTATTACTATGATGATGAATATGGAACGTCGTCACGGTGAAATGAAACCTGTAATACAAAAAGCTTTAGTAGAACTTGATGGTGCTCCTTTCAAAGAGTTTGTAGCCAATAGAGAGAAATGGGGTGAAGAAACTTCTTATGTTTATCCCGGACCTATTCAATACTTTGGTCCAACAGAAGTTTGTGATCAATCCACTAAGACTTTACAATTAGAACAAAAAAATAAATAAGTACACTTATTAATTATATACCGGTAGTGATTGCTTTTTTGCCTATCACTATCGGTTTTTTTAATTTATGGTAGCTAAGAAAATTTCCCCTCAAAAAAAGAAAAAGCAAAAAAAGAAGAGCTCTGTTCGTAAGAAAAAGAAGAAACAGTTCATTCTTCCTCTTTGGGTTCACTATTTTCTGTTTGGGATATTAGCTTGTGTATTCTTCTTGGCTTTCTATTATTTTTTTATCTCTCCTTATAAATATCGTTGGCAAAAATGTATGGGTATTCGTGCTTACGGAGTTTGTATTCCTGTGGGTAATTACATCTATGGTATTGATGTATCCAGACACCAAGGAGCTATTGAGTGGGATAAAGTTTCCGAAACCCAAAGCTCTGAGGTCCCTTTAGATTTTGTTTTCATAAAAGCAACTGAAGGAGGTGACTTTAAAGACGAAAACTTTGATAAGAACTTTCAATCAGCGAAAGAGAGAAATATGATTCGTGGTGTTTACCATTATTATATACCTTACACTCCTGCTAAAAAACAAGCCAATTTCTTTATTGATAATGTAGACTTACAATTAGGTGATTTACCTCCAGTTTTAGATGTAGAGGTTAAACCTAAAAATATGACTTCTGAAGCTCTTCAGGACAGCGTAAAAATTTGGCTTGATGTTATAGAAAAACATTACAAAGTAAAACCGATATTGTATACCTCGTACAAATTTAAATCAAAGCATTTGTCTCAAATTCACTTTGATCAATATCCTTATTGGATTGCCCACTACTATGTTAGTAGTGTAAGATATGAAGGCGACTGGATGTTCTGGCAATATACTGATGTTGGAATTATTCCGGGTATAAAAGAGTTGGTCGATTTGAATGTTTTTAATGGAACCAAAGAGGAATTACTTCATTTGACGATTAGGTAATTTTAGATAATTCAATCGTTTTCCGTCAAATTATAAAAAAAAGGTAGATTCTTGTTAAGAATACGAATTTATACACTAACTTTGAGCGTTATTTAGAAACAAATTAATTATTTTTAACTTATGAGGAAGCTATTATTAATGGTGGCAACTGTAACGTTGCTATTTGCTTGTGGAGGTTCTCAAGCAAAAAAAGAAGAACCTGCTGTTGATGAAGTTGTTAATGCTGCACAAGAAGCTGTTGAAAACAATGTAGACAACGCTGTAGAATATACTACTGATCAGTTAGCTGCTTTAGAAGCTGAATACAACGCACTAGTTGAAAAAGCCAAAAATGAAGCTGAAAAATTAACTGAACAAGAAAAAGCAAGACTTGAAGAATTAAAAGAAGTTATTGAAACAGCTAAAGCAAAAGCAGCTGACGCTGTGAACGAAGCTGTTGATTCAGCTAAAGAAAAAGCTGCAGATGCTGTAAATGAAGCTGCAGATGCTGCTAAAGATTTATTAAAATAAGTCTTTTAACATACAAGTCTAAAATAAGAGAGCAGGAAGTTTTGTACTTTCTGCTCTTTTATTTTCTGTATAATTTACCTTAGATATAACTATTATATCTACAAAATAAAACTTTTAGTCGAATAATTGTGACTGTCTTTTTTGACGTTTATATTAAGGTCTGGAGAATAGAGGTTTTTCAACTAAGAGCACGCATAGAGCTCTTAATTCTTAAAGTCAAAGAGGCTCAGTGTTCATAAAGTCTTGTTTTTTAAGATTCTTTTCAGAATAAATAGCCGATTATTAAAAATAGATGATATCTGCCTATTCTGGCTAAAAGTGTCATAAGGAGTGTAAAAATGTCCGATTTTTACTCTAATCGCTGTTAAAATTAAGGAAAAAGAAGAACCAAATATAGGTTTGAATGGTTTTTGTTATTAGTTTAACGTAGCGAAATTAAAAAACACTAAACTTAAAAATATGAAGAGAATAAGTAAAAACATTTTAGGGATTTCTCTGCTTGTTTTACTCTCTGCAGGAGTGGCAGGAATTACAGCCTATAAAGTTGCAGAGCGTTCAAACAATTTAGAGTCAGTTAGAACATTTAATGAGGTTTTTGAACAAAATCCATTAACACAAACTGTAGCCTTTAATCGTATGGATGCACAGCCTGTTGATTTAACCATTGCGGCCGAATCATCTGTAAATGCTGTAGTTCATATTCGCTCTACTCAGTTGTCAAAAACAAGGACGGTAAGACGTGCCCCGGATATCTTTGACTTCTTCTTTGGCGACCCTAGAGGTGGTGAGCGTCAATACCAAACTGAGCCCCGTGTTGGATTTGGTTCCGGAGTAATTATTTCCAAAGATGGTTATATAGTTACTAATAACCACGTAATTGAAGGTGCCGATGAGATTACTGTGAAATTAAATGATCACCGTGAATTTATAGGTAGAGTAATTGGTACAGATCCAAGTACAGACTTAGCTTTAGTTAAAGTAGAAGCAAAAGACGATTTACCTACAATTCCTGTTGGAAACTCTGAAGATATTAAAGTAGGAGAGTGGGTGTTAGCTGTTGGTAACCCATTTAACTTAACATCTACTGTAACTGCAGGTATTGTAAGTGCTAAAGCACGTTCATTAGGCGTTTACAATGGAGGAATTGAGTCTTTTATTCAAACTGATGCGGCTATTAACCAAGGTAATAGTGGTGGTGCTTTGGTAAACTCCCAAGGAGAATTGATTGGTATTAATGCAGTATTAACTTCACCAACAGGAACTTATGCGGGTTACGGGTTTGCTATCCCTTCATCAATTATGACAAAAGTTATAACTGATATTAAACAATACGGTACAGTTCAACGTGCGTTATTAGGTGTAAAAGGTAAGTCTTTATCTGATGACAGATTCTTTTATAGTGATCCAAGTTTAACTGAAGAAATTAAAGAAAAAGCAAAAGAACTTGGTGTTTCTGAAGGTTTCGTTATTTCAGAAATAGTAGATGGCGGAGCTGCAGCTAACTCTGACTTACAGATAGATGATGTTATTATTGGTATTGATGGTAAAAAAGTATCTAGCTTTGCTTCTCTACAAGAGGCTTTAACAAAACATCGCCCCGGTGATAAAGTTAAAGTAAAAGTTATACGCAAGAAAAAAGAAAAAGAAATTGATGTTGTATTAAAGAACGAGCAAGGTACAACGAAGATTGTTAAAGATGCTGATATGGAGTTATTAGGTGCTGGATTTGTTGAGCTTTCTGATGAAAAGAAGAAAGACTTAAATCTTGGCTACGGACTGGAAGTATCCGGTGTAACTTCAGGTAAAATGGCAAATGCCGGAATAAAAAAAGGATTTATTATTTTACGTGTTAACGACAAACCAATGCGTAAGGTAAGTGATCTTGAAGAAGAGATGAAAGCGGCATCTAAATCAACTAATCCTGTGTTGTTTATAACAGGTATTTTCCCTTCAGGAAAAAGAGCTTTCTACGCCGTTGATTTAATTCAGGACTAATATCTCTTGTTTTTAGATTACATTAACTATAAACAATTAAAAAGTAGTGCTGGCATTAAACATGTCAGCCTATTTTTTGTTATAGTATAGTATGTGTTTGTAAAATGTGGAGCAAAGTTTTAATATTAAGTATATTATAATTATCTTTGCAAGCTGAAAAATCGATTTATACAGAATGAGACAGTTAAAAATTACTAAGAGCATTACGAATAGAGAAAGTGCATCTCTTGATAAATATTTACAGGAAATAGGTCGTGAAGACTTAATTACTGTGGAAGAAGAGGTGGAGTTAGCTCAAAAAATAAAGCAGGGCGATCGTCGTGCTTTGGAAAAACTGACAAGAGCAAATTTGCGATTCGTTGTGTCTGTTGCTAAACAGTATCAAAATCAAGGATTAAGTTTACCTGACCTTATTAATGAAGGTAACTTAGGACTAATAAAAGCAGCAGAAAAATTTGATGAAACTCGTGGATTTAAATTCATTAGTTATGCTGTTTGGTGGATTCGTCAATCTATATTACAAGCGTTAGCTGAGCAATCTAGAATTGTAAGATTACCACTCAATCAAGTAGGCTCATTGAACAAAATTAATAAGGCATTTTCTCGTTTTGAACAAGAGAATGAACGTCGTCCTTCTCCACAAGAGATTGCAGATGAGTTGGATATGCCTGTAGATAAAGTTCGTGATACCTTGAAAGTCTCTGGTCGTCATATTTCTGTGGATGCGCCTTTTGTTGAAGGTGAGGATAATAGCTTATTAGATGTTTTAGTTAATGATGACTCTCCACGTGCTGACAGCACATTGGTTGATGAATCCTTATCAAAAGAAATTGATCGTGCATTATCTACTTTAACTGAGCGTGAAAAAGAAATAATTCAAATGTTCTTTGGTATTGGTCGCCAAGAAATGACCTTAGAGGAAATTGGAGATCGATTTGGACTTACTCGCGAACGTGTGCGTCAAATTAAAGAAAAAGCAATTCGCAGATTAAGGCAAGACGATCGTAGCAAATTATTGAAATCTTATTTAGGATAAAATATATTTTAAGTTAATACATTAGGTAGCCAGTAATTTAATTTGCTGGCTATTTTTTTGCTTAAAAAACAGTTTATCTGCTGGCGTACTTCTTGGTCAGAGTGAAATATATAGCTGTTACTCTAAATAAGAGACACCTTTTTATTATATTTGTAGCATTATTTTATGAAAACAATCAATTATGAAATATCTAAAAGTTTTTCTTTGCCTATTCTTAGGTTTTATGTTCAGTTCTGCAACACTTAAAGCAGAGAAAAAAGAAAAGAATAAAATCTATGCTGTTGGAGTGGCTATTTCTTTTCAATCTCCTATAGTTTATTACACAGATGTACAGGAGTTAGTAAATGGTGAGTTTGTGAATGGTTTGCTAAAAGGAAGAGACAGATATAGTTATCAATTTAAAGGATTCTTGGAAACACAAAAAGAAGCTCCAAATCAAACTTGTGCCATCTATTTTGCAAAGGATAAAGGAAAATTAGAGAAGAAACTTTCGTCTTTACTGCGTAGATATAAAAAAGAATCTACTTATACCTTAATTCCAGTCTCTGTTAATGAGTTTGAATTTGAAAACCCTTTTGCCTCTGAAGATAACGAATAATTACAAATTAATAGTTTTCAGTATGAAGCCTTCCATTCTATCTGCTCTTTTAGCCTTTTTTCTGTTGGGCTTGGTTTTTACATCTTGTGAAAAATCAGATCCTGAACCTCAGCCGAAAAAGAGTAAACGCACTGTATTGGTTTATTTAGTTGGAAAAAACGATATATCTGGTCATTTAGAGGATGATTATGAAGAGATAAAGGAAGGATTTTCAAAATTAAAATCTAATGAAGATTTTAATTTATTGGTTTTTATTAGTAATAGAGGTAGCTTTGTTACTCCAACACTACTCAAATTAGAGAGTAATAAAGAGGGACGAGTTATAGAAAAAATTATAAATACTTATAATAGTAGCGTTGAGTTTAACTCTACAGATTCAGATGTCATGCGAGATATACTCATTGAAGCGTACTCGAGATATCCAAGTGAGTCTTATGGGTTAGTTCTTGAATCGCATGCAGATGGATGGATGCCATATCCGTCCATAAAAGCACGTTGGTTTGGTGATGATCGTAAGAAATCTATAACTATAACCGATTTAGCTAAGGTATTAGAGACTGTAACTCACAGCATAGGTACAAAGTTAGATTATATTTTATTTGATGCTTGTTTTATGCAATCCATAGAAGTAGCCTATGAGTTACGAAACTCCGTGAAACATTTAATTGGTTCCCCTACAGAAATTCCGGGACCAGGGGGACCTTATGATATACTTGTTCCTTCTCTTTTTGATTTGAGTGCAAATTACTCTAAGCATATTTTAGATTCTTACTTTGAATATTATAATGAATTGTATACAGGCTATCGTTCAACTTTGTCTTGGACAATGGGAGTTGCTCTATCTACAATAGATTTACAATATCTTGAAAAGTTTACCGAGCAAACAAAGCAACTTCTCACATCTACTTTTGATATAAGAGAAACGCTTGATTTATCTGAAATACCTTATTATGATAATAGAGGAGGGAGTAGTAGTTATTATTCATATAAACACTTCTATTTTGATATCTATTATTTTATGGAATACTTTTTAGTAGATCAGAACAAGAATTTGTTTGCTGAATGGCAAAAAACTTTTAATCAACTCGTTTATTATCGTACTACGCCCGAAGTCTATACAGCTCGCCCAGGGAAAATGATTTCTATGGAAGATACTCACGGTCTTTCATTTTATATTCCTCGTTTGGGTTATGAACCTATGACAGAACACTACAAAACACATCAATGGTATAGAGCAGGGGGTTGGAGTGATTTGGGGTGGTAAAAGAAAACCTTTCCCTTGTCTATTTCATTATCATTTTGTTTCTTTGTAGTGCAGAAGCACATCTGCTGTAGAATAATAGAGAACACAATTAATTAAAAGTTTTTAATTGCTTTATTTCATTTGGGTATGATATTGAGTGTAAGAAATAAAGATAAAAGAAAACGCCAGATATTTACTATTGAAAATCTGGTCAAGAGTGTTTATAGGCAACAATCAGATAACTTTGATGTTGCTCATTTTGTTTTTTCCTACCGAAAATTTCACATTTACCTTTTCCGAGAACCGGATCGATTGTGTAGCTTCATTTGTAAATAAAGCAGATTAAGAAGTCGCAAAGACAATTAAATTCCCGGATAGTATAAAAGGTGTTTTTGATTTCTGTCTTAAAGTAAAAGATCCCTTTTTTATTCTCTTTTTTGTCAAAGTAAAAAATTGATTTTACTTATTTATTGTGGCTTATTTTCAGAGTAGAAAATAGCATACAGAGGTAAGCTGTTTTTAACCTTGTTAACGTGAAAATTAAATTAATTATTCATATAAGAGAAATAAGATAGATTGTGCCTTTAAAGGGAATCATGCTTGTTTCTATAAAATAGATTAGAATGTATAGAGAGGAAGTTTTAGAGGAATTAGCCAAACAAATTAAAGAACATCGGTTTGATGGAGCACGACAAATGCTTTCGACGATGAATCCCATTGACATAGCTAGTTTGTTTGATGATTTGTCTCATGAAAAATCTTTATTCCTTTTCCGAATTTTACCTAAAGATATTTCGGCTGAGGTTTTCAGTAATTTACCCCATGATATTCAGAAAGATGTTGTAGAACGTATTAGTAATGAAGAGATACAATCAATCATTACTGAGATGCAACTGGATGATACGGTTGACTTCATAGAAGAACTTCCGGCAAATTTAGTGAATAGAATATTGGAACACGCCTCGCCTGAAATAAGAAAGCAAATCAATACATTCTTACAATATCCTGATGATAGTGCAGGAAGTGTAATGACTGTTGAATATGTTTCACTGAGAAGCTATATGACTGTAAAGGAAGCAATGATTTACTATAAGCAGATGGCCGATCAGAAAAACAACAACAATATATGTTTTGTTATTGATGAAACTCGCAAATTAGAGGGGGTTATTTCCTTGAAAGATATGGTTCTTTCTCCAGAAAATAGTCTAATAAAAGATGTAATGGATGTCAATGTAGTGGCAGTAGGAACAACAGAAGACCAAGAGGTTGTAGCAGAGTTGTTTAGAAAGTATGACTTAAGTTCGATGCCGGTAATAGATAAAGAAAATCGTTTGGTAGGTATCATTACCTCAGATGATATTATGGACGTAATTGTGGATGAAAGTACAGAGGATATTCATAAAATGGCGGCTATTGATCCTACAAAAAATGAATATCTAAAAGAGTCTGTATTATCTCATGCCAGACATCGTATTACTTGGTTGATTGTATTGATGGTTTCAGCAACATTTACCGCATTAATAATACGTAGATATGAAGAAGTGCTTCAATCTGCTGTTCTATTAGCTGCTTTTATACCAATGCTAATGGATACGGGAGGTAATGCAGGTGCACAGGCTTCAACATTGGTTATTCGTGGTATGGCTCTTGGAGAAATAGAACCAAGAGATTTTTTAAAGGTTTTATGGAAAGAGTTTAGGATTAGTATTATTGTGGGAGTTATCCTTGCTTTATTAAACTTTGTCCGTGTTTATTTCTTTGATACAGATGTTCCTATTAATGTTATTTTTGTTATTTGTTTAAGTTTATATGCAACAGTAATATTAGCTAAGGTTGTAGGCTCACTTTTACCCATATTTGCCAAAGTAATAAAAGTCGATCCGGCGGTGATGGCTGGTCCTCTGATTACTACAGTTGTCGATGCGTGTGCATTAATGATTTATTTTTGGCTTGCAACCCAATTAATACCTGGTTTTACATCATAAAACAGGTTATAAGAAAGATTGAAAAGGCACCTATTTGTACAAATAGGTGCCTTTTCAATTTAATAAAGAGAGGTATTAACAAAGTAAGAAGATTATTTCTTTCTTCAATGACATATTTAAACCAAGGAATAGCTAACTACATTTGCTTGTAATTTTTAGCAAGTCCTCCTTCGCTAGTCTCTTTATACAATGAGGGTAAATCATGTCCTGTCTGCTTCATAACTTCAACTACACGGTCAAAGGAAACCCGATGTATTCCATCGGTAAAAGCAGAGAAAGAATTGGCATCCAAAGCACGGGCTGCAGCGTACGCATTACGTTCAATACAAGGAATTTGAACCAGTCCGGCAACAGGGTCACAGGTCATACCTAAGTGGTGTTCTAAGCCCATTTCTGCTGCATATTCAATTTGTGCAGGGCTTCCTCCAAATAATTGATTTGCTGCAGCAGCAGCCATTGCACAGGCCACCCCAATTTCTCCTTGACAACCTACTTCGGCTCCAGATATAGATGCATTATGTTTCACAATATTTCCTATTAATCCTGCAGTAGCTAAAGCACGCAATATACGAGCTCTTGTAAAATCCCTACTTTTATAAAGATGGTAAAGAACAGCAGGAACAACACCACAAGAACCACAAGTAGGAGCTGTTACAATTTTACCTCCTGAAGCATTCTCTTCACTTACAGCTAAAGCATAAGCAAAAACAAGTCCCCTAGTTCGTAGTGAATCGGTAAACCCTCTGGATTTTATATAATAGCTAGCTGCTTTTCTTCTAAGATTAAGTGGTCCAGGTAAAACACCCTCTTTATCCAGTCCTCTTTCGATGGCTTCTTTCATAGTCATCCAAACCTCTTCCAGAAAATCCCATATATCAGAGTCTTCACATTCTTCCACATATTCCCAATAATTTTTTCCGGTTTTTTCACACCACTCCAATATGTCGGTCATATAATGCATACAATAAACCTCTCTGGTTTCTATGCTGGAATCTTCTGCTCCTTCGGATAAGGCACCACCACCCACACTATAAACTGTCCAATCATCTATGAATTGATTTTCCTTGTTTTGTACTTTAAAAGTCATTGCATTAGGATGAAAAGGAAGAAATTCTTTGGGTTTCCATATGATGTCAACCTTTGCATGAGGTTCTAACGTATCAAGAATAGCAACATCTGTCATATGACCTTTTCCAGTAGCTGCCAAGCTACCATACAAGGTGATTTCAAAAGCTTTGGCATCAGGATGTCTTTCAAGATATATTTCAGCGGCTTTACGAGGTCCCATAGTATGACTACTAGAGGGCCCAGTACCTATTCGATATAATTCTTTAATGGTTTTCATTGTTATAAAATGGCTTTATCGTTATTAAAAGGATAACTTAAAACTAAGAAATAACAATTTAACACTATTATTTCTTTATCTGATAAAAAGAACCAAGTATTAATGGCAAAATAAAGTAACTATACTAAAAATGTGTTATTTTGATTATTTCGAGTTGTTTTTTGCGTTGGACAGTATAAAGATATGAATATAAAAATTGGATTACAATTCAACCACTGTGATGCCGGCACCTCCCATTTGAATGTGCTCATCGTGATATCTTTTTACTAAGGGAGAAACTTCCAATTGCTGTCGTATCAGTGTTCTAAGTATACCTGTACCTGTACCATGCAATATTCTAACTCTACTTACACCCACAAGTATTGCATCGTCAATAAAGTAGTTTACAGCTTGTAACGCTTCATCTCCTCGCATTCCTCTGACATCAATTTCTTGTTTAAAGTCTAGTCTTTTATCGTGAATGTGCTCTTGTGTTTGCTCACTGATATAAGTAGCTTTCATTTGTTGTTTATGAGTTGGTTTTGCATCTGAAGCCTCCAGCCTATTTAACTTGACATTCATCTTTATTTGGCCATATAAAACCACAGCATTATTATCTTTAATTTCCAATAGTTCACCTATGGTCTGCTGTCCTTTTATTCGTACAGTATCTCCAACTGCTAAGGAACGTTCTTGGGAGGCAGGTTTTTTTGGAGTAGGAGATTGATCTTTCTCTTTTCTTTTTTTCGCTTTTCGCTCTTGTTTAGCTTTGATCTGCTCCATTTTCCGAGCAATATCATTTCTGTCATTATGAGAAAAATCTTCCAATTCTTTTTTATGTTGCTCTAGTTCTGCCCGTACTTTACGAGTTAGTTCTTTTTCAGCTTGTTCCTCTTTTATAATCCGAATGGTGTTTTCAATTTTAGCATTCGATTCACTTAATAAACGTTGGGCATCTTCTTTGGCCTTGTTTATTATTTCCTTTTCTTTGGTATGTAAATCTTCAATTTGATGATGATACTTATTAATGGAATCTTCCAGTTGTCGTTCTTGCCTACGAATATTTAATCTTTTCTTTTCCCAGTATCTTTTATCTCGAACAATGTCCTGAAGATATTTATCAGCATTCACATATTCAGTTCCTACAAGATCAGAAGCTTCTTGAATCACATCTTCAGGTAAACCTATTTTTCGTGCTATTTCTACGGCAAACGAACTACCCGGATTTCCAATCTGTAATTGATAAAGAGCCTCCATACGATGCCTGTCATACAGCATGGCGCCATTTACAATTCCTTCATTATCTTCAGCAAAAAACTTCAAATTTTGATAGTGTGTAGTGATAACTCCAAAAGTTTCCCGTTCATTCAGGCGTTTAAGAATGGCTTGAGCAATTGCTCCACCAATTTGTGGTTCTGTACCACCTCCAAACTCATCAATTAAAATTAGACTTTCCGGTGTAGTCTTTCTTAACATAATCTTCATATTGGTAAGGTGAGAAGAATAGGTGCTTAAATCGTCCTCAATAGATTGTTCATCGCCAATATCAATAAATAAAGATTCAAATATTCCTGCAGAACTACTTTCGTGTACCGGAATTAAGAGGCCACACTGAAGCATATATTGCAATAACCCCACTGTTTTTAAGCAGACTGATTTCCCTCCTGCGTTAGGTCCGGATATTAATAAGATACGCTGTTGTTTATTTAATACTATATCTAAGGGTACAACCTTTCTGTTGTTTTTAGCTAGAGATTTAGCTAGTAAGGGGTGTATGGCTTGGTTCCACTCTATCAACTGTTTATTCTCTAGAGTGGGGGCAATGCTTTCTGTTTCAATAGCAAATAGGCCTTTAGCTCTAATAAAATCAATAACTGAAAGGAACTGATAAGAATTAATTAAATCGGGAATATATGGCTTGATTCTATCTGAAAAATTAACAAGGATACGTATGATTTCCTTTCGTTCTTCATTTTCAAGTTCACGCACTTTGTTGTTTGCTTCAACCACACTAGACGGCTCAATATATACTGTACGTCCACTGGCTGATTCATCGTGCACTATACCTTTTATTTTTCTTTTTAATCCGGGTAGCACAGGAATCACTAACCGGCCATCGCGCATAGTAGGAGTAACATCTTTCTCCACAAAACCATCTGCTTGAGCAGAACGTAAGATACGCTCTAACGAGTGTGATATACTGTTTGTTGTATTGGCTAACTCTCTTCTTATACGTGCTAGTTCAACAGACGCAGTATCTTTGATTTTTCCGTATTTATCTAATATGGAATGGATGGCTTTGATGAGTTGTGGAAATGTAGCCACTGATTCTGTAAGCTCCATTAAAAAGGGATACGATGGGCTTGCTTCTTCATTTACAGCTTTTTGAAAGAAAGAAAGTATATCTTGAATGGTTTGCAACGATCTACAAAAATCAAATAACTCTTGCTCGTTTAAATATAATCCTTCAATGCGTATTCTTTTTAAAGATGGACGAATATCATAAAAATATTGATCCGGAAAGCTCGACTCTTCACGTAGTATGGAGACAAACTCATTGGTTTGTTGAATTTGCTTAAATATAGTTTCAAAGTCTGAGGAAAATGTTAGGTTATCTACACTTTCTTCTCCCAAGGAACTAAGACACTTATTTTTTAGTAGCTGTCTAATTTGATCAAATTCTATTTTTTGTTCAAAGTTGGAAGGATATATCATAATGTAAAATTCTATTTCTCGACAAAAATACAATAAAAAGGCAATATTCTCTAACATAAAGATCTTTCAGATGGGCACAATTCTGTTGTTTGGTCTGCACTGAAGATAAAGCAAGGAAGAAGTAGTTGAAAATGATTGGACAAATGAAAATAATTAATATTTCTTTAGTATAAATGTAAAAGAAATGCTAAATTACAACTAGAAGAATAACCCCAAACTCATTAAGCTATGAATTTATGTCAAAGTTGTGGTATGCCTATTGATTCGGATGAATTGAAAGGAACAAATGCAGATGAAAGCCTAAATCAAGAATATTGCACCTACTGTTTTCATAAAGGAAAGTTTACGATACTTTGTACTATGGACGAAATGATTTCACATTGCGTTTCTTTCTTTGATCGTTTTAATGTGGGTTCTGATAATAAGATTAATAGAGAAGCGGCTATTAATAAAATGAAAGAGTTTTTTCCTACATTAAAAAGATGGAGCAAAACATAAAGGCTGAATCTTAAACGATATTTTATCTACACTCTTTTTCTTTTTTAAGAGTGTTATAACTGCTAATCTCTATATTCTTTGGAAAGAGATTGAATAAACAAGCAAAAACAAATCATAAAAAAAGTCCAATACTCTATAGTTATTGGACTTTTTTATGATTTATATAATTAGGCTTATTTTTTCCTTTTCTCTTTTTGTTTTTTCAACAACTCTTCTTGTTGTTCTTGCATAGCAGCTAATCGGGCAGCAAAGCCAGACGATTTTTTCTCTGTTGATTTTTTTGCCTCTAATTCTGCTAATACCTTATCTTCATCAATAACTTTTTTAAGTACTAAGGTGGTAATAATACTAATTAAAGTAGATAAGAAGTAATAGTAAGTCAATCCGGAAGGGAAACTATTCAATATAAATAAAAACATTACAGGCATTAGATACATCATCCATTTCATAGCAGGCATTTGAGCTTGTGCTCCTGTATCTTGTTGTGCCATTGTGAATTTTGTGTTTAATATATTAGTCACAGTCATCAATAAACAGAATAAACTAATGTGACTTCCCATAAATGGAATATTAAAAGGTAAATTAATAAAAGAGTCATAAGTTGATAAATCGGTTGCCCACAAGAAACTCTCTTGACGAAGTTCTATGGCACTTGGCACAAACATAAACAAAGCCATTAAAATGGGGAATTGCAATAACATAGGCAAACATCCACCCATAGGACTTACTCCGTACTGACTATAGAGTGCCATTACCTCTTGTTGCTTTTTCATTGCATCCTCTTGATCCGGGTATTTAGCATTAATCTTGTCTATTTCCGGTTTTAAAACCCTCATTCTTGTGGAAGACATAAATGTTTTCCAAGTGGCTGGAAAGACTACTAATTTCACAATAATGGTCATGAAAAGAAGAACCATTCCCATACTTAAACCCCATCCGGATAACCAATCGAAGATATTAATGGTGAACAGTTGGTTTACCCAACGTAAAATGGGCCATCCCAAATAAACCAAACGATCTAGATCCCATTGATCAACTCGTGCCTTTCCACTGTCCAATGCCCGAAGCGTTTTGTAATGATTAGGACCAAAATAAAAATGCATTAGGGTAGGGTTCTGACCTGTAGGATCAAAGAATGTATTCATTTCAGCTGAATAGTCTTTTACATAGTCGGCTCCTTGTGGTTCAGCTTTGGAGTCGAGAATACTTTTTTCAAATCCCTGATCGGTTATAAATACAGAAGAGAAAAAACGGTTTTTAAATGCAATCCAATTAAGTTTTTCCTCCACCTCTTTTTTATCATCTTTAGCAGGTGATAAATCTTTTGTTTTAGATTGGTATATCTTGTAAGTCAATCGGGATAATCTTTGTTCAAATGATCCACCTTGTTCCAACTGACGAGCGTGTTCTTTCCAATTGATATCCACATAATTTGTAGCAGCTAGCTTGTCTTGCATGCCTTGAGCTTGGATTTTGAAATCCACCAAGTAAGTTTCATCACTCAATTCATAAATGAAATCAATATGGCTCTCTGCATCAACAGATAAACGCATAGTCACTTTATTATCACCTTCAAGAATAGGAGTAAAAAAGTAATCTTGAGTTTGAATTGCTTCATTAACATTATAGAAGTTGAAGTTTAAATGAGAATCTTTTTCGTCAAAAAGCTCCAATTGATTACCCTCTTGATCGTTATAATCTTTCAAAACAACAGAAGATATTCTTCCTCCTTTACTTGAAAGCATAACTTTCATTACTTTATTCTCTAAAGAAACTATTTTGTTCTCTCCTTCAGTAGCTGAAAAGAAAAGAGAAGTAGAGTCTATCTTTGTTACTTTTACTTCATTAGCTAAAGCAGCCTCTTGTTTGGCTTTTAATGCATTTTCCTCTTGCTGAATAAGAGCAATAGAGTCATTGTAGCGTTGCATGGCTTCCTGTTGCTCTTTGCTAGGTTGACTAAACCAACTAAACCCAATTAATAGCAGCCCAATCAGCACTAAACCTGTTATGGTGTTTTTATCCATCTCAAAAAATGTGTTTATGTTTTTATTTTTGTATAATCGTTTTTATAAAATCTAAAAATAGGGGATGTGTATTAAGCACCGTACTTCCAAACTCAGGGTGAAAAGATACTCCGATGTACCATTTGTTTGTAGGTAATTCAATGATTTCAACTAGATCAGATTCTGGGTTTATACCGGAAAAAACCATTCCTGCTTTTTCAAAATCAGATTTAAATTCATTATTAAATTCGTAGCGATGTCTATGTCTTTCCTGAACATGTTCTTTTTGATATGCCTGATATGCTCTGGAATTTTTCTTTATCATACATTCATAAGCTCCCAAACGCATCGTACCATTTGTTCCCAAAATAGATTTCTGTTCTTCCATAATGTCAATTACATTATGAGATGTTTTTTCATCCATTTCAGTTGAATTAGCATCTTCCATACCCAAAACGTTTCTAGCATATTCCACTACCATACACTGCATACCTAAACCAATTCCAAAAGTTGGAATATCGTGAGTACGAGCATATTCAGCAGTAATATGTTTGCCGGAAATTCCACGAATACCAAATCCGGGACAAATAATAATGCCATCCAAACCTTTCAGTTTTTCTTCTATGTTTTCAGAAGTAATGCTTTCAGAATGGATGAATTCAACCTCTACCTTTCTGTCGTTGTAAGTAGATGCTTGAGTGAGTGCCTCTAATATGGATTTATAGGCATCCGGAAGCTCAACATATTTTCCAACTAACCCAATAGTTACAACCTCTGTTGCATTGGTTCTTCTATCTAAGAAACAACGCCAGGGTTTTAATTCCGGAGTTTCACCAATAGGCATATCTAATTTAGATAGAATTGTTTCATCTAAACCTTGTTCTTGCATTAAAAGAGGTACCTCATATATTGTAGGAGCATCTATGGATTGAACCACAGAGTTTACATTGACATTACAGAAAAGAGCCACCTTCTTTCTTAATTCCAAGGAAAGATTGTGTTCAGCTCTTAAAACTAAAATATCAGGTTGTACTCCTAACGATTGAAGTTCTTTTACTGAGTGTTGAGTTGGTTTTGTTTTTAATTCATTAGCTGCCGCTAAATAGGGTATATAAGTAAGGTGTACAGAAATAGCATTTTTCCCTAATTCCCATTTAAGCTGACGTATACTTTCTATGTAAGGAAGAGATTCAATATCTCCAACCGTTCCTCCAATTTCAGTAATAACAAAATCAAAATTCTCTTTTTTCCCCAAGAGTTTAATGTTGCGTTTTATTTCATCTGTAATATGAGGAACCACTTGAACGGTTTTACCTAAGTAATCTCCACGTCTTTCTTTATCAATTACACTTTTATATATTCTACCGGTGGTTATGTTGTTTGCTTTAGTTACTTGAATTCCTAAAAAACGCTCATAATGTCCTAAGTCCAAGTCTGCTTCGTGCCCATCTACTGTTACATAACATTCACCATGTTCGTAAGGGTTAAGAGTACCTGGGTTTATGTTTATATAAGGGTCGAATTTTTGTATTGTAACCCTATAACCTCTGGCTTGCAGCAACTTACCTATTGATGAAGATATGATTCCTTTACCTAATGAAGATGCAACCCCTCCTGTTACGAAAATATATTTTGTTTCTCTCATAAAAAGTGTATATTTTATATTTTTCTATTGATCTGGAATTATCTTAAGCTAAACTAATATCAAACTCACAAAGTTATTAAAAAAAAGAAGAAACGAACTTAATATTATAAACAAAATGATAAAATTGGAATTTAGAGAATTAA
Source organism: uncultured Bacteroides sp. (assembly GCA_964583185.1). GTDB lineage: Bacteria > Bacteroidota > Bacteroidia > Bacteroidales > Bacteroidaceae > Bacteroides_E. The sequence goes on along the minus strand of CAZOVL010000031.1, from coordinate 8,974 downwards.
TCCTTTGTATAAAGCTTCTTTTTTCTATACCTTTACCTATGTTTGCAACATAATTCCTCGATTGGAAAATGTGTTAATTATGTTTGTCTTAATAGTTGCTTATTGGGTAACTATAAAAGTAATTATGTTATATTATAACCTTATGAGAAGTTGTTTTTTAATTCTTTTTCTTTTGATTATCTCTTGTCAATTTGTTGTGGGGCAAAATGCTGACACACAGACATTGGATAATCAGGTAAGGCATGCAATTAAACAAGATTTACCTCCTTTAATGAAGGAGCATTTTTTCTTACGATTAGATCGAGATGATCATGGTAGAGTACGTATAGATACAGTTTCTTATCTTTATAATAAATACATTGGACAGTTAGATTATTTAAATCATGACTCAGTTCCTGCCAGGTATATTAAATCTGATCCTAATTATTATAAACTATTTATCCCCATTACCTACTATCGTTCCGCAATGGGAGAATACTCCAATGTAGATTGGCACTTTGAAAAAGAAAAAACCATTCAATATTCCGCTTCCGATTTTTTACCTTTTGATACCTTGAAGTTTACGAGCTTTAAACGTGCAGATGAGTTTGTAAACAAAGCTCTTTTAGCATTGTATACGGATTATCCTCAGTATGTTCAAAAGTCGGAAGATCAGATTATGGGTTATACTGTTCAGTACGAATATGTTACTGCGGAAAAAGAAACACTAAAAACACCTATATTAAAGTTGTTTGAACCCGAGCCCGATGAGACTAAATTTAAATATGATGACCCCCAATTACTATTAAGAAAGCCAAATTGGTGGTCTACAGAAGGTATGGGTTCTTTTCAGTTATCTCAGAATTACATTTCTGAAAACTGGCATAAAGGAGGAGAGAGTACCAATTCGTTAAATGGACAACTTAAGTTGGTGTTGAAGTATAATGATCAGAAGAAAGTGGAGTACGAAGGAATGTTTGAGGGGAAAGTTGGATTTAACACCATTTCTTCTGATACCGTTCGGAAGTACAGAATCAATACCGACCTCTTACGATTAACCAGTAAATTAGGTATTAAGGCAATTACTAACTGGTATTATACTTTTTCTGCTGAGTTTAATACGCAGTTTTTTACCAATTATAAGAAAAACTCCGATGAAAAGGTTTCATCTTTCTTAGCACCTGCCAACTTATCCCTGAATCTGGGTATGGACTATAAGTTTAAGAATAAAAAAGTTAATCTTTCAGCCATTATCTCTCCCGGATCATATAACTTAAGGTATGTAGGAAATAAAGATGTGGATGAAACACAATTTGGTTTGGAAAAAGGAGACAAGGTGTTGCACGATATTGGTTCCAAAGTAGATATTCGTTTTTCATGGAATATTATTTCATCGATTAAGTTTGACACCCGATTGTATTATTTTACGAACTATGAAAAGGTTGAAGCAGAGTGGGAGAACTCAATTGATTTTGTGTTAAATAGATATCTGTCCACTCGACTCTTTATCCATGCCCGTTTCGACGATGGAGCAAAACGTGTAAACGATAAAAATTATTTCCAATTGCAAGAACTGTTGAGTTTTGGTCTGAATTACAGATGGTAGTTTTTTGTAAGCTCCATTGATATATAATTATTAGAGAAAGCACCTTTAAGAAATAACCCTTTAAGGTGCTTTTTTTATGTCGATTTTTTTTACTTCAATTGATGGAAATAAGCGGTCTTAGACCTAAGGCCCTTCGGTCCTAGACCGAGCACCCTTCAGTCCTAGACCGACAAGGCTTCGGTCTAGGACCGATTAAAAATAGCTATATTCTTGGTTTAAGAGCTTAAAATAAGAGTTGTTAATATTTCACAATATCCGGCCTGGTTATTTTAATAATTATTAGATATTAATGCAGACTTAATAGTTTTTAATTTACAAATTATGATTAAATTTGTCTTGATTTGTAATATGGACTTTACAAAATGACAAAAGAAATACAACACGCTGGTACTGTGGAGAACATAGAGAATGGAAAAGTCTTTGTACAAATAATCCAAACTACTGCCTGTGCATCATGTAGTGCAAAAGGTATGTGTTCTTCTGCAGAAAGTAAAGAAAAAATAATAGAAGTAAATTGTCCTTCGGATAATTATCAAATAGGCGATAGGGTGTGGGTTACAGGCACCGTATCTATGGGAATGCAAGCTGTTTTATGGGCTTTTGTATTTCCATTTTTTTTGGTTGTAATCTCCTTGTTTGCGTTAACAACTTGGATTGACAATGAATTAATTGCCGCTTTGATTGCGTTAGGTACGCTAGTACCTTATTATATATGGCTATGGTTCAATCAAAGCTTTATGAAAAACAAATTTTCATTTACTATAAAACCTATAAATTAATAAATGTATGAATGTGATTCTAATCGCGGTAGTATCGTTAGGTGTAATAGCACTTGTCATTGCTCTTATACTTTATGGTACCTCTAAAAAGTTTGCCGTTTATGAAGATCCACGGATTGAAAAAGTTGCAGAAGCATTGCCTCAAGCAAATTGCGGTGGATGTGGCTTCCCCGGATGTAGTGCTTTTGCTTCCGCTTGCGTTGAAGCAGACTCTTTAGAAGACTTAAATTGTCCTCCCGGAGGACCTAAAGTAATGGCTCAAGTGGCCTCTATTTTAGGGTTGGATGCTGAAGTAAAAGATCCTAAAGTAGCTGTTGTACGCTGTAATGGAACTTGCGAAAACAGACCTAAAACAAATGATTATGACGGAGCAAAAAACTGTGCCATAGCTTCTTCTCTATATGGAGGTGAAACAGCGTGCTCGTATGGTTGTTTAGGCTTTGGTGACTGTGTTGATGTTTGTAAGTTCGATGCCATTTTTATAAATCCAGAGACCGGTTTACCCGAGGTAGATGAAGAAAAATGTACTGCTTGTAATGCGTGTGTAACAGCTTGCCCACACTCCATTATTGAACTTCGTGCTAAAGGACCTAAATCAAGGAGGGTTTATGTGTCTTGTATGAATGAAGATAAAGGACCTGTTGCCCGCAAAGCTTGTGAGGTTAGTTGTATAGGTTGTGGTATTTGTGTAAAAGCTTGTTCTTTTGATGCGATTGTCATCAAAAATAAATTAGCATATATTGATTACGACAAATGTAAAATCTGTCGTAAATGTGTGGATGTTTGTCCTCAAAATGCTATCATAGAAGTAAATTTTCCTCCTAAAAAACCTCGTGTTAAAAAGGAAGAGGTTAAGCAAGAGGAAAAAAGTACTAGTGAAAAAGTTGTTGTAAAAAAGCAGGAGAGTGCTCCTAAAAGTGAAGAACAACAAACTTCTAGTGCAACAGAATAATAGTAAAGTTAAACTTAAGAAATAATATTATAACTCTATGTTAAAGACATTTTCAAGAGGTGGAGTACATCCAAAAGAGAATAAACTGTCTGCTCATCAACCCATTACAGGTCTTGAAATTCCAAAGCAAGTAACCATAATGTTGAGCCAACACATTGGTGCTCCGGCAAAAGCAATAGTGAAACGTGGGGATGAAGTAAAGGTAGGAACTAAGATTGCAGAACCAGCAGGTTTTATTTCTGCTGCAATACACTCTTCTGTAAGTGGTAAAGTATTTAAAGTAGATACAGTTATAGATGCCAGTGGTTATCCTAAAGAAGCCATTATTATAAATGTTGATGGGGATGAATGGGAAGAATCCATTGATCGTTCAGAAGAATTGGTGAAAGAATGCAGCTTTTCTCCTGAAGAGATTACTCAAAAAATAGGAGATGCAGGTATCGTTGGTTTAGGTGGTGCTTGTTTTCCAACACAAGTAAAACTAACCCCTCCACCTTCTATGAAAGCTGAATGCATCATAGTGAATGCAGTGGAGTGTGAACCCTATTTAACAGCTGACCATCAGTTAATGCTGGAGAAAGCAGAAGAAATTATGGTAGGTGTTGCTATCTTAATGAAAGCAGCTAAAGTGAACAAAGCATTTATAGGTATAGAAAATAATAAACCCGATGCCATTGAAATAATGACAAAGGTGGCTGCCGATTATGCCGGGATTGAAATCATTGGTTTGAAAGTAAGATATCCACAAGGTGGAGAGAAACAATTGATTGAAGCAATAACCAAACGACAAGTAGCTAGTGGCAAGTTACCCATAACAACGGGTTCAATTGTACAAAATGTAGCTACAGTATTTGCTGTATATGAAGCAGTTCAAAAAAACAAACCTTTGTTTGAGCGTATCGTAACAGTTACAGGAAAGTCGGTAGCAAAGCCATCCAATTTAAAGGTACGCATAGGTACTCCCATCCAACAATTAATTGATGTAGCCGGGGGAATTCCTGATGATACGGGTAAAATTGTATCAGGAGGTCCAATGATGGGTAAAGCGTTGGTTTCAACAGATATTCCTACTGTAAAAGGAACTTCCGGAGTTTTAATTTTTACAAAGAAAGAAACGAGAAGAGGACAAAGCCAAGATTGTATTCGTTGTGCAAAGTGCGTTTCTGTATGTCCTATGGGACTTGAGCCCTACTTATTAGCTGCAGTAGCTGAACAAGGAGATTTTGAACGTATGGAGAATGAATGCATAATGGATTGTATAGAGTGTGGCTCTTGTCAATTTACGTGTCCTGCAAATCGTCCACTACTTGATTATTGCAGATTAGGAAAAGACAAAGTGGGAGGAATGATTCGTGGACGTCAAGCAAAATAAAATGAAGAATATGAGTAATAAATTAACCGTTTCCTTATCTCCTCACATTCACGGGGGAGATAGTGTTCAGAAAAATATGTATGGAGTGTTAATCGCTCTCATACCTGCTTTTATCGTTTCTTTAATCTTTTTTGGTTTAGGAGCATTTATCGTTACAGCAACTTCTGTTTTAGCTTGTGTTTTCTTTGAATGGGCTATTTGTAAGTTCTTAATGAAGAAAGAACAACTAACCATTTTAGATGGCTCTGCCATAATAACCGGAGTATTGTTGGCCTTTAACTTGCCCTCAAATTTACCCTTATGGATAATTATTTTAGGGGCTTTCTTTGCTATTGGAGTAGGGAAGATGTCTTTTGGAGGGTTAGGAAACAACCCTTTTAATCCTGCATTAGCCGGTCGTGTGTTTTTGTTGTTATCTTTTCCTGTGCAAATGACTTCTTGGCCGGAAGTGGGGCAATTGATGTCATACACTGATGCAACTACAGGTGCAACTCCATTGGCTCTAATGAAAGGAATAATAAACGGAGCTCCCGGTGCTTCTCTAGATCAGCTACCCGATGCTTTTACACTATTACTAGGTAATAATCCCGGTTCGTTGGGTGAAGTAAGTGCATTAGCCTTAATTATTGGATTGATTTATATGTTATGGAGAAAAATAATTACTTGGCACGTTCCTGTTTCCATATTAGGTACTGTGTTTGTAATTGCCGGAGCTATGCATTTAGCTAATCCTTCAGTCTATGCTTCTCCTGTGGTTCATCTTTTAACAGGAGGACTGTTATTAGGAGCTATATTTATGGCTACAGATTATGTTACATCTCCTATGACGCCTAAAGGAATGATTATATATGGAGTCTCTATAGGTTTCTTAACCATTGTTATTCGTCAGTTTGGTGCATATCCTGAAGGTATGTCTTTTGCAATTCTTATAATGAATGCATTTACGCCATTAATTAACACCTATTTTAAACCTAAACGCTTTGGGGAGGTAGCTAAGAAAAAATGAAAAAATTAGAATCATCATTAAAGAATATGCTGTTAGTTTTAACAGGGGTAACTGCACTTGCAGTAGCAATCTTAGCTTATTTCAATGAGGTTACCAAAGAACCTATAGCACAAGCCAATATGAAAATATTAAATGAGGCTTTAATGAGTGTGGTTCCTGAGTTTGATAATAATCCGGTAGAAGATAGCGACACTATTTTTAAATCTCAAGGAGAAACTCAAGTGGTAGATTTCATTATATATCCGGCTAAAAAAGAAGGTAAATGGGTGGGTACTGCGGTACAATCTGCTTCTTTGGGTTTTGGTGGAGAGATGAAAATACTAGTAGGTTTCGATGAAAATGGAAACATATATAACTACTCTCTTTTAGCTCATACTGAAACTCCGGGATTAGGATCAAAAGCCGATGTATGGTTTAAAAAAGGTGAACCGGGGGATATCATTGGAAAGAACCCGGGAGAAAAAACCTTATCGGTAGATAAAGATGGAGGTGAAGTAAACTCCATTACTGCTTCTACCATTACTACACGGGCATTTTTGAACGCGGTAAATGCAGCATACAAAGCTTATTTAGAGGGTGAAGTAGATCAAACATCAGGTGCTACTAATTTAGTTCCCGATGAAACAACAGAAATAAATTAAAAGGAGTCATATTATGAATAATTTTAAAGTATTGATGAACGGGATTATTAAAGAGAATCCCATCTTTGTACTCCTCTTGGGAATGTGTCCTACCTTGGGTACAACATCTTCGGCAATTAACGGATTAGGTATGGGGTTAGCCACACTCTTTGTATTAGTTTGTTCCAATGTAGTTATTTCATTGGTGAAAAACTTAATACCCGATATGGTTCGTATCCCTTCGTATATCGTAATTATTGCATCTTTCGTAACGTTACTGCAAATGGTTATGCAGGCCTACGTTCCGGACTTATTTGCTACATTAGGTTTGTTTATTCCTTTGATTGTAGTTAACTGTATTGTTTTAGGTCGTGCAGAATCTTTTGCAGCTAAAAACTCCCCTTTATCTTCATTGTTCGATGGATTAGGTATGGGATTAGGGTTTACCCTTGCTTTAACTATGTTAGGTGCTGTAAGAGAATTATTAGGTACAGGTAAAGTGTTTGATATAACTATTTACTCTGAACAATATGGAATGTTACTATTTGTATTAGCTCCGGGAGCGTTTATAGCTTTAGGTTATTTAATCGCTATTATTAATCGCTTCAAAAAAGCTTAATCTAAAGAACTATGGAATATATATTAATATTTATATCGGCTATTTTTGTGAACAACATTGTGTTGTCACAATTTTTAGGAATTTGTCCTTTCTTAGGTGTTTCTAAAAAGGTGGAAACTGCAGTAGGAATGGGAGCTGCTGTTGCCTTTGTATTAACATTAGCAACAATAGTAACCTTTTTACTTCAAAAGTTTGTATTGGATGCTTTTGGATTAGGTTATTTGCAAACCATCGCTTTCATTCTAGTTATTGCCGGATTGGTTCAAATGGTAGAGATCATTTTGAAAAAAGTATCTCCTGCATTGTATCAGGCATTAGGGGTTTTCTTGCCTTTAATTACTACCAACTGTTGTATTTTAGGAGTTGCTATTTTAGTAATACAAAAAGACTATAACCTGTTAACAGGAGTAGTTTATGCTTTCTCTACCGCTTTAGGGTTTGCATTGGCTTTAATTTTATTTGCCGGTATTCGTGAACAAATGGGATTGTCGAATATACCTAAAGGTATGCAAGGAACTCCCATTGCATTAATCACAGCTGGTTTACTAGCTATGGCATTTATGGGATTCTCCGGAATTGTATAATCAACTTTTATAGATTTATATAGAAAAGGTAGGACTGTATTAGTTCTACCTTTTTTTATGTGGATAAATTGAAAATTCAAAAAAATAAAAGATTCTTTATTTTACCGGTTATTAGAGTAATTTTACTTTATTTTGTATATATATAAATCTTATAAATTATGTGCTTACTGCTGAATTAGATTAGCAATCTGAATATCAATTTACTATGTACTATGGAACAAGAACTTAAATTCAACAAATACCTGGAAATCAAAAACATAAATCAACTGAAACAACTTTGTGTTGATAAAGGAGCAAAAAAAACCTTCAAAAAAGGAGAATACATTATCAGAAAAGGAAGCTCCAAAAATATTTTTGGATTTATAGAAACCGGAGGGGTTAAATACATCAACTATACATCCAAAGGAGAAATGAAAACTGTAGGTTTTAGTTTTGCCAATGATTTTATTGCAGATCTTCCTTCTTTTCTTGAATACTATTCAGATCAACTTTTTGATTCATTAGCTATTACCGATGCTCAGGCTATTGTGGATAGTGTTATATATTCTGTATCTTACAATGATATTAAAGAAATAGAAAACACGCTCATTAAAGATATTTCCAGAACCTTTTTAATTGATATTTACAATCGTTTATTGTCTATGTATTGCGATACGGCAGAACAACGATATCAGAAATTAATAAAAATGCATCCGGACATATTGAATGTGGCTACATTAAAAGATATAGCTTCTTTTATTAATGTAACACCAGAGACATTAAGTAGAATCAGAACAAAGATAACCTTTAACGAGCCGTAACAATTCTTTGTACCTAATTTTATTTGTGCTAATTAATGATTAAAAAGTAGCTTATTGATTGAAATCAAGAGGTTTGAACTTCAAAAGTTATACAAAACTCACCAACAGACAATAAATTTCAGGAACTTTATCAAAACAAATCATAAGGCAATCTTTTCGTTATATAATTAAGAATCAGCTGCTTAAACATACGAAAGTATTGCCTTATTTCATTGTAAATCAGTAAGAAAGATTAATCGAACTCAGGTTGATAAAACACAGAATAATGAGGATAGTGTTGTGTACCGGCGGCAGATGGTGAACAGAATCGTTAATCAATTAATCGAAAGTGTGGAAAAGTACGGTGATAAGTCTCTTAGTTGCATGAATGCAGGTATGTTTATTTGCATATAGACAGATTTGATAGAGGTATTGTTTGGTATTAATTGTAAATTGCTATCTTTGAGAGTTCATTAATAGTCCTTTCTGTTAATGGTAGAGTGAGGTTGCGAAAAAGTGAAGTAATAAAATGGATTGTGTTTTAAGAAAGAATGACAGACCAAGAAGCAATTGCTTAAAATAGTAAGTGAATTATTTTTTGTAGCTTTTAGGAGAAATATGATTCGATGGAGTTATCCTTGTATAAAGTCACTTTTGAGTATTTGTTGAATTTATTTT
>CAZOVL010000030.1:0-29311 GCA_964583185.1 uncultured Bacteroides sp. | reverse complement strand
AATTCAGGAAAGTCTTTTTCTCTTGTCTATTTCTCAGATCATGGTTTATCTATGGTGAAAGATAAAATAAACAATGACTACTGCATTAAACACAGTGACCAATACAAAGAGTGCTACAACGTACCTTTATTGATTTGGGGAAGTGATATTACTGAAAATGAATACATTACTCATTCCAGATACAGCAATGACTTTCTGTTCTTAATGGCTGAATTAATGGGAGTTGAATTGAAGGAGAAAAAACATACGGCTAAATTTATTAGCCATACCGATTACCCCAATGAGCAAAAAATATTAAACTTCAACAACGAGATAACCACTTTCGAGGAATTGAAAGAGAACAAAGTCTTTTAATCTTCTTACATCGGATCTACATCATAATGAATCTGGATGGAACGAAAGCTGGTTTCTTTAAGTAATCGTTGCTCTGTTTGATGGAGTAATTTCATGGCTTGCTGAATGGACGATTCGTTCTCAACTTTTAGTACTATATGCTGAATATACAATCGCTGTACACGAGCCACAGGAGGTTCACTTGGTCCTAACACCCTTGCACCAAATGTTTGATTCAATTCAAAAGCAAAGAGTTGAGCCATCTTTTTTAATAACTGCTCATTTTGATGACGCAAGTAGATATAGATTAAACGATAATAAGGAGGATAGCGAAACAATTTTCGTTCAAGGAGTTGATTATTTACCATTCCCTCATAGTCATTCCCCATCACTTGAGGTATAATGGGATGCTCAATGCTACGTGTTTGTAAAATGACACGCCCTCTTTTCCCTTTTCTCCCTGCTCTTCCTGCAACTTGAGCCATCAGCTGAAAGGCCCTTTCATACGATCTGAAATCGGGATAATTCAACAAAGTATCCGCATTTAAAATACCTACCACACGCACATGGTCAAAATCCAATCCTTTTGATACCATTTGCGTACCTATTAATATTTGTGTTTTACCTTGCTCAAAATCAGAGATTATCTGCTCATACGCATTTTTATTTCGTGTGGTATCTAAATCCATACGGCCCACAGATACCTCGGGAAAGAGTTTTCGAATATCATCTTCTACTTTCTCTGTTCCAAACCCTCTGTAACGCAGGTCTGTTTCTTCACAAGCCGGACAGGCAGAAGGGATGGAATAAACCGAACCGCAATAATGACACGCCAATTGACGCATTCCTTTATGATAAGTCAGACTCACATCACAATGTTCGCATTTAGGTACCCATCCACAGGTTTTACACTCTAACATAGGAGCAAACCCTCTGCGATTTTGAAATAAAATGACTTGCTCTTTATTTTGTAAAGCCTCTTCAATTTCGGATAAAAGAAGAGGAGAAAACTGCCCCACCATTCTTTTTTTCCGTTGCAACTCGTAAATGTCTACCGGAACAATCTCCGGAAGTTGGATTTCTTTGTAGCGTTCATTCAGCTGAACTAAACCATACTTTCCTGAAGTTGCATTAAACCAAGTCTCTATGGCAGGTGTAGCTGTTCCTAAAACGGTTTTCACCTTAAGCATAGAGGCCAAGACTAAAGCTGTATTCCGAGCGTGGTAACGAGGAGCTGGGTCTTGTTGTTTATAGGTTGACTCGTGCTCTTCATCTATAATGATTAACCCTAAATGTTGAAAGGGAAGAAAGATAGACGACCGGACACCCAATATTACCTGATAAGGGGTATCGGAAAGTTGTTTTTTCCATATCTCTACCCGCTCAGTATCTGAACACTTGGAATGATAAACGCCCAGCTGATTGCCAAAAACTCGTTGCAATCGTTGTGTTATTTGCGTGGTTAAAGCAATTTCGGGTAATAGGTAGAGTACCTGTTTACCTTCTTTGAGTGCTTTTTGAATCAAATGGATGTATATTTCTGTTTTTCCACTAGATGTAACTCCATGCAATAAACAGACCTCTTTTTCTTTGAATTCATTTTCTATCTGATTGAATGCTTGTTGCTGAAAAAAATTCAATGCGTGAAAAGGTTCCACCTCTTTCTCCTCTAGCTCCAAACGTCCAACTTCCACTTCCTGCAATGTAAACACCCCTTTATCTACCAAAGCCTTACATATGGAGGGAGATATTTGAGTAGTTTCCAACAACTGTTTGCGAGAGATGGGATATGCTTTCTTTTGCTGAAACAATTGAGATAACTCAACAAATTTCATTAGAAGTTCCAATTGCTTAGGGGAGCCCTTCAAACTATTTACTAATAACTTCAATTGCGATTCATTAGTCCAAACATCACTTAAAAAAACATAAGTATCTGTCTTGGGACGGTAGTTATATTGCAATTCTTCGCGTAAACGAATGGCTTTTTTGGCTATTAAATGCTCTATTACCTGAAAAAGGTGAGGCAATTCCCATTGACTCTCTATCTTACTGATGCGTTGTTTCGGTTCCTGATGCAACAAATCCAAGAGTTTATTTTCTTCGGCAGATAACGATTCTTCTTCAATATAATCCGCATTTAACTCCAACCAGGTTTCACTTTCTATCTTTAACCCCGAAGGCAAAGCGGCTTTATAGACATCGCCTATGGAACACATATAATACGATGAAATCCATTTCCACAAATCAAGCTGATAGGGAAAAATGATGGGTTGCGAGTCTAAAACCAAATGAATGGCTTTTAACTTAAATGTTCCCTTGTAGGTATTATAAACATCTACTACAAGACCTGTATAATATTTTTTTCGTCCAAAAGGCACAACAACCCTCGACCCAACCGAAACTTGATTGGCATATTCCTCCGGCAAAACATAGGTAAACTTCTGTGCCAAAGGCAAGGGTAATATAACATCTACATATTGATTCATTGACTTACAAAATTAGCTAAAAAAAGAGAGAGTAAGCGATTTTACAGGCAGAGTATGTTCTCTTTTGTAAATATTTACAAGGTGAATTAAGAGTAAAGTGACTATTCTCATAAGATAGCCCTCTTCGGGTACCCAAAGTATATAAATAATTCCTTAACTTAGAGTGATTATCTTTCAGTCATAAAGCCTTTTAGTTAAAGAAGTATTCACTATTTTTGTAGCAACCTATAATAACTGATTGTTATACCGAATGAAACAGACCTCACGTCAAACCCAAGCTCAAATTCAGCGACAAATTCAAACTTTGTCGCCTCAACAAATTATGTTGGTTAAACTCATAGAACTTCCAACTCTTGAACTTGAAGAACGTGTACGGGCTGAATTGCTGGAAAATCCTGCTTTGGAAGAAGGTCGGGAAGAAACGAATCACGAAGATAGGTTAGACGAAAATGAATCGACAGATCACAGTGAGAGCATTGAATACGATGCATTGAAAGATTACTTAACTGAAGATGATATTCCGGATTATAAGCTAAAAGAATCAAAGCAAATCTATTCTGACCCTTTAGAAGAGATTCCTTTTGCTGATAGCACCTCTTTTTATGACATACTCCAAACTCAACTGGGAGAGCAAAAAATAACCGAACATCAACGTAAAATTGGAGAATACCTTATTGGTTCTTTAGATGACGACGGATTACTAAGAAAACCGTTAAGTCACATCAATGAAGAGTTGGCCATCTACGCAGGTGTAGATACATCGGAGAAAGAGTTAGAAGAGATTCTGCAAATCATTCAGTCATTCGACCCTCCCGGAGTGGGTGCCCGCGACTTAAAAGAGTGTCTTTTACTACAAATTAACCGAGGAGAAGATTCACTCTACAAAGAGAAAAAACGACTGTTGATTTCCTCGTATTATGATGAATTTACAAAGAAACATTGGAGTAAAATCATTGAGCAAACTGGATGGAGTGAATCAGATTTAGACCAAGTGGTTAAAGAGGTCACCAAGCTCAATCCCCGTCCCGGAGCAGCTCTTGGTGAAACCATCGGAGCAAACAATCAGTCTATTACTCCAGATTTTATTGTTGAAGTGTATGATGAGGGAGAAATAAACATCACACTGAACAATAAAAACACGCCTCAGTTAAGAGTTAGCCAAAGCTTCAAAAACTTAGCGAACGAACACATTCACAACAAGAAGAATCAAAGTCAAGAATCCAAAGATGCCATGCTATTTATGAAGCAAAAAATGGATTCTGCTCAAGGGTTTATCAACGCCATCAAACAAAGACAAGAAACATTAATGACCACCATGAAGGCTATTGTGGAATGGCAAAAGTCTTTTTTCTATAGTGGTGACGAAGCTCAACTACGTCCAATGATATTAAAAGACATAGCTGAAAAAACAGGCTATGACATCTCAACCATATCTCGTGTAAGCAATAGTAAATACGTACAAACCAATCACGGTATTTTTTCTCTAAAATTTTTCTTTAACGATGCTTACACCACAAAAGATGGAGAGGAAATGTCGGTGCGTGAAATAAAAGCAGCGCTTCAAAAATGTGTGGATGAAGAAGACAAACAAGCTCCTTTAACGGATGATGTTTTAACCGATCTGCTCAATCAGCAGGGGTATCCCATTGCTCGCAGAACGGTTGCAAAATATAGACAACAACTAAGTATCCCTGTAGCACGACTACGAAAAAGTATAAAATAAATAATGGAGACGTTGAAACATAAAAAACAGACCGGTTTAATTCTTTTTTCTAGAATCACATCTTGGGTGTTTACTCCCTATTACATCCCTTTTTTAGTGTTTCTTATCTTTTTTAATTTCACCTATCTCAACTTAATGCCACAACAATACAAATTAATGGTCTTGGGACTAGTGCTTACTTTTACCATCATAGTGCCCGCATTAACCATTTATATCTTTGGTAATATTAATAACTACACGATGATTGAATTGAATCACAGGCAAAAACGATTTATTCCTCTTATTCTAGTCTCGTTATCATACCTGTTTTGTTTAATCATTCTGTACAGAATGCGTACTCCCTGGTACTTAAACAGCATTATACAAGCCAGTTTATTGGGGCTCATCATAATTACCATAACCAATCTGAAATGGCGAATTAGTGAACATATGTTTGGAATAGGTGCCATAATAGCAGGAATCATAACTTTTAATATTTTATTTGATTATTATACCATATCGTGGCTCTGTTTAGCTATTTTTGTAGGAGGGATTATTGGTTCAGCACGAATTATCCTAGGATTTCACACATTAGGTGAAGTCTTAACAGGATTAATGTTGGGTATTATTTGTGCTTTTTTAATGCTAAACCCTACTATTAACATAATGATAATGAAGTATTTTTAATATAAAATCATAAAAAACAACGATTATGCAATTTCCAGAAAACTTAAAGTACACAAAAGAACACGAGTGGGTTCGCGTAGAAGGTGATGTGGTTTACATTGGTATTACAGATTATGCACAAGATCAGTTAGGTGACATTGTGTTTATTGATATCCCTACTCTAGACGAAGAGTTAGAAGCAGGAGATATTTTTGGAACCATTGAAGTTGTAAAAACGGTTTCAGACTTGTTTATACCCATTTCAGGAACAGTAATTGAAGTTAATGAAACTCTTGAAGATGAACCGGAATTGGTAAATGAAGATCCTTATGGTAAAGGTTGGATTATTAAAGTTGAACCAAGCAATCAAGAAGATTTTGACTCTCTGTTAAGTGCAGCTGAATACAAGGAAATCATCAATCTATAAACAGCATATCAAATGAAACCTATTGTTAGTATCATTATGGGAAGCACCTCTGATCTTCCTATAATGGAAAAGGCTGCCAACTTTTTGAATGAACTGCAAGTTCCTTTCGAGATGAATGCTCTTTCTGCTCATCGTACACCCGAAGCAGTGGAGCTCTTTGCAACTAAAGCCAAAGAAAGAGGAATTCAAGTAATTATTGCAGCAGCCGGTATGGCAGCTCATTTACCGGGTGTTATTGCAGCATCAACCACACTTCCCGTAATTGGTGTCCCCATTAAATCTACCTTAGAAGGTATGGATGCTCTTTTAGCTATTGTTCAAATGCCTCCGGGTATTCCTGTAGCAACTGTTGGTATCAATGCGGCACAAAATGCAGCGATTTTAGCAGTCCAAATAATATCATTGAAAGATGCTGAATTAGCGGAACGTTTACACAGTTACAAGGAAACATTAAAAGATAAAATCACTAAAGCTAACGAAGAGCTTAAAACTGTTAGTTACGAGTATAAATGCAATTAAATGGACTTATTTAACTACTCCCGTCGATCTACAAATGAAGTGTATATAGGTGGAACACCTTTAGGTGCTGACAACCCCATACGCTTACAATCAATGACTAACACCTCTACTCAAGATACTGAAGCTTGTGTAGAGCAAGCAAAAAAAATTATAGATGCCGGGGGAGAATATGTCCGTTTAACTACACAAGGCATTAAAGAAGCTAACAATCTGATGAACATAAACAGAGAATTAAGGAGCCAGCATTATATGGCTCCTTTAGTTGCTGATGTTCATTTCAACCCTAAAGTAGCCGAAGTGGCTGCTCACTATGCAGAAAAGGTACGCATCAATCCGGGAAATTATGTAGATGCTGCTAAAACATTCAAGCATCTGGAATATACCGATGAGGAATATGCACAAGAGATAGAGAAAATAAAAGAACGTTTCATTCCTTTTCTGCAAATCTGTAAAGAGAACTACACAGCTATTCGCATTGGGGTTAACCATGGTTCTCTTTCCGATCGCATTATGTCTCGCTACGGCGACACTCCGGCAGGAATTGTTGAATCGTGTATGGAGTTTCTGCGTATTTGTGTGGAACAAGACTTCCATCAGGTAGTTATCTCCATCAAAGCATCCAATACGGTAGTAATGGTGCAATCTGTACGTCTCTTGGTTCATACTATGGAACAAGAAAAGATGTACTATCCTATCCATTTAGGTGTAACTGAGGCCGGAGATGGTGAAGATGGACGCATCAAATCGGCATTGGGAATAGGTGCTTTACTAGCCGATGGCATAGGCGATACACTCCGGGTTTCATTGAGTGAAGCGCCTGAAGTAGAGATTCCTGTAGGAAAAAAACTCGTCAATTATGTTGCACAGCGAGTTAACTCTCCTTATATCCCGGGCATAACTCATCCTGACTTTAACTATTTATCTCCTGAAAAACGTAAAACACACGCCATACGCAATATTGGTGGAACCAACATTCCTGTGGTATTAACCCAACGTATGGAGAATAACGTCATCATTGATACTCAATTAAAACCGGACTATATCTATGTGGGTCAGGAAATTCCTCAAGGGCTACCAACCGATATAGAATATATTATTGATGGAAATCAATGGAACAATGAACCAAACTCTTGGCCTGCTTTCAGCTTTAATCAACTGGATTTAATTGATAATTGTAATGCAGAACTCAAATTTCTTTTCACACCCTATATGGGACTTACTGAAGAGGTGATCCGATGTCTGAAAAATCACCCTGAAATTGTAGTCATCTCTCAAAGCAATCATCCCAATCGCTTGGGAGAACACAGAGCATTAGTTCACCAGCTACTTGCCGAAGGACTAACCCACCCCGTTATTTTCTTTCAGCACTATAATGAAGATCAAGAGGAAGATTTACAGGTTAAAGCTGCAGTAGATATGGGACCATTAATCTTTGATGGGTTATGCGATGGCATTTTTGTTTTCAATCAAGGGGAAGTCCCAATTGATAAGGTAGACCGTGTAGCTTTTGGCATTTTACAAGCAGGACGGCTACGCATCAGCCGCATAGAGTACATTTCCTGCCCCGGATGTGGGAGAACCCTATTCAACCTGGAAAGTACAATTAAACAAGTAAAAGAAGCTACAAGCCATCTTAAAGGCCTAAAAATTGGTATTATGGGATGTATAGTAAATGGCCCCGGAGAAATGGCCGATGCTGATTATGGCTATGTGGGTGCAGGCAAAGGGAAAATCAGTTTGTACAAGGGCAAAACTTGTGTAGAAAAGAACATTCCACAAGAAGAGGCTGTAGAAAAACTCATAGAGCTCATCAAAGCAAATGGCGATTATCATCCCATTGAAGAAGAGTAAAATAAGATAAGAACTAACTAGTATTTAGTTTATAACATAAAGCTGCTTGACGTTTGATTTCTCAAGCAGCTTTTTTATGTTCTATATTCTCTAAAAAACAAGTTACCATTTACAATCCATCCATCTGATTAAATTCCATTATTTTAGGATTACCCCCTGTTTTAAGGCGTATAAGTGAGGTGTAAAACGGTCTAGGACTGAAGGGTGTTAGGTCTAAGACCGACAAATGTGTTTTCAGAATGCTCCTTTATTTCTAATTTTTGAATAAGAGAAGTAAAGGATAAACAACAAATTAAATAAAAAACAGAGTAATACTTAAAGTTAACTACCACAATAAAAAAATGCAGTTGATTCAGAATCAACTGCATTTTTTTATTATTCCTATTTCAATTCAAACTAGAACATATAGGCAACACTAAATTGCCACGTTCTGGTTTTGTATTTATTACTCAAGGGTTCATCTTTAATCTCTATTTCAGCTGAATTATTTAAGGGTATATTATAATTCAATCCGGCATGTATATGACCTAATAGCTTAATACCTGCCCCAAAGTTCAATCCTACCTGAGATTTTTTCTTCTTAAAGTTATAATCCTTAAAACCTTTATCGCTATCGAAAGCAAAGAAGAAATCTGGTCCTGCAGCTAAGTATATTCCAAAGATACGACTGAAACCAATGTTGTATTTTAGATTGATAGGTATATCAATCCCTCTTTGTTTGATGTTATAATCCGTTCCTTTATCTTCTAAAGTAACCCCTTTTTGAGAATATAAAAGAGCTGCATCTAATCCAATACCTACAATAGGCACTGTTATATCAACAACCGGACCTAAGAAAAATCCTGTAAAATTATCTGTTTTAAAATCCTTTCTACTCAAACTTGCTTTACTCATATTTACTCCAGCCTTCACTCCAAACTGAACTTGAGCTTGTGCAACAGGTATAAATGCTGCAAAACAGAAGGCTACCAAAAGCATTTTAATTGTTCTTTTCATAATTATTTTCTTTTGACATTTGATTCAAAGATACAATATTTTTCAAAAAAAATTACTTTTGGTCTAAAAAACAAGCGTTTTCATCCACTCGAGACAAAAAATCCTCTGTAAAACAATGAATACTATTCGTCTTAGAAGTTAAATCATAAGTTAAATTGGGGACAAAAGAGATAAAACCACTTCTGACATTGATTTGAGAAGCTTTCAATTGAAGTTTTCTTTTAATCAAAAACCACTAAATCTACTGAATAATCAAAATATTCTGTTGGAATTTCATCCACTACCTGAAAAGGAAAACACACCCCCACTTTAAGTCCTTTGAGTTGAGGTAGAATTCGGTCATAATAACCTCCTCCCCTTCCCAAACGATTCCCCTTTTTGTCGTAAGCCAAAGCGGGTACTATAGTTAAATCAATGGTATCCCACTCCATAAAATCTTCACCAACTGGTTCTTGAATATTAAAAACACCCGATGTTAAATGATTTTTTTGATACTTACGCAATACCAAAGAATCTTCCTGAACTACAGGAAGAAGTATCTGTTTGCTAGTAGACCATTTTTCTATGAATTGATGCGTATACACTTCATCAGGCAATGAATAATAAAGAAGAATGGTCTTACTCTCCTGAAAAGAAGTGAATTGTTCTATCCTTTCCCAAATGGGTTCTGACAATGCTCGTTTTTCCTCTTGCCTATATTTCTTTTTTTCTATGGCTATCTGCTCACGCAACCTCTTTTTCAGTAACTGATTCATCATTAGGGTTATCTAAAGAAGCTTCTTCTGTTTTTTCCGGTTTAACAGGAATATGATCTCCTGATTCTAGTATTTCTATAGCTTTATTTACTGTTGGATCGTCTAAATTAAAGAATTTAACAAATTCTTCACTACCCAAAATATTATAGATGATATTCCCATACAGGTTTTTTTCCAATAATTTATGAGAACGCTGAATCAAAATATTTCTACGTTTAACCCCTTTTTCATCTGCAAAAGCAATGAATTGATGCAATACTTGTTGCTTATTCAGGTAATTAACTATTTCATCGTATTTCTTAAACTTAGAAAGTGTTTCCCTGTTTTTATCGGAGTACTGAAAGCTATATTCAATCGTCAACCGATTTTTCAAGACTTCCATCAGATAAGAAGAGGAACCCAAGGTGTCTTGTGGAACAAAAATATCGGGCATAATGCCTCCTCCACCATAAACAGACCTTCCTTTTGTTGTATAATAGATTTCCGATTCATCTTGCTTAATACTATCTCTGGAAAAGAACTCTCCGTGTTGATAACGACTCAACAGATCCAATTGATATTCCATATCTTTTCCATTCTGATATGGACGCTGAATACTTCTTCCCGATGGGGTAAAATAACGAGCAACAGTTAGTCTGATACCTGATCCATCGTTGAAGCCAATGGGTTGTTGAACCAACCCCTTACCAAAGGTACGTCTACCTACCACATAGCCCCTATCATTATCTTGAATGGCACCGGCAAAAATTTCACTGGCAGAAGCTGAACCTTCGTCCACTAAAACAACCACAGGCACTCGCTGACAACTACCTGTTCCATCGGCAAATTCATCAATGCGAGGGAAACGTCTCCCATCAGCATATACAATCAATCTTCCTTGCTCCAAAAATTCATTCGCTGCTCGTATAGCCGGCTCCATAAAGCCACCACTATTGCCTCTTAAGTCAATAATTAAACCTTTACTCTTCAAATGATTTAGTTTGGCTATGGCACTAAGCAGTTCAATGTGGGTTGTTTTACCAAATTTAGTCATCTGAATGTATCCCCACGTATCATTAATTAAATAAGCAGCATCAATGGTATTTTGTGGAATATCATCACGTACAATCAAAAAATCAATCAGTTTTTCTTCAGAGCGTCTTTTAATTCCAACTTTTACTTCCGTTCCTTTCGGACCTTTCAGAGTTCGCATCGCTCTATCATTGGTCAGCTCTTTTCCCACAAAAAGACTATCGTCCACAGTAACAATTCTATCGCCGGGCAAAATACCCACCTTTTCGGAGGGACCTCCTTGTATCACACTATTGATGTGTATCGTATCTTGTTGAATGGTAAAAGCAACCCCTATTCCACTGAAACTTGCTTCAAGTTCAGAGTTAACAGCCTCTAAGTCTTTGGCAGGAATATAAGTTGAGTGAGGGTCAAGTTCTCCCAATATGTTGGGAAGTGCTTCTTCAATAATTTCATCTATGTCAATAGAATCCACGTATTGTTCTTCCACTACACGCAAAAGAGCGTTTATCTTATTTGATCCCAATTTAAAAACACCAACCTGACTTCCCGGAGATTGACGTTTTGAATAAAAATTACCAATAAAAATTCCAAGAATTACGCTTACAGCAATAATTAAGGGAATAAAACGATTCTTCTTATTTGATTTCATATTCTCTTTTTCGTGTATTTATATAATATCCATTGGGTTTTATAGATCTGCATCTATGAAAACAACCTCAATATTAGCTCTTTCCAACAATTTTACACCATCGTCCAACCGATAATGTTCACCATAAACCACTCGTTTAATCCCCGATTGTATAATCAACTTTGAACACTCAATACAAGGAGCTGCGGTAACATATAATGTAGCTCCGTCACTGCTGTTGTTTGAGCGTGCAATTTTTGTTATGGCATTTGCCTCTGCATGAAGAACATACGGTTTTGTTACATTGTTTTCATCTTCGCAAATATTTTCAAAACCGGAAGGTGTACCATTGTATCCATCGGAGATAATCATTTTATCTTTAACAATCAATGCACCTACCTTTCTGCGTATACAATAGGAGTTCTCTGCCCATATAGCTGCCATACGCATATAACGAAAATCCAATGCACGTTGTTTTTCCAGCTCTTCTTTTTTCATTCTCCTCTTATAACAGTGAACGACATATATTTAGTTTCCACTCCTTCTTTAAAGTCTAAATATAAGTTATTGATATCACTACCCGGCCGATACCCGGTTACATTTTTCATGGCATTGACAAATGCTTTAGCAAAAACATCATTTTCTGAGCCTCTGGTTTCAAAAGAAGTGATGTGTATATTTTTACTATCTGCATTACAACTCCAATTCCCCGAAAAAGAAGAATCATAACCTTGTCCTGTAAAGGTACCGGTAACTATATTATCTACCTGAGCACCATCAAACTTGACATTAAAGCCTCTCTCTTTCTTTTTTTTCATGGATGCTTCATGGGTTTCTTTATCACTCCAGTAACTAAGATCTTCCTTTCCTAAGGAATAAATAACATTTAGTTTCCATGTTTTCCCTGTAAAAATAGCAACCACATCGTCAGAGTCACTACAAGCTGCTAAAGAGAACAAAAGCAGCAATAAAACACTAAGCGTTTTAATTTTCATTTTTTAATTCCATTACGTATTAATAGCGCATCTACCGATGGTTCTTTACCTCTGAAACGCTTATACAACTCCATAGGATGCTCTGTACCTCCTTTAGATAATATATTTTCTCTGAATGAGTTGGCTACTTCTGTATTAAATATTCCTTTCTCTTTGAATAAAGAAAAAGCATCTGCATCTAACACCTCCGACCATTTATAGCTGTAGTATCCTGCAGCATATCCACCGGAGAAAATATGTGAGAACCGAACACTCATGCAAGTTTCTGTTAATTCCGGAAGAAGTTGAGTTTCTTGCCAAGCTTCTTTTTCAAAGTTTTTCACATCTCCCCAATAGGGCTCTTCCAGGGTGTACCAAGCCATATCCAAGAAACCAAAGCTTAGTTGACGCAAACAAGCATAAGCTACATTAAAGTTGTTGGAATCTATAATTTTTTGAATCAATGCATCCGGAATAATTTCACCTGTTTTATAATGCGTTGCAAAAGTACTTAGAAACTCTTTGGATATGGCAAAATTCTCCATCAGCTGAGAAGGTAGTTCAACAAAATCCCGATACACACGAGTTCCACTTAAACTATTGAACGTTGAATTGGCAAACATTCCATGAAGAGCATGACCAAATTCGTGTAAAAAGGTATTTACCTCATCGAAAGTAAGTAAAGCAGGCTGAGTGGCAGTTGGTTTTGTGAAATTCATTACTACAGTAATGTGCGGACGACTGTTTTCTTTTGTATCCAAATCAATCCATTGGCCTTTGAAGCTAGTCATCCAAGCCCCCGACCGCTTACCGGCACGAGGATGAAAGTCAGTATATAAAACAGCAAGAAAAGAACCATCCTTATCGAATACTTCGTACGCATTCACGTCGGGATGATACACAGAAATGTCCTTGTTTTCTTTGAATTGAATGCCATATAAACGAGTAGCTAAACCAAATACTCCCTCTTTCACTTTACTTAATTCAAAATATGGGCGTAACATTTCATCGTTTAAATCGAACTTTTCCTTTTTAAGTTTAGTAGAATAATAACTCCAATCCCAAGGCATCAACACAAAATCTTCTCCCTGCTCTTTAATGGCATAACGCTGTACTTCGTCCACCTCTTTCAAAGCAGTAGGCTTATAGGCAGTCAACAATTCATTCAACAAATTATAAACATTATCACTAGTAGCTGCCATTCTCTTCTCCAACTGATATTCAGCATAATTTGCATATTCCAAAAGATTGGCTTTTTCTCTATTCAAGTTTGCAATTTGAAGCACAATATTTTCATTGTTCTGCTCATTATCGTGTGTACAAATGGTATTGGAAGCCATATATATTTCTTCGCGTAAATCTCTGCACTCAGAGTTTTCAATGAAAGGAATATAACTGGGAGCGTGTAAAGTAAATACCCAACCATCAACCTGTTTCTCTTTAGCTGTTTCTGCAGCAGCCTCAATAATGCTCTGCGGTAACCCTTTTAATTGGTTTTTATTTGTTATAACCAACTGATAATCATTAGTTTCTTTCAGGTTGTTTTCACCGTATTTAAGCGAAAGGATACTCAACTCCTTGGTTATCTCACGATATCTTTCTTGAGCTTTTCCGGTTAAATTTGCCCCCTGACGAACAAAACCATCGTATGTATTTTCCAAGAGCTTTTTCTCTTCATCACTTAAGTTAAAATCATCTTTCTTTTTATAGACCTCTTTTATTCTATGAAAAAGGTCTTTATTAAGACTCACATTGCTACTGTGATCGCTCAATAAAGGAATAACATTATTGGCTATTTTTTGCAACTCATCGTTGGTTTCAGCACTTCTTAAGTTACCAAAAACAGTAACTACACGATCTAAAAGTTTCCCTGAATTTTCAAGAGCTAAAATAGTATTGTCAAACGAAGGCTCTTCAGGATTACTGATTATGGCCTCTATTTCATTTAATTGTTGTTGAATACCCTCTTTTATGGCCGGTTCAAAATGTTCATTTTTAATTAAATGAAAAGGAACGGTTTCGTAAGGGGTGTTATACTTTCCAAAGAAAGGATTTTGTGCATTTAGAATACTCATTACAAAAAATAACGTTAATGTGAATGTTAATTTACGCATATGTATTTAGGACTTAGATTTTTAGACAACACAAATTTGCAAAAAATTTAGGGGATTCCCTTATACAAGGGATCAAATTAACAAAGAATATAAAAAAAGAGGATGCATTAATACATCCTCTTTTTAATATTATGAAATAATTTCAAATGAAATTATTTGTTGTAATTTGCCATGTGAGCAATTAAATCTAATATTTTGTTTGAGTAACCTATCTCGTTATCATACCAAGATACAACTTTCACAAAAGTATCAGTTAAAGCGATACCAGCTTTAGCATCGAAGATAGAAGTACGTGTATCACCTAAGAAGTCAGATGAAACAACTGCATCTTCAGTGTAACCTAAAATACCTTTTAATTCGCCTTCAGAAGCTTCTTTCATTGCATTACAAATTTCTTCGTATGTTGCAGGTTTAGCTAAGTTTACAGTTAAGTCAACAACAGAAACGTCAAGAGTAGGAACACGCATAGACATACCTGTTAATTTACCGTTTAATGTAGGAATAACTTTACCTACTGCTTTAGCAGCACCTGTAGATGAAGGAATAATGTTTCCAGCAGCTGCACGACCACCTCTCCAGTCTTTCATTGAAGGACCGTCAACTGTTTTTTGAGTAGCAGTAGTAGCGTGTACAGTAGTCATTAAACCATCTGTAATACCAAATTTGTCATTCAATACTTTAGCTAAAGGAGCTAAACAGTTAGTTGTACAAGATGCATTAGAAACGAATTGTTGTCCAGCATATGTTTTTTCATTCACACCACATACGAACATTGGAGTATCGTCTTTTGAAGGTGCAGACATAACAACATATTTAGCACCAGCTGCAACGTGAGCTTGTGCAGATTCTTTTGTTAAGAAAAATCCTGTTGACTCAACAATATATTCAGCACCGATAGCATCCCATTTCAAGTTAGATGGATCTTTTTCTGCAGAAATACGAACAGGGTTACCATTAACGATTAATTGGTTGTTTTCAGCATCAACTTCAATTGTACCATCAAATTGACCATGCATTGTATCGTATTTTAGCATATAAGCTAAATAATCTACTGGTAAAAGGTCATTAATACCTACAACTTGAATGTCATTTCTTGTTTGTGCTGCACGGAAAACGAAACGTCCAATACGGCCGAAACCATTAATACCTACTTTAATCATTTTGTTTTAATTTTTTAAGGATTGTATAATATTCTCTAATATAATGTTCTAATTAAAGAGTTTACGTGTCAAACGCAGTGCAAAAATACAGAAATATTTTATATTTGCACATAATTTGACTGTTAATATATAAAATCTTATGAGTAAAAGTACGTTTTTGAAAGAATTCAAAGAGTTCGCCATGCGAGGAAATGTTATTGACATGGCGGTGGGTGTTGTTATAGGAGGAGCTTTTGGTAAAATAGTTTCATCTATTGTTGCAGATGTCATCATGCCTCCAATTGGTTTATTGGTAGGTGGTGCTAAATTCACAGACTTACAATGGGTTATGAAGCAAGCTGTCATTGAAGATGGCGTTGAAACCGTAGCTGCTGTAACACTTAATTATGGTAATTTTATTCAAAATGTTTTTGATTTTCTAATCATTGCTTTCTCTATCTTTTTATTTATCAAATTCATTAATAATTTCACCAAGAAACCCAAAGAGCCAGAGGCTCCAAAGCCTGTTGAGCCTCCTAAAGAAGAGGTTTTATTGACTGAAATCAGAGATTTATTAAAAGAAAGAAAATAATTCTCATCAAAAAAAATAACGCTAGTGCAAGAAAAAATTCTTATTGTAGATTTTGGATCACCAAATACACAATTATTAGGTAGAAGAGTTCGTGAACTAGATGTTTTTTGTGAAATTGTTGCTTACAACAAATTTCCTAAAAACGATCCTTTCATTAAAGGAGTAATTCTTTCCGGAAGCCCTATATCGGCTACCGATTCTAAAGCAATTACTACTAGCTTCAACGATTTTTATGGTAAATACCCTATTTTAGCAATAGAGTATGGAGCTCATTTATTAGCAAAAGAACACGGGGGAACGCTTGGTACTTCATTTAATGAGGTTGCTAACTTTACATTGAACAAAGAAAGTATACTCTTTAACGGTATTAAAGATGCCTTTCAAGTTACACTTGATGGTGCTGACTCAATACAAACATTACCTTCTCATTTTACTGAACTTGCCAATTACAAAGGAGCTCCTATTGCTTATGAAAGTATTTCAAATCAAGTTTGGGGAATCAGTTTTGATTTGATGAAATTGAACAGTGAAGAGATCAATACGTTACTTAAAAACTTCTTGGTTGACATTTGTAAATGCAATCAAACGTGGTCTCCCGAGTCTTTTATTGAGCATACGGTTGCTGAATTGAAAGAACAATTGGGCAATGACAAAGTAGTATTGGCCTTAAGTGGTGGTGTAGATTCATCGGTAACAGCTGTTTTACTAAACAAAGCCATTGGAAGTAATCTGATTTGTGTTTTTGTTAATCACGGCTTATTACGTAAAAACGAGTTTTCCAATGTATTGAAAGATTATGAAAACTTAAAGTTAAATGTAATTGGGGTTGACGCCAGCAAAAAGTTCTATGATGACTTAGCCGGAGTAACCGATCCTGAAGAGAAGCGAAAAATAATTGGCAGGAACTTCATTGAGGTGTTTGATGAAGAAGCACACAAAATTGAAGAGGTTAAATGGCTGGGACAAGGAACCATTTATCCTGATGTTATAGAATCGTTATCTATTACAGGAAAGGTCATTAAAAGTCATCACAATGTAGGTGGACTTCCTGAAAAAATGAACTTAAAACTTTGTGAGCCTTTGCGTTTATTGTTCAAAGATGAGGTTAGAAAAGTGGGACGTGCATTAGGAATGGAAGATCATTTAATTTCCAGACATCCATTTCCCGGACCGGGATTAGGAGTAAGAATATTGGGTGACATTACACCTGAGAAAGTTCGCATTTTACAAGAAGCGGATCATATTTTTATTCAAGGATTAAGAGATTGGGGACTTTATGACAAAGTATGGCAAGCCGGAGTAATTCTGCTTCCTGTACAAGCTGTAGGGGTTTCTAATGAAGAGAGAACCTATGAAAGAGCTGTAGCGTTACGTGCAGTTAACTCTGTTGATGCTATGACGGCTACTTGGAGTCATTTGCCTTATGAATTCTTAGCTCAGGTATCAAATGATATTATAAACAATGTAGTTGGGGTGAATAGAGTTACCTATGATATTAGCTCCAAGCCACCGGCAACCATTGAATGGGAATAAGTAGAATTTCTACTTGTTATCCTTTTAAAAAAATAAAGTCATAAAATAGGCTTTGTATTTTCCCATTAAACTTGTAATGGTGAATTATACAAAGCCTGTTTTTATGCTTAAAATTTGACAAGCCCATTCAATACTCTTTCAAGGTCTAAGACCCAATGCCTTTCGGTCTAGGACTGAACACACGTCGGTCTAGGACCGAAGGCCCTTTTGTCCTAGACCGACAAAATGATTCAAAGAAACTGCATTATAATGCTCCTAACCAATCTTTCAAAACCAAATTCTTTTCTTCCTAAAAGAGTAATAGAAGTTTACTTCAACTCAAATTTCACAATTCCTTTAATATCTCTTGATGAACTACCAATGAGTGCCTCAAATTTTCCCGGTTCTGCCACCCACTCGTGTTTACCGTCATCAAAATAACTCAAAGCTTCTGCATTGATGAATAGGGTTACTATTTTCTCTTCATTGGGAGCCAAAGTTATTTTTTGAAAAGCTTTTAGTTCTTTTACCGGACGAGGAAGAGACGATTTTTTATCACTAATATAAAGTTGTACTATCTCTTGCCCCTCACGAGTTCCCGTATTTTTTACACTCACACTAAAGGATAGAGTTTCATCTGCTTTCATTGTTGTTTTCGTCACCGTAGGTTTACCGTAAACAAAGGTGGTATAACTCAATCCATGTCCAAAAGGAAATAAGGGAGTTATTTTCTCTTTATCCAACCAACGATAGCCTACAAACAAATCTTCATCATAGAAAGCAGTAATCGTATCGCTTTTATGGGTCGATTGAGCTAGTTCTTCTTTGTTGCCCGGATAGGAATCTAATTTATGAGCCCCTATATCCGTTAGTTTCACAGGGAAAGTAAAAGGTAGTTTTCCCGAAGGATTTACATCGCCCACCAAAACAGAAGCAATAGCTGTACCTGCTTCTGAACCTAAATACCAACCTTGAACAATGGCAGGAACCTTATCTACCCATGGCATTGCAACCGCATTACCCGAAATATTTATTACCACTAAATTTTTATTCACCTTGGATAACTCACTGATTAAACTATTTTGTTCATAAGGTAATTCCAAAGCTTCTCTATCCGAATCTTCACAATCTTGGTGTTTGCTTTTATTCAATCCACCAAAAAAGAGTACATAATCTGCATTTTGAGCCACTTGAACAGCTTCATCTAACAGTTCTTTATTTGAACGGGTTTCAGCTAAATCTTTTCCTGTTTTAACCCCGTCAAATTCTCCGGATAGATCGCCAACATAACCTCTAGCATACACAATCTCTACTTCATTTCCCAGTCGTTTTTGTAATCCCTCCAAAGGTGATGTTTCATAGATTACCTTAAGCGATGAACTACCTCCACCCACAGTCATCATTTTTATGGCATTTTCACCTATAACCGCAATTTTTTTAGCATTACTAATATCCATAGGTAATAAATTATCCTTGTTTTTAAGCAATACAATTCCTTCTTGAGCTATTTTCAAACTGGCTTGACTATGTTCAGGAGAACCCAATGAACCGGTGGATGTATTAGAACTCATAGAGGTTCGGAAAATTAAACGAAGTATATTGCTCACCTTTTCATCTAACTCTTTGGTTCCTACTTTGCCTTCATTGATAAGCTTTAAGTAAGGATGTGCTAAAAAATAGTTATCATACGCATTTTTTGATCCTTCCGTTAAACCATCAGTCCAAGTACCAAACTCCAAATCCAATCCATTGAAAATGGCTTGTTCCGTGTGATGAGTTCCTCCCCAATCGGATACCACTACCCCATCAAAGCCCCATTCATCGCGTAAAATATCTTTCAATAAACGTTTATTATGACAAGCGTGAATGCCTTCAAACAAATTATAGGCTCCCATAATAGACCAACTTTTCCCCTCTTGTACGGCTGCTTTAAAAGCTGGAAGATAAATTTCATACAAAGCACGATCACTCAAATGAATATTAACTGTGTGTCTTCTAAATTCCTGATTATTCAAAGCATAATGTTTAACACAAGTAGCCACTCCATTTTTTTGCACTCCTTTGATGTATGGAACCACCATTTTAGAAGCCAAATAAGGATCTTCGCCCATGTACTCAAAATTACGTCCATTCAAAGGGGTACGATAGATGTTTACACCCGGTCCTAACAAAATGTTTTTTTTCCGATAGCGTGCCTCTTCTCCTAGGTTTTTTCCATACAAGTAAGCCATATCTACATTCCAAGTTGCTGCCAAAGCAGTTAATGCAGGGAATGCAATACAAGAATCGTTTGTCCAACCCGCTTGATTCCATTCATCCCATAGAACCTCTGGACGTACACCGTGAGGACCATCTGTAGTCCACACTTCCGGAATGCCCAAACGAGGTACTCCCGGAGAACTAAATTTGGATTGAGCGTGAATCATTGCTATTTTTTCTTTTAATGTCATTCTACCCAATGCATCTGTCACCCGATCTTCAATAGGACTATTTACATCTAAATAAACTGTTTTTTGAGCGCTTAAAGGAAAAAGCATCATAATTGATAAACACAAGAGTACTAGTTTAACTTTCATATTATTATACTTTATTGGTTTAATAATCATTACATTGAATTAATTATAAAGATAAAAATTATCTTTTCAGTTATTCATTAATTTCTATATTTCTCCGGTTTCATTACAATAAAAGATTATCTTTAGATTTAGATAAAACCTAAAAAAACATTATTATGGATATTAATGACAAAAAATTTATACGCATCAGACGTTTGGTTAATTGGACCATAACAATCGTATTGGCCGGATTTCTTATTGGGTTATCTTCTATTGTTATAGATGATTTAGATGGTACAGTAAGCTATCCATTAAGAGCTGACTTTGAAAACAAAGTATCAATACAAGAGTATCAAAACCAACGAGATGAAATGAATCGTCAGCTTAATCTATTAAATGAATCGGTAACTAATATCAAGCAAATGATTGATGTGGCTCAGCGGAATAAAAATGCCGAACAAGAATCATTTGATAACTGGATTAAAACACGTAGCACGCTAGGTAAAGCCGATCAAGACCCGGAAGTTATGCAACGCATAGCTAAAATAGATCATTACAAAGAGGTGGTTTTAAGTTGGCAAACACAACAAGACAGTATAGAAGCGTTAAGAGAACCTTTTTATATTCAGCTAGATGAGCTATCAAAAAAGGAAGATGAAGAAGCCAGACAAGTAGATAAAGTATATTACAAAGCTTATGAAAACTACAACTTAAAGGTTTTCCTTATTCGCTTACTGTTTGCAGGACCTATCTTAGCACTAGGTATTTTCTTCTTTTTACGTAGAAGAAATCATAAATTCAGTCCCCTGTTTATGGGATTTTCTCTATTTTCTGTTTATGTATTTTTTGTAGGGCTAGTCCCCTATTTACCCAGTTACGGAGGATATGTCCGTTACTCTGTTGGATTAATTATAACCTTTGGATTGGGCTATTACGCCATTAAACGTTTCCGTATATATCAAGAACGAAAAGCCATTGAGTTAAAAACATCCACTGAAGAGCGTGCCAAACGTATGGAAGGTGAACGCGCAGAAAAAGCATTTAATAATCACATCTGTCCATCGTGTGGTAAAAACTTTATATTACAACCTTGGGAAACCTATGATTCTGAAGTGAAAATTGTAAAAGCAGTTGTTGCCAGTAACTTTTGTCGCTATTGCGGAATGCAACTCATTAAGAAATGCAGCAACTGTAATCAAAAGAACTATGCGCACTTGCCTTTCTGTATCAATTGCGGGGAAAGTATTAAATAATCATTGAAAGTCTTTAGAATAGCTCCTAAATAACAAATAAAAAAACTAAAATATACAGCAATAAAAAAGCCCTTGAATAATCAAGGGCTTTTACTTTTTACGTTGTCCTACCAGGATTCGAACCTAGACAAACAGAACCAAAACCTGTTGTGCTGCCATTACACCATAGGACAATCATTGTGCTTTCAATCAAAAAGCGATGCAAAGTTAAAGAGTTACTTTATAAGTTCCAAATAAATCTATGTTTATTTCACTAAAACTATATAATAGTTCTTTTTACCTCTTTGCACCAACAAATATTTACCATTTAGTAAATCTTTTTCAGTTACTTCATATTCAAAAGAGTCTAGTTTTTCCTGATTTAAAGAAATACCACCTCCTTTGACTAATTTTCTCATTTCACCTTTTGAAGGGAAGATATTTGCATTTTCCACAAAAAGATCTACTGCTTTATTTCCTAAGTCTGATTTCTCAATTTCAAATTGTGGTACACCTTCGAAAACAGCCAAGAAAGTTTCTTCATCTAAAGATTTCAAATCTTCAGAAGTAGAGTTTCCAAATAGAATATTTGAAGCTTTTACTGCTGCATTGTAATCTTCTTCAGAGTGAACCATAACGGTTATTTCTTTTGCTAGACGTTTTTGTAATTCACGTTTATGAGGTGCTTTATTATGTTCTTCAATCAACGCATTTATCTCTTCTTGATTGATAGACGTAAATATTTTAATGTAACGATCAGCATCAGCATCACTTACATTCAGCCAAAATTGATAAAATTTATAGGGAGAGGTATAACGAGCATCTAACCAAATGTTTCCCGATTCAGTTTTTCCAAACTTACCACCATCGGCTTTAGTAATTAAAGGACAAGTTAATCCAAAAACCTCTTCTCCTTTGGCACGACGTACTAATTCAGCTCCGGTAGTTATGTTACCCCATTGGTCGGAACCTCCCATTTGCAATTTACATCCTTTATTTTCATTTAAATAAAGGTAATCATAAGCTTGAAGTAACTGATAAGTGAATTCTGTAAAAGACAAACCATCACGTGCTTCACCTGTTAATCTTTTCTTAACAGAATCTTTAGCCATCATATAATTAACAGTGATGTATTTACCTACATCGCGAGCAAAATCCAAAAAAGAAATCTTTTTCAACCAATCGTAATTATTAACTAATTCAGCACGATTAGGAACATCCGATTCAAAATCTAAAAACTTAGCCAATTGTTTTTTAATACAATCTTGGTTATGTCTTAATGTTTCATCATCCAGCAGATTTCTTTCCAGCGATTTACCCGAAGGGTCACCAATCATACCTGTTGCTCCACCAATTAAGGCTAGAGGTTTATGCCCACTTTGTTGAAGATGTCTTAACATCATAACACCAACTAAGTGACCAATGTGCAATGAATCGGCAGTAGGATCGATACCTAAATAAGCTGTAACGTGTTCTTTTTCTAATAATTCTTCCGTTCCAGGCATAATATCGTGTACCATACCTCGCCATTTTAATTCCTCTACAAAATTCATCGATTTAATTTTTATATTATTTATATGTTATATATTCTGAACTTGGGAAACAAAAATACGACTCTTTATTCTAACACACAACTCTTTAGCTAAAAACCAAATGAATGTTATTTTTAATCGCATTTATTAAAAATAATTCATCAATAGAATAGTAGAGGGCAACTTCTTTATATAAATCTTTAATGTTGGTTTCTACATCATCTGTTTCTAAAAATAAACGTTGTAGAGGAATTGCTTCAAAGCTGGTATTATTATATTTCAAACCAATAGAAATAAAAAATCCGTGTTTTACATAGTGCTCTGCTTGTTGTTTTCCTCCTCTAAATCCGTGCAAAATCCAAGGTTGTTTGGGATTAATCTCTTTCTTTATTTTTAATAATTCCTGTTCCGATTTAACTCCGTGAATTATTAATGGTTTTTCCAGTTCTTCACTGATTAAAATTTGACTTATAAATCGTTCCTCCTGTTTATCAAAAGAAACTTTAGAGTACTTATCTAAACCAGCTTCACCTATTGCTAATACTTGTTTATGTTTACTTTGACTATAAAATTTATCTAAATCAAAAGTTTCACTTTCTACATACCACGGATGTATACCAAGAGAATAAAAGGCACCTTCTTTAGGATCAAAATTAGAAGGATAACAATTTTGAATAACCTCATAATCGTAATTTTTAGGAGGCTGAAAATGAGTATGTATATCTAAAATATTCATTCTACTGGATCGTATCCGGAACCTCCCCAAGGATGGCATCTTAAAATTCTACGTACTGCTAAATAAAGTCCTTTAAAAGGTCCTTTTTTCTTTATCGCATCAATGGCATATTGAGAACAAGTGGGAGTAAACCGACAAGAAGGAGGAAAGAGGGGAGATATTACTGCTCTGTAAAAATAGATAGGTAGCAACAGTATAAATGAAATAATCTTTTTCATTGCTTTTGTTTTTCAACCAAATAAGCCAATAAAGAATCAATCTGTTCTTGAATTACAGAAGAAGAATAAACTTGCGATCCTACATAAATAAATCCTACTATTAATTTACGTTTATTACCTTCAACAACCTGTAGTAGTTCCTGTTTTTGAGTGCGATAAGCTTCTCGTATCTGACGCTTAATTCTGTTTCTGTCTACCGCTTTTTTTATTTTTCTTTTAGGAACAGTAATCAATATAGAAACCGGTGATGTTTCATCCGACTCAGTGTAAACCATACGTATGGGGTAGATACAAATAGATTTAGCTCCTCCCTCAAAAAGCAGATCTATTGTCTTCTTCTTGGTTATTCTTTCTTCTTTCCTAAATTGAAAATCACTCATCTATATAAAATAAAAAATTGATGCTTATTCAAGTATAAATATACTATTTACTAAGCATCAATTCACTATATTATAATACTATTTTATTTGGAATTATTATTTCCAGCCGTTTTCAAGAAGTTTTCAAGTGCTCCGGTAATCGATGGACACTCCGGTGTAGGAGCTCTAAAATCTAAACGTAAACCTGCTTCTTCCACAGCTTTAGCCGTACTATTACCTAAAGTACCAATTTTAATATTTGCTTGCTGAAAATCAGGGTAATTTATTTTCAATGAATCTACTCCTGAAGGACTAAAAAAGATAATCATATCATAATCGAAAAAATCATTTTCATTAATCTTATTACTTACTGTACGATACATTACAGCTTCTGTAAGACCTAGATTATTTTCACTTAATAGATTTTTTAAATCGTGTGTATGAATATCAGACAAAGGAGCAATAAATTTTTCTTTTTTATGTTTCAAAATATGAGGAACTAATCCATCTATTTTTCCTGTGCTTCCAAAGAATATTTTTCTTTTTCTATACTGTACATATTTTTGAATATATAAAGCAACAATTTCTGATACACAAAAATATTTCATTGTATCAGGTACTTCGATACGCATTTCTTCACATAAATTAAAAAAATGATCTATGGCGTGTCTGGAAGTAAATATTACAGCTGAATGATCTAAAATAGATATCTTTTGTTGCCTAAACTCTTTAGCAGATAAACTCTCAACTTTTATAAGAGGTTTAAAATCCATAACTATACCGTACTTTTCAGCAATAGTATAGTATGGCGACTTTGAAGAAGAGGGTTTAGGTTGCGATACTAATACTTTTTTTATACTCAAGGCCCTAAAGTTTTATGATATGATTATTAACTTGAATTAAAATTTGATAGATTACTAAACAAGGTAAAATTTCAAGTGCACAAAAATACAAAAATAAACGCACTAAATCATATTTATTTATCAAAAAAAGATTAATCCATTTGTAAAATAAGAGTATTTTAAAGAATGATAACAAAACTAAACCAAAAATAAAAACAGAATGGAAATCTAAATCGAAATAAATAATAAACAACAAGAAGGGAAAAAGGAAAATACCGCAAAATATTATCAGTGTATTGTAAGATTGAATCCATATATTGTAAGGTGCAGATTCCATAAAAATAACTCCTATGAAACGATAAACAATATGTTTTAAACCAAAATAAACTCCAATAATCAGACTATAAATTCCAAGTATCAAAAGTGAATTTTTATACGTTATAAAATCAATATGTAAATCACAAAAGAAATTGACAAAATAGAGACTTATGAATAGTATGGTTTGTATATAAAAATAGACGAGAAGTCCGGATTTTGAAGTATATCCTTCAGAGAAAAAACTCCCTCTTTCTTTATTATAAAAAAAATCTTTAACACGCTGTACAATGTATTTTCTATTGGATCGAATTAACAAAGAGGTAAAAAGAAAACAAAGTAAAAGTATAAAAGCAATTCCATCATCAGTCCTGGGATTGTATTTTATTCGTTCTATGTAAGGATTAATTGCAATTGTCTCTACTGTTTTTAAATAAAGAGAATCTTGTTCACCACGGATAGTATTTAATTGTACACTATCTAAACCAATCTGTATGGAGTCTTCATTCCTTTTCATTCTTTTCCAAACTTATCTGTTGAAGAATTCCATAAGGGGGTAGTAGTTAATAAATCCATAACTTCTGTTACCTTATTGGCAACCTGCCATAGATCTCGATGATTGGAACGCATAAATTTTTCATCTATTGCTTTATTAAGCATCTCAATTAATGGATTATAAAAGCCATTGGTATTCACAATTACAATTGGATTTGCATATAGTCCCAACTGCTTCCAGGTAATAATTTCCAATAATTCTTCTAAGGTTCCACATCCTCCGGGTAAAGCCACAACTCCATCGCTTAAAGAAGCCATTTTCTGCTTTCTTTCGTGCATAGTGTCCACTTCCAATAAAGTAGTTAAACGATTATGATGCCAATCTCTTTCAATCATAAAAGTAGGAATAACACCGGTTACTTTACCGCCACGCTCCAATACAGCATCTGCCATTGTTCCCATAAGTCCCACCTTACCAGCACCATAAATTAACTCTATTTGATGCTCTGCAAAAAGTTTACCCAACTCTTTTGCAGTCATTACATAGTTTTCATTGATAAGGGGACTGGAAGAGCTGTAAACACAGATAGACTGGATATCATTCATAATTACTTGTTTAACGTTACAAATTTAATTAAATATTAAATACTAACCTCTTAAAATTAAAATGAAGAAAAATGATTTAAAAGAATATGAGTCTTATCAATTATCAACAAAAACAAAAAAGGTGAATGATTATCATTCACCTTTTACTTTATATTGTACTATTTAATTAAATAGTAAATTCTTTTTTAATGGCTTCTACATAGTCCAATTTTTCCCAAGTGAATAATTCCACTTCCACCTCTTTATTGCCTTCGTAACGTGAGTGAAACAATTTCTTTACAGTACGTGAATCTCTTCCCATATGCCCATAGGCTGCTGTTTCACTATAAATAGGGTTACGTAATTTCAATCTATCTTCTATGGCTTTTGGACGAAGATCGAATAACTTATTTAACTTCTCAGCAATCTCTCCATCACTTAAATTTACATTCGATTTACCATAGGTATCCACATATACACTGATAGGTTCAGCCACACCAATGGCATACGATATTTGAACTAACATTTCGTCTGCCACACCGGCTGCCACAGCATTTTTAGCTATGTGACGTGCGGCATAAGCTGCACTACGATCTACTTTACTGGGGTCTTTTCCTGAAAAAGCACCTCCTCCGTGAGCTCCTTTTCCTCCGTATGTATCCACAATTATTTTTCTACCGGTTAATCCACTGTCTCCGTGAGGACCTCCAATAACAAATTTACCCGTTGGATTAACGTGATAGATAATTTGATTACTAAACAGTTCCGCAACTTTCTTATCCTCTCCTAGAGAGGCTACTACGCGAGGGATTAAAATTTCAATAACATCCTTACGTATAACTGCTAACATCTCTCTATCGGCTTCTAATTGAGCCTCAGTGGTATCATTAAGTGGTTTAATGAAGTCATCGTGTTGAGTAGATACCACGATGGTATGAATACGTTCCGGTTTATCATCATCAGAATACTCAATGGTTACCTGACTTTTAGCATCGGGCCGTAGATAAGTCATAACCTTACCTTCTCTTCTTATTTCTGCCAATACATATAAAATGCGATGCGATAAATCTAAAGGTAAAGGCATATAATTAGCACTTTCATTGGTGGCATAACCAAAAACCATTCCCTGGTCACCGGCACCTTGCTCCATTGGATTCTCTCTATCCACTCCACGGTTAATATCCGCACTTTGCTCGTGAATGGCCGATAATATTCCACAAGAATTACTCTCAAACATATATTCGCCTTTGGTATAACCAATGCGTTGAATTACTGAGCGAGTAACTTCTTGTAAATCAATATACGCTTTAGACGTTACTTCACCAGCCAAAACCACTTGTCCGGTGGTAACTAATGTTTCACAAGCCACTTTAGAATTGGCATCATAAGCTAAAAACTCATCAAGAATAGCATCTGAAATTTGGTCGGAAACCTTATCAGGATGACCTTCAGATACTGATTCAGAAGTAAATAAATATCCCATTTGTTTTATTTTTATTTTGGGAAAAGAAGAGTAGTCTATAGGGGGAAACAGAAAAAGTGAAGATAATTATTTAGCATTTTTTTCTGTGGTTGCAAGCTACTCAAATCTTTCCACATCTTATTTTTTTTAATTCGATGCAAAGATAAGGATAATATTTAAGAATAAAACAGTTACTAAATAAAAAAGGCTTAACCTTTTCTTCAGTTAAGCCTTTCTATGATCAATTTTTTATTTTTTTATAAACCCAATTGTTCTGATAATTCCAACATTTTTTGAATGGGTTTCACCGCTTTTTCAATGATGTTACTATCTATTTTTATTTCGGGTGTTTCATTTTTCAAACAAGAGTAAAGTTTTTCCAATGTATTTAATCGCATAAACTCACATTCATTGCAAGCACAAGTACTATCATTAGGAGGTGCAGGAATAAATGTTTTATGAGGTGCTTTTTGCTTCATTTGATGCAAAATACCCGATTCAGTAGCCACTATAAATTCTGTTTTATCACTCTTTATGGAATGATTTAAGAGGGCAGAGGTTGAACCCACAAAATCGGCTAATTTTATAATGGTATTTTTACATTCAGGATGAGCAATTAATTCAGCGTTTGGATATTGATTTTTCAGTTCCAATATCTTTTCTATAGAAAATTGCTCGTGTACGTGGCAACCACCATCCCATAAAATCATATTTCGTCCGGTAACCGAATTAATGTAGTTTCCTAAATTTTTATCCGGGCCAAATATAATTTTTTCATCTGCAGGTAACGAATCAACAATTTGCTTTGCATTGGTTGAAGTAACAACAATATCAGTTAAAGTTTTAACTGCAGCTGTTGTATTTACATATGAAATAACCGTATGATCGGGATATTGATTTATAAACTCTTCAAAAGCATCCGCCGGACAGCTATCTGCTAAAGAACATCCGGCATCCAAATCGGGTATCAATACTTTTTTATGAGGAGAAAGAATTTTAGCTGTTTCCCCCATAAAATGTACTCCACAAACCACAATTACATCTGCTTCAGTTTTAGTGGCCCATTGAGCCAAAGCTAAACTATCTCCCACAAAATCGGCTATATCTTGTATTTCTCCTTTCTGATAGAAGTGAGCTAGTATAACCGCATTCTTTTTTTCTTTTAGCTCTATGATCTGTTTTACAAGATTATTCATAATTATTATATGTTCTTTTAAAATTTAAAAAAAATATATTGATAGTAATAGCCTGTTGATAGTGTTAGTAAAAAAA
>CAZOVL010000029.1:0-29609 GCA_964583185.1 uncultured Bacteroides sp. | reverse complement strand
ACATAGGTGATGGAGATCATACTACTCTATCTTCTATACCTGAAACAGCTATGGGGAAATCTGAATTATTGATTAAAGAACCTGGCATACTAGGTGGGGTTGAAATAGCAAAAGAGGTATTACATCGATTTGATTCAACGCTACTTGTAGAAGTGTTTATAGCCGATGGTACAGCTGTTAAACCAGGCGATGTAGTAATGACTATTGAAGGTAAAGTTCAATCGTTGTTGCAAACAGAACGCTTGATGTTAAACATAATGCAGCGAATGAGTGGCATTGCTACGATGACGCATAAATATGTTCAGCAAATAAAAGGAACTAAAGCTAAAATTTTGGATACCCGGAAAACAACTCCAGGTATGCGTATGCTTGAAAAAAAGGCAGTAAAGATTGGAGGTGGTGAAAACCATAGAATTGGTCTATTCGATATGATTTTATTAAAAGATAATCATATTGATTTTGCCGGTGGCATAAAAAACGCAATCGAAGGTGCCCAAAATTATTGTCAAGAAAAGGGTAAAGACCTAAAAATAGAAATAGAAGTACGAAATTTTAAGGAGTTAGATGAAGTTCTTAAAATAGGTGGAGTGGATCGCATTATGCTTGATAATTTTACACCTACAGAAACTCAAAAAGCGGTAGAAGTAATTAATGGCAGATATGAGGTGGAATCATCGGGTGGTATTACGTATGAAACTATCCGTGACTATGCTGAAGCAGGTGTTGATTACATTTCTGTTGGTGCATTAACACACTCAGTGAAAGGATTAGATATGAGCCTTAGGGCTTGCTAAAATAAATTGAATGGAACTTTTTACTTTCTTATCATTAAGAGAGTAAGAAGTTCCTTGTTTTTTCTAAACAGTTTTTTGTTTCCTATGAATTGAATAAAAATCAATACTATAAGGTAGGGTTAAAAAAAGAGTAATGAAAATACGCATCTCGATACTAATATTATTCATTGGAGCCATTTTTATGAGCTGTAATAATGAGGTATTGAAATATGATGACCCCGATGTAAAACTGTTTGTTAAACAATTGAAAGCGGGAACCTATCAAACCAAAAGTCCTGCCGGTTACGTGGAAGTTCCTTTATTTACAGAAAAGCATATTCCTGAACTTTTAGAATTTGTGGATGACTTAACAATTATTCCAACATTCCCTATGCCTCCTGTATCATCCTATTTTGGTGAACAAATTCGCTTGGGGGAGTGTATGCTATGGATAATAGAAAGTATCCGCTTGGGATATCCCGCATCTATGGGGTGTAAAATGGTTTATGCCAATGCCGATAATTACGAAGGAATCTTTTTCCTATCGGATGAAGAGGTTTGGGAAGTTTCTCAATTATATAAAAACTGGTGGGAGAGTCGCTCTTTTCCTAAAACAAGATGGTCTGTAGATCCTTGTTATGACGACCCATTATGCCGTAGTGGCTATCGCTGGTGGTAATTTTAAAGGAGACAGAAGTCTCTTTTTTTATTTACTTTAATAATGAATTATGAAGAATCGAATTTGCTCCTTATTTAATATTCAATACCCTATAATACAGGGTGGAATGGTTTGGTGTAGTGGCTGGAGATTAGCTTCGGCAGTTAGTAATGCAGGAGGATTAGGACTACTAGGTGCCGGTTCCATGCGTCCTGAATTGTTGAAAGAACATATTCAAAAATGCAAGCTGGCAACGGATAAGCCTTTTGGCGTGAATGTACCTTTGAGTTACCCTCAAATAGATGAATTGATGGAGGTAATTATTGAAGAAGAAGTCAAAGTAGTCTTTACCTCTGCCGGTAACCCTAAACTATGGACCAAGAAACTCCAGAATAAAGGCATAATAGTGACTCACGTTGTTTCTTCTTCTTATTTTGCAACTAAATGTGAGGAAGCCGGAGTGGATGCTATTGTAGCTGAAGGGTTTGAGGCCGGAGGTCACAACGGTAGAGAAGAAACTACAACATTGTGCTTAATTCCGGCTGTTCGTAAACATACCCATTTGCCTTTAATTGCAGCGGGAGGAGTAGGTGGCGGTGCTTCTATGCTAGCTACTTTTTGTTTAGGAGCAGAAGGAGTGCAAATTGGAACTCGTTTTGCTCTCTCTGTAGAAAGTTCAGCAAGTGACGTATTCAAAAATCACTGTGTGACTCATATAAAAGAAGGAGATACAAAGCTTTTGTTGAAAAAACTTTCTCCTACCCGTTTAGCTAAAAACGCGTTTAGTGAAGAGGTTGAACGATTAGAAAACGAAGGCGCAACCCAAGAAATGTTGCGTGACTTCCTAGGCAAAGGAAGAGCTAAAAAAGGCATTTTTGAAGGAAACTTAGAGGATGGAGAAATAGAAGTAGGGCAAGTAACTTCACAAATTCATCATATTCAAACGGTTGAAGAGATAGTAACTGAAATTATTGAAGAATTTACAGCCACTAAAAATCGCCTGATTGCAACAAAAGAGTTTTAGTGTGTGTTTATCAACAAGACCGGTATTGATTAATTGATTTTGAGTTTGTTATTTCCAGATAAGAATGAGAAAAACAGGATTTTTTTTACTACTATTTTATATATTAAGTATTCAAGCACAAGAAACTCCTCGTGTGGGGTTTTCACCTCCCTTTGATTTTTCAATGGTGTTAAGTGGGAACTTTGGAGAGATTCGTTCCAATCACTTTCACGGTGGGATAGATGTTAAAACACAAGGAGTTTCAGGCAAACGCTTGCTAGCTTTAGCCGATGGAT
Organism: uncultured Bacteroides sp.; assembly: GCA_964583185.1. GTDB lineage: Bacteria > Bacteroidota > Bacteroidia > Bacteroidales > Bacteroidaceae > Bacteroides_E. Next base: position 26,879 of record CAZOVL010000029.1, on the reverse strand, counting down.
ATATTTCACGTATTCAGATTACTCATGGATCGGGGTACGTGCTTCATATTAAGTATGATAACGGATTTACAACTATAAACAGGCATCTTAGTGGTTTTGTGGGTAAAGTGGCTCAACTAGCAAAGGAAACCCAATATGCCAAAGAGTCTTGGGAGATAGACATTACACCCGAAGCAGGAGCTTACCCTGTAAAAAGAGGGGAACAGGTGGCTTGGAGTGGCAATACGGGATATTCATTTGGACCTCATTTACATTTGGATGTCATTGAGGATGCATCGGGAGACTATATTGACCCTCTTCCTTTTTATAAAAAGAGAATAAAAGATAGCCGGAAACCCCAGGCTCAAGGTATTATGGTGTTTCCCCAAAAAGGAAAAGGCGTAGTTGATGGAAAGGATATGCCCCAAAAGTATGCAATAAATACAGCATCTATAACGGCTTGGGGAGAGATTGGCTTGGCTATACGTGCTTTTGACTATATGGACAATACCACCAATAATTACGGTGTACATACCGTAATTTTAGAAGTTGATAGTCAGGAGGTATTTAAAAGTGTAGTCGATCGTTTTTCTGCAGAAGAGAATCGGATGATTAATTCTTGGACCTATAATAAATATATGAAGTCTTTTATTGAACCCGGCAACTCGTTGCGTATGTTAGAGGCAAAAAACGGAAATAGAGGATTGATAACCATTGATGAAGAAAAAGAGTACTCCATAGTTTATACTTTAATAGATTTATATGGCAACATCAATCGTTACCGCTTTACCATTGTTGGGAAAGAGCAGGAAATTCCTGCCATCACTACAAGAGATAAGTATTATGCACAATGGAACAGAACGTACTTTCTACAAGAACCCGGATTTGAATTAACACTACCTAAAGGGTTACTTTATGATGATTTGTATTTAGATGTACAAATTTCTCCGGATTCCAACTTTGTTTCTTATGTTTATAAATTGGTTCCTGAGGTTATTCCTTTACACTCATGGGGAACCATAAGATTGGGCATTAGAACTGATGTAATGGAGGATACGGAAAAATATTACATTGTAGGGATTAATAAGAAAAATAAAACTTACCCCATAGGAGGTACCTATGTTAATGGGTATATGGAAACTAGAATTCGGGAACTAGGTACTTACACAGTAGCCGTAGATACCATTGCTCCTGTTATTTCCCTTATAAATAAAGCAGGATGGAAAACTGGAACTCTTAAACTGAAGGTGAAAGATGAAGAGTCAGGCATAAAGAGTTACAGAGGAACAGTGGATGGCAAGTATGTTCCGTTTGGATTGCAAATAATGTCAGACCAATTAGTGGTTAAATTAGATCCTAAAGTTATTGAAAGAGAAAAAAACCATAAGCTTGAGATTACAGTAATTGATAATTGTAATAATTCAAGTATATTAACTGAGAATTTTTATTGGTAAAATAATATAATTATAAGTATGCGCAAATTAATACTATTATTCGTCTTTATAATGGCTTGTGGTGGTGCTTCACTACTAGCTTGTACAAACTTAATTGTAGGAAAATCGGCTTCTACTGATGGATCTACAATTATTTCCTATTCAGCCGATTCTTATGGGTTATTTGGGGAGCTATATCATTACCCTGCAGCAGTTTATCCTAAAGATACAATGTTAGATATCTACGAATGGGATACGGGAAAATATTTAGGTCAGATTAAGCAAGCACGTCAGACCTACAATGTAATGGGAAATATGAATGAATATCAATTATCCATTGCAGAAACCACTTTTGGTGGACGTCCTGAATTGGCAGATTCTACCGGTATTATGGATTATGGAAGCTTAATCTACGTAACCCTACAAAGAGCCAGAACAGCTAAAGAAGCTATAAAAATAATGACCGATTTGGTTCAGGAATATGGTTACTATAGTGATGGAGAGTCTTTTACTATTGCTGATCCCAATGAAATTTGGATTCTGGAGATGATTGGAAAGGGCTCGGGTATGAGAGGTGCTGTATGGGTAGCTGTAAGAGTTCCTGACGATTGTATAACAGCACACGCTAACCATTCTAGAATTCATCAGTTCGATATGAATGACAAGGCTAACTGCCTGTATTCCCCCGATGTGATTTCATTTGCCAGAGAGCAAGGTTATTTTGATGGTATGAACAAAGACTTTAGTTTTTCCAAAGCCTATGCTCCTTTGGATTTTGGTGCTCGCAGGTTCTGTGAGGCTCGGGTTTGGAGCTTTTATAATATGTTTACTGATTTAGGAGAACAGTTGTTACCTTATATTGATGGCGAAAATGATACACCTATGCCTTTGTTTGTTCGTCCCACAAAAAAAATATCGGTTAGAGACATTCAAAATGCAATGAGAGATCATTATGAAGGTACGCCTCTTGATATTAGTCAGGATTTTGGTGCAGGCCCTTATAAAACACCCTATCGTTTATCGCCTTTAACCTTTAAGGTGGATGGTGAAGAGTATTTCAATGAACGTCCCATTTCAACACAACAAGCCGGGTTTGTCTTTGTTGCCCAAATGCGAGATTTCCTTCCTGATGCAGTAGGAGGGGTTCTGTGGTTTGCAACCGATGATGCCAATATGGCTGTATTTACGCCGGTTTATTGTTGTGCAACTGAAGTTCCTCCTTGCTATAAAGCCAACGGAGCTGATTATATTACTTTTTCTTGGGATTCCTCTTTTTGGGTTTATAATTGGGTCTCAAATATGATTTATCCTCGTTATAACTTGATGATTGGTGATTTAAAAGCACTTCAAACTGAAATAGAAGATCATTTTGCAATTAATCAAAAAGGGATTGAGGAAACAGCTCAAGGCTTACTTAAAAAAGATTTTGAACAAGGTGTGAAATATTTAACTAAATACACACAAGAAACAGCGCAAAGTGCTTTTGAAACGTGGAAACGATTTGGTGAGTATATCATTGTTAAATATCAGGATGGTATTGTTAAGCCCGAAAAAAATCGTCAGTTCTTGCGCAATGAAATAGGGCAGCCGGCTGCAGTAAAACGTCCCGGATTACCAGAGGATTTTGCCAGAGAATATATTAAACAAACCGGAAACCGTTATAAAGTACCTCAAGAAAACACAACTGCAGAATAATAAAAACACCTTATGTGAAACATTTAATTTTGTTAGTGTAAGGTATTGTTAGTTGTTTATTTTATATTTGTTTTTAAGGAAATTTAATCAAAAAAAATAGTGATATGAAAAATCAGAATTTAATAAATGAAGTAACTGAGAAGGCAAAACTATGGTTGTCTCCTGCTTTTGATACGGATACACAAAGTGCTGTTCAAAGTATGCTAGATAATGAAGATAAAACAGAACTTATTGAATCTTTCTATAGAAGCTTAGAGTTTGGTACGGGAGGTCTTCGTGGCATTATGGGCGTAGGTAGCAACCGAATGAATAAATACACTCTAGGGATGGCTACTCAAGGCCTGTCAAACTACCTGAATAAACAATTTAAAGACTTAGATCAAATTGCGGTAGTTGTAGGACACGATTGTCGTAACAATAGCCGTTTATTTGCTGAAATAACAGCTGATATCTTCTCTGCAAATGGAATAAAAGTTTATTTGTTTGAAGATTTACGTCCTACACCTGAGGTTTCTTTTGCTATTCGTCATTTGAATTGTCAAAGTGGGGTAATGATTACTGCTTCACATAATCCAAAAGAATATAATGGTTATAAAGCATACTGGGACGATGGTGCACAGGTTTTAGCTCCTCACGATACTGGAATTATTGATGAAGTAAACAAAATGTCTCCAGAAGAGGTGAAGTTTAATGGTAATAAAGATTTAATTGAATCTTTAGGAGAAGCTATGGATAAAACTTTCTTGGAAGCGGGTAAATCTATTTCTATTAATCCTGAAATCATTAAACGTCAACACGATATTAAAATGGTTTATACCCCTATACACGGAACAGGTGTGAAAATTATACCTGCTGCAATGAGATTGTGGGGTTTTACCAATATTGTAAATGTTCCGGAGCAAGATGTAGTGAGTGGAAATTTCCCCACCGTAGAGTCTCCAAATCCGGAGGAACCGGCAGCCCTATCAATGGCTATTGAGAGAGCTAAAGAAACGAATGCAGAGCTAGTTATGGCTAGTGATCCTGATGGAGACCGCATTGGTATTGCTTGTAAAAACGATGAAGGAGAGTGGGTATTGGTCAATGGAAACCAAATTTGTTTATTATATCTCTACTACATTTTAAGTCAATATGAAGAAAGAGGGCTACTAAAAGGGAATGAGTTTTGCGTGAAAACCATTGTTACTACGGAGTTAATTAAGGCAATAGCTGATGATAAAAACATTAAAATGCTTGATACCTTTACCGGGTTTAAATGGATTGCAAGAGAAATTCGTTTGCGTGAAGGCGTAGAAACATACATTGGCGGAGGAGAAGAAAGCTATGGATTCCTTGCTAGTGATTATGTGCGTGATAAAGATTCTGTTACGGCTTGTTGTTTAATGGCTGAGATAGCCGCTTGGGCAAAGGATAATGGAAAATCAATTTATCAAGTACTGGAAGATATCTATATACAATATGGATTCTCTAAAGAAAAAGGAATCAGTGTAGTTAAAAAAGGAAAATCAGGTGCAGATGAAATACGTCAGATGATGACCGATTTCCGTGAAAACCCACCAAAAGAAATAGCCGGCTCTAAAGTTGTACTCTGGAAAGACTTTCAGTCATTGAAAGCTACTGATGGAGAAGGAAACAAAACAGATATTGAAATGCCCGATACATCAAATGTACTTCAATATTTTACGGCTGCAGGAGATAAAGTATCTATAAGACCATCCGGTACTGAACCCAAAATTAAGTTCTATATTGAAGTTAAAGGGGAAATGAAAGGACGTGAAGATTATGCAAAAGCTAATTTAGCAGCAGATCAAAAAATAGAAAAAGTGAAAGAATCATTAGGTATAAACTAATGGTTTAACACAATAAAAGAAAAAGGCAAGTACATCTAAATTATTGTATTTGCCTTTTTTTATAGACAAAAATGAACTCACTTTATTGCTGAACTTGACTCAGACTTTTTTCTTTTACTCCTATTCTTTTTATTTGTATAGCGAAGTCACTTATGAAGTGAGAGAAATAACGAAACTAAATGTGCGTTTTTATTTTTCTTTATTCACATTTTTTTCCATCTTTATGATAGCGAAAAAATAATAACTGTAATATATAAAATAACTCAAAACAATATGATAACAAAAGAGCTTAGGCAAGTATTAAAAGAGAAAAATATTTCAGAAAATGAATTTAATGAACAGCTTAAACGATTCAAAGAAGGATTTCCTTTTTTGAAGCTTAGTAATGAAGCCACAATAGATAATGGAATATTTAAATATAACGAAGAAGATAGATCTCATTATTTGGCTGCCTGGGAAGATTATATAACTAATTCCCATACCATAATGAAGTTTGTTCCGGCTTCGGGAGCTGCAAGTAGAATGTTTAAGGATTTATTCAATTTTATTTCGGCTGATTATGTTGAGCCTACGACTTCTTTTGAAAAAGACTTTTTTAGCCATATTGAATATTTTGCTTTTTATGAGGAGTTAAACTCTAAATGTATTCAAAATGTAAAAAGCAAGAATAGAGGAGTTAAAGAGCTGATTGAAGCAGGAGAGTACAAGTTGATAGTTGAAGTATTACTTCTAGAGAATGGAATGAATTATGGAAGTTTACCCAAAGGGTTACTTCAGTTTCATAAATATAAAGAACATATCCGTACTCCATTTGAAGAACATTTGGTTGAAGGAGCAAAATATGCCGCTACAAAAAGTGGTATTGTAAATGTTCATTTTACTGTTTCATCCGAACATCAACCTTTATTTGAAGAATTATTTGACAAAGCAAAGCATACTTATGAAAATCTGTTTGGTGTACACTATAATGTGAGCTTCTCTGAGCAAAAGAAGAGTACAGATACAGTTGCTGTTGATTTAAACAATGAACCCTTTAAAGACCAGGATGGAAACATTGTGTTTAGACCGGGAGGTCACGGTGCTTTAATTGAAAATCTTAACGATTTATCTGCAGATGTTATTTTTATAAAGAACATAGACAATGTGGTTCCAGATCATTTGAAAGAAGAAACCATAGAGTATAAGAAAGTATTGGCAGGAGTATTGGTAACATTGCAATCCAAGATATTTAACTATTTGCGTCTGTTAGATAGTGGACGCTATACACACGAGCAAGTACTTGAGATTTTACATTTTGTTCAGAAAAAGTTGTGTTGTAAAAACCCGGAAACCAAACATTTAGAAGATTCTGAGTTGGCAATTTACTTAAAGGAAAAGCTGAATAGACCTTTAAGAGTGTGTGGTATGGTTGAAAACGTAGGGGAACCCGGAGGCGGACCATTTCTAGCGTATAACAATGATGGCACCATTTCTCCTCAGATATTGGAGAGCTCTCAGATTGATACAAATAATAAGACATACAAAGAGATGTTTGAAAGAGGTACACACTTTAATCCGGTTGATTTGGTTTGTGCTGTTCGGGATTATAATGGAAATGAATTTAATTTAACTCAATACATTGACCAAGATACCGGTTTTATATCATCTAAATCAATGAATGGTAAAGAGCTTAAAGCTTTGGAAAGACCCGGATTATGGAATGGTGCTATGAGTAACTGGAATACAGTATTTGTAGAGGTTCCTCTTTCTACTTTTAATCCTGTGAAAACAGTTAACGACTTGCTAAGAGAAGCACACCAATAAAACAAAAAAGGTTGCTTAGTTAACTATATGAGATTGCGATTAAAGATGTTTTAATACGTAATTTTACTTTCTTAACAGATAAAACTAGATACTCTGTTTTAGTTTTGTCTATATTTGCAAAGTCAGTTTTTTAGGGCTATACCATATTTTAGTGTAAATAAAATGGCTGATTATATTTTAATTTGTAAGTAATAGAGAATATAGTTTGAGTGCTAACTATAATAAAATCAAGAATTTATGTCGAAGAATTTAGGGTATATTTCCCAGGTAATTGGTCCGGTAGTTGATATATCATTTGATAATGAGGACAACCAATCAGAAATTGGAGACAATCATTTATTGCCAAGTATCCACGAAGCACTTGAAATTCCGAGGGGTAGAGGACACCATCCTTTAATTGTTGAAGTCTATCAACATATTGGAGAAAACACAGTCCGAACCGTTGCAATGGATAGTACCGATGGGTTGCGTAGAGGCATGAAGGTGAATAGGTTAAATGCACCTATTACAATGCCTATAGGCGACCAAATTAAAGGGCGTTTAATGAATGTCATAGGTGAACCTATTGACGGTATGCGTCCATTAGATAGAGAGGGAGCTTATCCGATTCATAGAGAGCCTCCTAAATTTGAAGATTTAACAACTACTCAAGAAGTTCTTTATACAGGTATTAAAGTCATTGATTTACTTGAGCCTTATGCAAAAGGAGGTAAAATTGGTCTTTTTGGAGGAGCAGGTGTTGGAAAAACCGTATTAATTATGGAATTGATGAACAACATTGCTAAGAAAGAAGGAGGTTTTTCTGTGTTTGCAGGAGTAGGAGAGAGAACTCGTGAAGGAAATGACTTGCTGAGAGAAATGATTGAGTCGGGTGTAATTAATTATGGTGAAGAGTTCAAAAAGAGTATGGAAGAAGGCCATTGGGACTTAACCAAGGTTGATTACAATGAGATTGAAAAATCACAAGCCACTCTTGTTTTTGGTCAGATGAATGAGCCTCCCGGTGCGAGAGCTTCGGTTGCTTTATCAGGACTTACCATTGCTGAATCTTTCAGAGATTTGGGAGCTAAGTCGGGTTCAAGAGATATTCTGTTTTTTATAGATAATATATTTAGGTTTACTCAAGCCGGATCGGAAGTATCTGCTTTATTAGGACGTATGCCTTCTGCTGTAGGGTATCAGCCTACACTTGCCACTGAGATGGGAGCTATGCAAGAGCGTATTACTTCCACAATTAATGGCTCCATTACATCTGTTCAGGCTGTTTATGTGCCAGCTGATGACTTAACTGACCCTGCACCTGCTACAACCTTTACTCACTTGGATGCGACGACTGTTTTAAGTCGGAAAATTACTGAGTTAGGAATCTATCCTGCAGTAGATCCATTGGATTCTACTTCTCGCATACTCGATCCAAACATTGTGGGCGAGGAACATTATAATGTAGCGATGCGTGTTCAGCAGATATTGCAACGTAACAAAGAATTACAAGATATTATATCCATTTTAGGTATGGAAGAGTTGTCTGATGAAGATCGTACTTTAGTAAATCGTGCGAGAAGAGTTCAGCGATTCTTATCACAACCTTTCTCTGTAGCAGAGCAGTTTACCGGAGTTCCTGGCGTAATTGTTTCAATTGAAGACACAGTGAAAGGCTTCAAAATGATATTGGATGGAGAAGTTGATTACTTACCGGAGCAAGCCTTTTTGAATGTGGGAACAATTGAAGATGCGATAGCAAAAGGTAAGGATTTACTAGAACAAGCTAATAAATAAGAGTAAGATGAGCTTATTTTTGAAAATAGTTTCACCCAGTAAGAAAATATTTGATGATGAAATACAGAAAATCACCTTACCGGGTACTAAGGGTTCATTCACCATTTTACCTCGGCATGCACCAATTATTTCATCATTAAAAGAAGGAGTAATTAAATATACTACTTCGGCAGGTGAACAAGAGTTAGCCATTACAGGTGGTTTTATTGAGATGAATGAAAATCTCATCACAGTTTGTGTGACTACTGTTACTTAAATCATTAACTAGTAAACATTACTTTATTTGATGTCGAGTCTAACAAAAGATATTATAATAACCACTCTTTTTAGTTTCTGTTGTGGATTATTGGGATTTTGGGTTTTAACTAACTTGATTGCTTCAGGCTATTTTTCATCCTATCCTTTTATTCCTCTATTCTTTTATATCTATGCTTTAATAGCTAGTACTATTATAACCAATAAAAGAAAAAAAGAGTCTGAACTAAAAAAACTATTTTATGCGTTTATTACATTGAAGGTTATTAAAATAGTATTGTCATTGGCTATAGTTATTGTTTATTTTGTAGCATTTCAAAATACGGCAAAACAATTTAGTCTGACATTTATCACTTTCTATCTTTTGTTTTTAGTGTACGATACTTGGTTTTTTTCCAAAACACAGAAAAAAGAATTAAAATGAAATATATAAAATACCTCATATTGACAGTCATTGGCTTGGTTGGATTGGGAGTCGGTTCTCTGTCTGCTAAGGAAAAGGAAAAAAATGAAGTTGACGTAAAGAGTATTTTATTTAGTCACATTGAGGATGACTATGGCTGGCATATAACCACTATTGGAGAAAAAGAAATAACTCTTCCTTTGCCTGTTATTCTTTATAGTAAAGATAAAGGCTGGTCTATTTTTTCGTCTAGTAAATTAGCTTCTGAACAAGGATCATATAATGGTTATTACATAGCATCAAGTGGAAACTATGAGGGAAAAATAGTTGAAAAAAATAGCTTAGGAGAAGAAGTTAGACCAATAGATTTATCCATAACAAAGATTACGATGGCTCTGTTTATTAATAGTGTTTTACTTGTAATCATAGTGTTAGGAATAGCTCGATGGTATAAGAAAAATGATAGTAAAAAGAAAGCACCAAATGGTTTTGTTGGGTTTATGGAGATGTTTATTTCAATGATAAACGACGAAGTTATAAAACCGGCTGTAGGAGCTAACTATGCTAAGTTTTCACCTTATCTGCTTACTGCTTTCTTTTTTATCTTTTTTAATAACCTAATGGGATTGATACCTTTCTTTCCGGCAGGAGTATCGGTAACAGGAAATATAACTATAACCATGTTTTTGGCATTAGCGACTTTCTTTGTTACTAACGTATTCGGATCAAAACATTATTGGAAAGAAATTTTTTGGCCGGATGTGCCCACATGGCTAAAAGCACCTATACCCATTATGCCTATTATTGAGCTATTTGGCGTTTTTACTAAACCCATAGCTTTAATGATTCGTCTTTTTGCCAATATGTTAGCAGGACATATGGTGATGATTATATTAACTTGTTTGATTTTTATTACAGCAAGTTTTGGACCTGCAATAAATGTTCCTATGAGTATAACTTCCGTACTATTTAATATGTTTATGACTGTACTGGAAATATTAGTAGCATTTATTCAAGCTTATGTGTTTACAATGTTATCGGCTGTATTTATTGGATTAGCACAGCCACAAGAAGAAATTATAAAATAGAGATTAAATAATAACAATTATAAACTTAAAAAAAAAGATTATGTTGACAACTTTATTGTTACAAGCTGCTTCTTCAGGAATGGAGTTAAGTCATTTTGCTGCTGCAATTGGTGCTGCTTTTGCTGTTTTTGGTGCTGGATTAGGTATTGGTAAAATTGGTCAATCGGCGTTAGAGGCCATTGCCAGGCAACCGGAGGCTGCTAATGATATTAGAACAACAATGATTATTGTTGCGGCTTTAATTGAAGGTGCTGCTTTATTTGCTATTGTTGTTTGTCTTTTAGTTTTATTCGTATAATTCGATTGCTATGTCATTGTTAACTCCAGAATTTGGTCTGCTTTTTTGGATGTTTATTGCTTTTATTATTGTATTCGTCTTATTAGCAAAATATGGTTTTCCTGTGATTTCAAAAGCAGTAGATAACCGTAAGACCTTTATAGAAGAATCTTTAGTAAAAGCACAAGAAGCAAACGAAAGGTATGCCCAACTGCAAAAAACAGGAGAAGCAATCATAGATCAAGCGAATCAAGAACAAATTCGTTTATTGAATGAGGCTACTGCTCAGCGCGATAAAATCATAGAAGAAGCTCAAAGAAAAGCTTCTGTTGCAGCTCAAAAAGAGTTTGATCACGCTATGAGAAGAATTCAAGCTGAAAAAGAAAACGCCATTCGTGATATTCGTAAACAAGTAGGTCTTCTCTCTGTTGAAATTGCAGAAAAAGTAGTTAGAGAGAAGCTGAAAGATGAGAAAGAACAAATGCGAATGATAGATAAAATGATTGATGAAGTAATTAATAAAACGGTTTAATACGTAATGATAATAGGAATAATATCTACACGCTATGCAAAGGCATTATTAGCCTATGCCATAGATCACAAGGTTGAGCAATCTATCTTTCGTTTTATGTGGAGCTTAAGAACTCATTTCAAAGAATTACCCAAACTTCAAGAAGCATTGGAAAGTCCGGTAATACCACGTAAAATGAAATATGATTTGTTGTTAACTGCCTCTCAGCAAGATGGAGGTGAAGACCCTCGTGATTGTAAAGAGTATATACGATTCCTAAACTTAATACTCAATCAGCAACGAGAACCGTTTTTACATTTTATTTGTCTTCGTTATATTGATCTGTATAGACGTCACAAAAAGATTGGAATAGGCTTCTTAACCACAGCAGTTCCTGTTGATAAAGAGACTGAAAAGAGAATAACACAAGTTTCCTCAAACTTGTTGAGTTTGGATATGCATTTATTAACCAATGTTGATCCTAAAATCGAGGGAGGGTTCATTTTTGACTTTGAAGGCTATCGATTAGATGCCAGTGTTGCTACTCGATTAAATAGAATTAAACAACAATTCATAGACAAAAATCGTAGAATCGTATAATATAAGAAGAATTTATGGCAATTAATGATGATATAAGAGTAAGTGAAGTTTCTGAAGTACTACGTCAGCAATTGGAAGGAATTGAAACGAGTGTAGAACTAGATGAAATAGGAACAGTACTCCAAGTTAGTGACGGTGTCGCTCGGATTTATGGCCTAAGAAATGCCGAATCAAGTGAAGTTCTGGAATTTGAAAATGGTATAATGGCCATTGTGATGAATCTGGAGGTCGATAACGTGGGTGCAGTTTTACTTGGCCCAACCGATCAGGTAAAAGAGGGAGACACCGTAAAGCGTACCGGAAGAATCGCTTCTATCAAAGTAGGAGAAACACTCTTAGGACGTGTAATAGACCCCTTGGGTAATCCTTTGGATGGTAAAGGAGATGTGAAAGGTGATTTATATGAAATGCCACTCGAGCGTAAAGCTCCCGGTGTAATTTATAGAGAACCGGTAAGTCAACCACTTCAAACAGGATTAAAAGCAATTGATGCAATGATTCCCATTGGTAGGGGACAACGTGAGTTAATTATTGGTGATAGACAAACCGGGAAAACCTCGATTGCTATTGATACCATTATTAATCAGCGTCAAAACTATGAATCGGGTAATCCTGTTTACTGTATCTATGTAGCTATAGGTCAAAAAGCATCTACTGTTGCTACTATTGTTGAAACACTGCGTAAGCATAATGCAATGGAATATACCATTGTAGTTGCAGCTACAGCGGGTGAGCCTGCTGCTCTTCAGTATTACGCTCCGTTTGCAGGTGCTGCAATTGGTGAGTTCTTTAGAGATACAGGAAGGCACGCGTTAGTTGTATACGATGATTTATCAAAACAAGCTGTTTCCTATAGAGAGGTATCTTTGATTTTGCGTCGTCCTTCAGGTCGTGAAGCCTATCCCGGAGATGTGTTCTATTTGCACTCTCGTTTGTTAGAGCGTGCAGCCAAGATCATAGGTCAGGACGAAGTGGCAAAGCAAATGAATGATCTCCCCGACTCATTGAAAGGAATGGTTAAAGGGGGTGGATCATTAACCGCTTTACCCATTATTGAAACTCAAGCAGGAGACGTTTCAGCTTATATTCCCACAAATGTTATTTCCATTACCGATGGACAAATATTCTTGGATGAAGGTTTATTCAATCAAGGAAATCGTCCAGCTATCAATGTGGGTATTTCTGTTTCCCGTGTTGGAGGTAACGCGCAGGTTAACGCTATGAAACGAGTGGCGGGTACATTGAAAATTGAACAGGCACAATATAGAGAACTGGAAGCCTTTGCTCAGTTCAGTGGAGATATGGATAAAGTAACTATGGCTACATTGGATAAAGGACAAAAAAATGTTCAGTTGTTAATTCAACCTCAACACACCCCGATGTCTGTAGATAAACAAATAGCTATACTCTATTGTGGAACACAAGGATTGTTGCGTTCAGTTCCTCTTGATAATGTCCGTAAGTTTGAGAAAGATTTTTTGGAAGCATTGGAAATAAACCACAAAGAAGATGTCTTAGACCAACTGAAAGAAGGAATAATTAACGACGAGATTAAAGGCACCTTGGAAAAGGTGGCTGAACAGATCAGTAGACGTTATAAATAGTTAGGATAATATGAGCTCATTAAAAGAAGTCAAAAATAGAATTAACTCTGTTAAAAGCACTCAGAAAATTACCTCTGCTATGCAAATGGTTGCTTCTGCTAAATTACATAAGCGGCAGCAATCCATTGATGGCCTATATCCTTATCAACAATTAATGGATAAAATATTGAGGAATTTTTTAAGCTCTGACTTAGGAGAGATAAAATCTCCGTTTTTGGAAGAGAGAGAGGTTAAGAGAGTCGCTATTGTTCCAATAGCTTCTAATACTTCTTTATGTGGTGCTTTTAATGCAAATGTCAATCGTAGATTTCTGGAAGTTTATACGCAATATAAAGAAGAGTTAGGTGCCGAAAATATTACTATCTATCCTGTTGGAAGAAAAGTAAATGATTTTATTAAAAAACAAGAAATACCGGTTGCTCAAAGCTATGAAAACTTATCAGAACATTTGGCTTATGAAACATCTCATGAGTTTGCAAGTATGTTAATGAATAAATTCATAACTAAAGAGATTGATCAGGTGGTTCTTATCTATCATCATTTTAAGATGATTAGCTCTCAAATTTTAATGGTTGAGACCTATTTGCCAATAGATTTGGCTTCATTAATCAAAATCAATGAGAGCAGTGAAATCATAGGCGAAATACAGACAGAGATACCCTCGTATATTGTAGAACCTTCTGTTGAAGAGTTTATTCAAGAGTTAATTCCTCAAGCAGTTCGGCTTAAAATGCATACCGTTTTATTGGATGCTAATACATCAGAACATGCTGCACGTATGTTAGCAATGCAGATGGCTACAGATAATGCAGAGGAACTAATTGATGATTTAACGCAGCAATATAACAAAACCAGACAGCAAGCAATAACCAATGAACTGTTAGATATTATAGGGGGAACTTTTAAATAAAACAGTTTATTTATAGTCTATTACACTAATATTTTTAACTTTAGGTAAACTAAACCCTTAGGTAAAATGAATTTAAAGTGTAATCCAATTTTAGCAGGGTATTTTATCCTGCTTTTATTTTTTATAAATGCTTGTTCTTCCAATCAAAAAATAGTAGAGGAACGTGTCCCTTCTTTTGAGTTTGCTCCTTACATTAGTGCTTATACTGGTGGAGTAGTGCCAAAGAACACTCCCATACAAATTGAGTTTGCACAAAACCTTTCGGGTATTCAACTCAATAAGCCATTAAGTAAAAATCCATTTAAATTTACTCCTGATATTAAAGGAGATGCCCAATGGATTTCGGCAAATACTTTGGAATTTGTACCATCCGAAGAGTTGAAATCAGGAGAACACTATAATGTAGATTTAGATTTAAAATCTCTTATCTCCACTTCAGATAAACTATCAACTTTTCCATTTAGTTTTAGAGTAATAGAACAACTATTTAGCTTAACCCTTAATCCCATCCGGATTGTTACTACCGACTTGGAAAATGTGGAGGTAGGTGGTACACTAACATTTAGTGATGTACAAGAACTTCCGGTTGAATCACCTATACTGACAGCCAAATTAAATAACAAAGAAAATATAGAGGTTTCATTGACCAATGTTAATGCAAATACCTATCAATTTAATCTTTCCGGAGTAAAACGAACGCAAGAAAAACAAACCTTAGAAATTACAGTTAATGGAAAAAATATAGGTATAGATCAGGTTGAGAAAGAAACCATCGAAATTCCTGCCACGGATTCATTTGAACTATTATCTGTTCAACCCATTGATTTGCCGGAGAGTGGTTTTACTCTTGTTTTCTCGGAGCCGGTATCTACAAAACAGAATTTAGAGGGTTTAATTTTGCTATCCAATGTATATTCTCAAACAATACAAGTTAATCAGAACATAGTAAACCTCTACTACGACGCCAATAAGGAGGAGAATTATACTTTAACGGTTTATAAAGATGTAAAAAGTCATTTAGGGGAAAAGCTACGATCTGCTGAGACTTTTTCTTTCAATGCTCAAAAACCAAATCCATCCGTTGAACTGTTATCTAAAGCTGCAATTCTTCCCAACTCCAAAGAGTTGAAATTACCATTTAGAAGTGTCAACCTGAAAGCTGTAGATTTACAGATTATACAAATCTATGAAAATAATGTGCTCTCCTTTTTACAAGAAAATAACCTATCCGAGAGTTCTTCATTAAGGCGTCTAGGCCGATTAGTACATAAAGAAACGTTGGATTTAACACTGGATAAGAGATATGATTTAACTAAATGGAATAATTTTTCCATTGATTTGGCTCAAATGTTCGAACAATCGCCAGGTTCAATTTATCGTATCATTCTTTCTTTTAAACAAGACTATTCACTGTTTTCTTGTGGTGATGCTGACATCGACGAGGAAGAGGTTCAATTTATGAAACCCACTCCTCAGCCTTTGGATGATAGCGAATGGGATCAACCCAATGCCTATTATTATAGCTATTATCAAAATGTGGATTGGAGTGTTTACGATTGGAGAGAAAGAGACAATCCATGCCATCCAACCTATTATATGATTTCAGACCGACAAGCCACTTGCAATGTCATATCTTCTAATATTGGAGTAACAGTGAAAAGGAATAACAATAAGGAGTTATGGGTTGCACTAAATGATATATTAACCATAAATCCTATTGCTGATGGTGATATTACCGTATATAACTACCAATTACAATCCATTGGTCAAGCTAAAACCGATTCTAAAGGTTTTGCTAAACTAAATGTGAAAGGTGTTCCTTTTGTTTTAGTGGCTGCTTCAAACAACCAAAAAACATATGTTCGTTTAGTGGATGGAGAGGAGAAATCCACGAGTCGTTTTGATGTAGGTGGAGAAGAAATACAAAAGGGTTTGAAAGGGTTATTGTATGGAGAAAGAGGAGTGTGGCGTCCCGGAGATACACTTCACCTAACTTTTGTTTTACACGATGAGGAACAACGTATTCCAGCCAAACACCCTGTTTCTTTTGAACTATTTAATCCCAGAGGTCAGTTTTATACCAAACAAATTGCTACAGAGGGCTTGAATGGTTTCTATACATTTACTGTTTTAACTGAACAGAGTGATCCAACAGGGGTATGGAATGCTTATGTAAAAGTAGGAGGTAGTACGTTTCATAAACCTTTACGTATAGAAACAATAAAACCAAATCGCTTAAAAATAAATTTAGATTTACCTGAGAAAATAATTCAATCAGATGCAAGTACTTTATCAACTACGCTCTATTCTGAATGGCTAACAGGGGCTAAAGCACCCTATCTAAAGGCACAAATAGAACTCTCTTTGAGTCGGGTAAATACACAGTTTAAAAACTTCAGCAATTATCAATTCAATAATCCTGCTACTCAATTTGCTTTTCAGAAGAATGAGGTTTATTCAGGACAGTTAGATGAAGAGGGGAAAGCAGAGGTTGAAATTAGTTTGCCAGAAGCAAATGAGGCTCCGGGGATGTTACAAGCCTACTTTACTACTCAAGTGTTTGAACCGGGAGGAAGTGCTAGCATTTATACACAAACAAGACCTTATTCACCTTTTGATGCGTATGTGGGCATTCAGATAGAACAAGATGAAAGATGGGTAACTGATAAAGAGCATCGAATTGATTTAGTAGTTGTAAATAACGAAGGAAAGTTAATCAATCAACGGGATCTGGAATATGCCATTTATAAATTGGACTGGAGTTGGTGGTGGGATAATTCCAGTAGCCATCTCTCTAACTATGTAAATAATACATCAAAACATCCATTAAAAACGGGCTATCTAAGCACGTCTGGAGGTAAAGCCCAAATTGACTTTAGAATAGATTATCCGGAGTGGGGTAATTATTTTATTTATGTAAAAGATATGGAAGGAGGACATGCTACCGGTGGTACTGTCTATATTGATTGGCCTAGTTGGATAGGTAGAGCTAACAGACAAGATCCATCAGGTGTTTCTATGCTTTCTTTCTCTATAGATAAAAAAGAATATAAAATAGGAGAGCGAGTAACGGCAATAATTCCTTCATCATCTAAAGGAAGAGCTTTAGTTTCTTTGGAAAATGGTTCACGTGTGTTGCAACAGGAGTGGGTCGATGTATCGGGAGAGGAAGACACCAAATATACCTTTAAGGTAACCCCTGAAATGGCTCCTAATATCTACCTGCATATAACTTTATTGCAACCTCACGCACAAACGGTAAACGATTTACCCATTAGAATGTATGGGGTGCTGCCTGTTTTTGTATCAAATGAAGAGGCTAAATTAAATCCTCAAATTCAAATGCCTAAAGAATTGGAACCCGAAAAAGAGTTTTCCTTGGTAGTCAGTGAAAAACAAGGACGACCAATGACCTATACTTTAGCTATTGTGGATGAGGGTTTATTAGACCTAACTGGGTTTAAAACTCCCAATCCCTGGGAGGCCTTTAATGTACGCGAAGCGTTAGGAATTCGTACGTGGGATATGTTTGACGATGTTTTAGGTGCACAAACCGGTGCTTTTAGTTCTTTATTTAGTATAGGTGGAGATGAAGCACTGAAACAAGGAGATACTAAAGTGAATCGCTTCAAACCCATTGTTCGTTTTATGGGACCATTTTACTTGAAGAAAAGAGAAAAACAAACGCATCGAATTAAATTGCCAATGTATGTGGGCTCTGTACGTACCATGGTCATAGCGGGGCAAGATGGCAATTATGGAAATGCTGAAGAAACAACCTATGTTCGTTCTCCTCTTATGTTACTCTCAACATTACCTCGCATAGTGAGTACAGACGAGGAAATTAGTCTGCCGGTACAGGTGTTCTCTTTTGATAAGGGAGTAAAAAATGTATCTCTAAATGTTCAAACAACCAATGGCAAAATTGAAGTGGTAGAAAACAAGAAAACTATTTCATTTTCAGAACCAGGCGACCAAGTTGTTTACTTTAAGTTAAAGACAAGAGAGTTGCGTGGAAAAGAAATTATAAAAGTTGAAGCACAGGGAGGAGGTAAAATTGCCTATGAAACGACAGAGATTGAGGTTCGTAATCCTAATCCTGCCTTAACGCTTAGACAACAAAAAACGGTTGATGCTAATCAAACGGAAAAAATAGCTTATGAATGGAAAGAGAAAGGTGATGTGTTATGGACCACCTTAGAGGTATCACGTATGCCTTCTTTCAACCTGAGTCAGCGATTGGATTATTTAAGTAGCTATGAACATTATTGCA
This sequence comes from uncultured Bacteroides sp., assembly GCA_964583185.1. Classification (GTDB taxonomy): domain Bacteria; phylum Bacteroidota; class Bacteroidia; order Bacteroidales; family Bacteroidaceae; genus Bacteroides_E. The sequence continues at coordinate 8,422 of CAZOVL010000029.1, read as the reverse complement.
CAGAGCAACTTACTTCAAAAGCTTTTCCATTACTATACATTTCTGAGTTTAAGCTTTTAACGAAAGAACAAGAACAAAAGAACAAAGAAACCATACAACACATCATTAAGTTAATATATGGTAGACAGTTGTCAAATGGAGGGTTTGAGTTTTGGCCGGGAATGAACAGAGCAAATGAATGGTTAACCACTTATGTAGGTCAATTTTTATTATTGGCTCAAGAGAAAGGATATGAGGTACAACCACTAGTATTGAGTCGCTGGGAAAAATATCAAAAACGAACCTCTCAAAATTGGACCCCGGTAACTCGCAGTGGATGGAACACAATAGCTGATACAGAGCAAGCTTATCGTCTTTATAGTTTGGCTTTAGCCGGAAGCCCTAATCGTGGAGCAATGAATAGATTAAAAGAACAAAAGGATCTATCATTAAGTGCTAAATGGAGATTAGCTGCTGCTTATGCATTAGACGGAAAGAAAAAAACCGGAGAAGAGCTTGTATTCAATGCACAGACTACGGTTGAAGCCAATGAATATCAAAACTTGGTTTTTGGATCACCAGTAAGAGACCATGCTATGATTTTAGAAACGTTGATTTTATTGGGTAAAGATAATGAGGCTTTACTCCTTGGAGAGCGATTGGCCAAGGAACTTTCTGCCGAAACCTATTATAGCACACAATCAACAGCCTATGGTCTATATGCTATGGCTAGACTGTCTGATCAATTTGCAAAAATACTGAAATTCAACTGGACTTATAAAGATAAAAAAACAGAGGTGAATTCAGCTCAGGCATTTTATCAAACAGAATTATCCAATGAATCTAAAAGTGGCTTTGTATCTGTAAATAATTTGACTGAGGGCAAGCTCAATGTTACTTTAACAGCTAAGATACAGCCTATTGAAGATAAACAACCTGCAATGGCCGAGAATATAAAATTAGATGTGTTCTATACCGATATGGATGGAGATGAGATTTCTCCTTATACTCTGGAACAGGGTACCGATTTCATAGCTACTGTTAAGGTTACAAATATTAGTGGTTTATTAAATTTAAGACACTTAGCTTTAACTCATATTTTCCCTTCCGGATGGGAGTTCTTCAATACTCGCTTGTTCTCCGGAGAGGAAGAGGGAGTAATTGTGGCTAACTATACTTATCAAGATATTCGTGATGATCGTGTGTTGACCTATTTTGATTTGCCTAGAAATACCTACAAAGTGTTTACTTTCAGATTACAAGCGGCATATAAAGGGAAATATATACTTCCTGCAATACAATGTGAAGCGATGTACGATTTGAACACTTATGCACGTACTGAAGCATCAAGAGTTGAAGTTGAGTAGATTGAGTAAAAAGAAATGAAAAGAAGGATAAAACAAGTAATATTTGTTTTATTGGGCATAGGTCTCTTGGGATATGTTTTTTGTCTCCCAAGAGACCTCTTTACCACACCATACTCTACGGTTGTGGTAGATAGGGAAGGGGAGTTACTGGGAGCAAGAACTGCCTCCGACGAACAATGGAGGTTTCCTCCACAAGAAGAAGTACCGGGAAAATTCAAAGAGGCTATTATTGCTTTTGAGGATCAGTATTTTTACTATCACTGGGGAGTGAATCCCATTGCTTTTCTAAGAGCGTTAATACAAAACATCAAACAAAAAAAAGTGGTAAGTGGGGGGAGCACTCTGACTATGCAGGTCATACGACTCTCTAGAAATAAACCACGTACCATTCAGGAAAAAATTATTGAAACTATTTTAGCTACCCGATTGGAGTTTCGATATTCTAAAAAGAAAATACTAGCACTATATGCCTCACAAGCTCCTTTTGGGGGAAATGTTGTAGGGATAGGAGCTGCCTCTTGGAGATATTTTGGACATGCTGCTCACGATTTATCCTGGGCCGAAGCGGCTACTTTAGCTGTATTACCCAATTCCCCATCCTTGATTCATTTATCACGAAGCAGGGATCGGTTATTGGTAAAAAGGAATAATTTACTATTGAGGTTAAAGAACAAAGGAACAATAGATGAGGAAACCTATGAGTTGGCTTTATCTGAACCTCTACCGGGTGAGCCTTTACCTTTACCTCAAACTGCTCCCTATTTTGTGGACAAGTGGTATAAAAAAAGTACAGGACAACTAGTACAATCCACATTAAAACGAACATTACAAGAACAAGTGGAAGAGTTACTGGGTCGCTGGAACAACCAATTTCGAAAAAATGATATTCGTCACTTATCTGCCATTATAATTGATGTGGAAACCAATGAGATTTTAAGTTATTGTGGTAATGTGGGGTATGAAGAAAAAGGATTAGGTAATCAAGTAGATGTAATGCAAGCACCACGAAGTACAGGAAGTATTCTTAAGCCCTTTCTTTACGCTGCTACATTAGATGAAGGGTTAATATTGCCACACACCTTACTTCCCGATATTCCGGTGAATTTCAGTGGGTTTTCTCCCCAAAATTTCAATCTTCAGTTTGAAGGAGCAGCACCGGCTTCTGAAGCCATTATTCGTTCCTTGAATGTGCCTTGTGTAGATTTATTGAGGCAATATAGTGTGCCTAAGTTCTACTCTTTATTGAAAAACATAGGGTTAACTACACTTACAAAACCTTCTTCTTATTATGGGCTCTCACTCATTTTAGGTGGTTCAGAAGCTACATTGTATGACATTACCCGTGGCTATTCCAATATGGCACGTATACTTTTGGGGTTACCCTCTACAGATTTGGTAGATGGTGCTATAAAAGATAAAAAGGAAATAGAAAAAACAAGAAGAACAGACAACTTTAGCCGAGGAGCCGTTTGGCAACTTTTTGAAAGTATAAAAAATGTTTATCGTCCGGAAGAAGTAGATTGGCATAACCTGGTGTCCATCCAAAATGTAGCTTGGAAAACAGGGACTAGTTATGGCTTTCGTGATGCTTGGGCAGTGGGGGTTACTCCCAAATATGCCATAGGAGTGTGGGTGGGAAATGCAACAGGTGAGGGCAAGCCGGAATTAGTAGGAACACGTACTGCAGCACCGGTGCTGTTCGATTTATTTAACTTGCTTCCCTCCTCAAAATGGTTTGATCCTCCTGCAGGAGAATTAGTAGATGCTGAAGTCTGTTCATTATCCGGCCATCTAAAGGGGCGATTTTGTGAATCTACTCAATCTGCACTTGTCTTACCCCAAGGCTTAAGAACATCTCCTTGTCCTTATCATAAACAGATTTCGGTCACCTTAGATGAGAAATTCAGAGTCAGAAAAGAATGTTTAGATAGTGAACCGATGAAACAAATGGGTTGGTTTATTTTGCCTCCTGCTTGGGCTTGGTTTTATAAACAACATCATCCGGAATATAGAGTGTTACCACCATTAATGAAGGGTTGTAGTGAATCCTTATTGCAACCAATGACCTTTATATATCCTCAACCCCAAACTCGTGTGTCACTTCCTAAACAAATGGATGGAAGTTTGGGAAGACTAACCTTTGAACTAGCTCATTCCAATCCTAATGCTACTGTCTATTGGCATTTGGATGATTTCTATTTAGCAGAGACTACCCATTTTCATAACTTAACCTTAACACCGAAAAAAGGAAAGCATTCACTTACAGTCGTCGACGATTCGGGTGCCACATTATCCACTGTGTTTTATGTAGAATAGAATTATCGTTAATAACAGCACTGATTTCTTGTTTTTTAACTGGTGAAAAAGCCTAAATGTGTAAAAATGAGGAATAAAACAGGTTATTCTTTTTTTTTATTATATCTTTGTGCTACAATTTTGGGAAAAACAAAATGAGAATTAAAGAAGTTTTGAATGCCCTTGAGAAGTTCGCACCTCTGCCTTTGCAAGACGGATTTGATAATGCCGGTTTGCAAATTGGATTAACAGAAGTGGAAGTTACAGGGGCTTTGTTATGTTTAGACGTTACTGAAACGGTCATTGATGAAGCTATAGATTTAGGATATAACTTAATTATAGCACATCATCCTTTATTGTTTAAAGGTTATAAATCTATCACTGGAAAAGATTATGTGGAGCGTTGCATTTTAAAAGCAATAAAAAATGACATTGTAATTTATGCAGCTCACACTAATTTAGACAATGCACCTCTTGGTGTGAATTACAAAATAGCTTCCATTCTTGGATTGAAAGATCTTTCCGTTCTCTCTGCCAAAGAAGAATCTCTGTCAAAACTAGTTACATTTGTTCCGGTTGAACACGCAGAAAAAGTGCGTTCTGCTCTTTTTGAGGCCGGATGTGGAAACATAGGTAAGTATAGTGAGTGTAGTTATAATTTAGAAGGCGAGGGGAGTTTTAAAGCAAGTGCAAAGGCTCATCCGTTCGTGGGTGAAAAAGATGAATTGCATTTTGAGAAAGAGGTGCGTATTGAAACGGTTGTTCCTAATTATAAAATTAACAATGCCATTCAGTCGTTACTACAAGCTCATCCATATGAAGAGGTTGCCTATGACATATATCCGCTTAAAAATCAATGGAGTCAAGTGGGATCTGGGGTTATTGGTGAACTACCACAACCCATTTCTGCTTTGGAATTTCTGCAACAGATTAAAGAAAAATTTCATGTCGGCTGTGTTTTACATAACTGTCATCAAGATCGATTAATACAGAAAGTGGCTCTTTGTGGTGGTGCAGGTTCTTTTCTTATCCCTCAGGCACAAAGGAAAGGAGCTGATTTATTTTTAACCGGTGAGATTAAATATCACGATTATTTTGGATATGAAAATCAAATGATATTAGCTGCAATAGGACATTATGAAAGTGAGCAATACACCAGTGATTTACTTTTGGATTATCTAAATCATAATTTCCCCCAATTGAATAAGAAAATAAGTACAATAAATACAAATCCCATTAAATATTTATAAGTAATATGAGCAAAAAAAAGGAGTTAACTGTAGAAGAAAGATTAGATGCGCTCTATCAATTACAAACCACATTGTCTAAAATTGATGATATAAAGATTTTACGTGGTGAACTACCTCTTGAAGTTCAAGATTTAGAAGATGAGATTGCAGGGTTAGAAACTCGTATTAGCAATAATAAAGAAGAAATCGATGCAATAAAGAAAACAGTAGCGGCTAAAAAAATAAAAATTGAAGAAGCAGAGGCTTCTATCGAGAAATACAAGAGCCAACTGGAAAATGTTCGTAACAACAAAGAGTATGACATTTTGTCTAAAGATATGGAGTATCAAAACTTAAACATTGAACTTTATAAAAAGAACATCAAAGACTTAACCGATGAATCAAAGGTTAAGACAGAAGAGTTAGACAAAAATAAAAACGAACTGGAAGAGAGAAAGAAAGAATTTGAAATCAAAAAAAATGAGTTAGGTGAAATTATCACTGAAACAAAGCAAGACGAAGAAAAACTAAGAGAGCAAGCTAAAAAGTTGGAAGATAAAATTGAGCCACGCTTGTTACAGTCTTACAAACGAATTCGTAAAAACTCTCGCAACGGACTAGGTATTGTTTATGTACAACGTGATGCTTGTGGCGGTTGTTTTAACAAAATTCCACCTCAAAGACAATTAGATATCCGTTCTCGTAAGAAAATTATTGTTTGTGAATATTGTGGACGTATTTTAATTGACCCCGAATTGGCAGGAGTTGATTTAAAAGATTCTCAAGACGACAAAAAGAAAAGAACTACTCGTAAGAAAAAAGCCTAAATCTTTCTGGTAGATAACGAAAAGAGCCATTGACTTGAATCTAGTCAATGGCTCTTTTGTTTCGTACTTTAGAACAATAAAATAACGTTGATTTTAATTCATTTAGTATTCACTAATTAGTGAATACTAACATATGACATGGAATTACCTAGTCCATATTTAGAAGGGCAGTAATGTAATATATAACGAGTCAAAATACTCTCTATATCTTTCTTCTTCAATTTCTTTTTTAGAAAGGAAAAGTAAAACCAGTGTATGAAAATAATAGAGTATTAGCCGTATTTATATTCAAAACGGATAAGGAGGAAACTCATAATAGCCCTCTGCCTTTTTAGCCACGTAGTGCCAGAGTAATTTACCCGCTTGCGTATTCTCTTTTAATAATATAGATAAGCACTCAGCAGCTTCTATTCTATCTTCTGACTTTCTGAATTTATAGGTTAAATTTCTTAGAGAACCTACTATTTTATCATCTGCGTAAGGTAATTCAGCAAATAGATATTCTTTATACTCATTATTAATAAAAACATGATTTTCAATAAATTCTGTATCTGAAATGAATTTCACGGCACTAGCTTTTACCCAATCATTATCCTCTTTATCTTCTATCAAGGATTTGAATATATTTTGCGATTCAGAGAGGAATAATTTGCCTAATCTTTCTATGGCCTCTTCACGTTCTTCATAAGGTAACACCTTATTTAATGCTAGCTGTTCTAACACTTCTTTGTCAGTAATATATTGCGTGGCATAGCGTTTTACCATAGAGGAGTAATCCCCATTGATAAAACTCTTAAAATATGCTTGAGAGGTATCCAAATATAACTCTCCAAAAATATTAATCACAGTCATATTTACTCTATTACCGGATATTTCATATGCCTTTCTTTTCAATAGCTCTTGTTGTTTTCTAGTGAATCCGTTGGGTTGAGGATAATGTCTGGATAAAAAAAGGATAGCGTATTCTGTAATAGATTTGTGTAAATGGTTCTCTTCCGATTTTTCAAAAATGCGTAACATTCTTTCCTCGTCAACAATCCGTACAACACTTCTAGCCCCCACATAGTAGTCATCGTTTAGCGCTATTTGCTCAAAAATAGCTTGCGACTTCTGTTTATGTAAACGTCCTAATTCAACTACAGCGGCTGTACGAGCATATTTATCTGTATGATTTTCTGCCAAATCTGCTAAGGTGTCAAAATCTGTAATGTGCTTAATTACATCTCGAAGTATATAAGTGTCTTTTATTCTATGTACAAGTTGAGCAAGTATTTCTGTATCTTTAATTTTACTTAGTGCCCAATCTCCAACCACATCAGAAGGAGACATTTTTGCTATTGCTACCAGTTCTTCCTGATTGCTGTAGCTGTAAGATAGCTTTTTTAAACAAATGAGAGCCATACTGTTGTTGTGTAAATACTTGAGTAATATTATTAGTAAATCTTCTGAATCTATTCTGCTACAGATAGCTTTTCCATGTTGTATCAATCGGCCATCTATTGTTTTGTTAAATAGGTCTTTATCAAGCTTAAGTAGATAATCTCGTATGAAAAGCTCATCTCTAATTTTACTTATGGCTGCTAATCGAACTCCAGGGTTGGGATCGGTTAATACAATCTCTTCTAGTATGAATTGATCTTTTAATTTAGCAATACTATATTTGCGTTTATTCGCATTTTTATCTTTCCTAGGCTCTTTCTTAACATTCATAGCTAACAATTTAGAGTATTATATAAATATACTATTTCATCTTAATTTACCCAACTTTTGTAAACTTATTTAACCTCTGAAATAGAAAATACACTTCATTTCAAAAAGTGATATTTTACTCATTATCTATCATTGTTCTATTGACTCTAGAGGCTATTTTATCGGTCTAGGACTGAAGGGTGCTCGGTCCTAGACCGAAGGGGGTTGTCTCCTAGACCGACACCTTCTCGGTCTAGGACCTATTCCTTTCGCTTTTTGGAATGGGTAATTTAAGTGTGTCATTTTTCTTTAGCTAAGGAACAGTAATGTGGTGTTTTTTTATTGCAAATTATGAGTGTTCGGTAAAACTGTCAAGGCAGTAAAACCCATTGCGACGCAGTATTCAAACGGTGGTTTCAAAAGTAGGCTCCTTTTTCTCTGCTTTTATCATTTTATACCTATCTCTATGCCTACGATGATCGCAACCGCTGCATTGCCAAGAAGCTGCCCGCTTGTGATTGGGGTTATTTTGTTTATGATAAAGGGGACCGGTTGATTCTCTCCCGGGATGGCAATCAAAAACAGAAGAATGAGTGGACCTTTACCATTCCCGATGCTTTTGGAAGAGTGGTTCTAACAGGAGTGTGTCAGTACCCGCTGAATCCTTTTACAAAACCGCTTAACTCAGTGGTTGTAAAGGGGAATAGAACAAACACCACCAATGCCTATAAAGGGTACTCCGTCTCTAATTTCTCTCCTTCCTCTTATCGGGACATTCTCTTCCGTTTTGAATGACTCCCATAACCTACCTCTACTCGGTAATCTATTACAACGACAGAGCAAGGGTGATTCAGCAGAGAGGAAGCAATTACTGAAAAGGAGAAGAGAAAGAGTAATTTCAATACAAGCTATACTTACGATAAATAGGAAAACATACTTACGTTGACTCGCCATGGAAACACAAGCAGAACAGGATACGGGGTGATGGATAACCTTACCCTTAGTTATAAAGGGAATCAGTTGATAAAAGCCGATG
>CAZOVL010000028.1:0-31009 GCA_964583185.1 uncultured Bacteroides sp. | reverse complement strand
TGATTTTATAAGTGTCATTTAAAATGTATTTAAGTGTGTTTTCTTATTTCTTTTCTAAAATAATCTTACGCATATCATAAAAAAACGGAAGAACCCTTTGTTGTGCAGTAAGATGTCCCATTTTAGAAGGAACAACAAGTCGAATATGGGCTCCATTACGAATGTATTTCAAAGGCAATAACCAACCAGCTGGTACTGAAGTAGAAGAATAGGCAGAAACCATATTAGAACCTATTCCCATTTCACCTGTAATGAAACGGCCATATAACGTAGTTCCAACTTGCTCAAAACGGAACATATCCGGATAACTATTTCCTGGCTCGTATGGATTTTTATAATTTGAAGCCAGAGTTATTTCCTCTGCAAAAATATCATATTCGGTAAAACGAACCACCACATTTTGTCCGGTTTGTATTGTGTCTTCAACATTTTCAGAACCCCTACTCACAATATTCAAGTAAATTCCATCGGATAGCATAACATAGGTGTCTTCACCAGTAATGGTATCTTTCTCAAATTCTTCTTGAGTTATTGTTTTAAAATCACGAGCACTTATAAATTTTTGGATTGCTTTTTTTTCATCAGCTAGCTTCTCTGCATACGTCTTTGTATTATCACAAGCAAAAAAGATTGCTAAAACGAATAAAGAACAAAAGAATACTATTCCTTTTCTCATATTTTTTATTAAATAAATAAACTTCACTACAAATATATTTCTTAAAATAATACCATTCTCTAAAAATACAAATAGTTCTACTATTTTAACCTTACATACTGATTTTTAACCTTCTTGAAGCAACTCGGCATAGGTATGTAAAGCCCTCTCATACACTTCTATAGCTTGTTCCATTGTTCCATCGAACTCACCACCCGATGCATTTAAATGTCCACCTCCATTAAAGTATTCTGCAGCCATTTTATTACAAGGGAAATTACCTTGAGAACGAAGAGAAACTTTAATTAATCCCTGCTCTTTATTTTCTACAAAAAAACAAGAGAGAATAATATCATCAATTGCCAAAGGTATATTAACAAACCCTTCACTATCGCCTTTAATGAAGTTATATTCTGTTTTCTCTTTTTCAGTAAGAGTCATCAACGATGCATGATGATTGGGATAAATACGAATTTTACTTATAATGTGTCCTTGTAACTTCATCCGATCTACAGAATAAGTATTAAATACCTTTCTGTAAATAGCATCTTTATTAATACCCTTCTTTATTAGGTTATAAATAATGGTGTAAATTTCTTCTTGATTCGAATTATATGTAAAGTTTCCGGTATCGGTCATCATACCCGTATATATACACTCAGCAGCTTCGCGAGAAATCTCACCATAATACCCCATAGCGCAAATCAAACGGAATACAAGTTCCGATGTAGATGATATATGTGGATATGACATTATGATTCTACAAAAATCTTCCGGATAAGGATGGTGATCTACCAAGATTTTACGAGCCGGAGTATTTAATAGCACATCTTTCATTTCTCCTACCCTGCTTGGTGTATTAAAATCCAAACAAACAAGTACATCTGCATTGTTAATTAAATCCTCACACTTTTCCTTCTCTTTCTCATAGAGTAAAACACCTTCACTTCCTGGCATCCACTTTAAAAAGCTAGGATAGTCATTAGGCATAATAACCTGCACCTCTTTTCTCTGACTAGTAAAGAAATGGAATAATCCTAAAGCAGAACCTATGGCATCACCATCGGGTGAAAAGTGAGAGATTAAAACTATTTTCTCTGATCGGTCAAACCAGCGTACAAAATGATCAACTTTTGAAGAGTCTATAACTTTTTTAAGCATTCTCCTGTTTTTTAGCTATATATTTTAAGAATAGGCAAAAATACAAAATTCTTTATATTTCATATAGTAATGCCATAGGAACCTTTTCTAAATAATGCAATACAATGAATTCCCATAGTTTCACATTCACTCTTCATCTGTTTTTGTAAATAGTAAGGTAAGCTAGCATCCAGGATAACCTCTGAAGAACTAAAAACTCGTAAAACAGAAGATAAATCACCCTTGAACCCTTGACAGAGATAAATCAGATTCACTTTATATGGGTTTATTGTTGTTTTGTTTACACAAAAAGAATCATCTAGTATTGCAATCTTGAAATTATGAAAAACTAATAAGGGCTTAGAATAAAAAAGATTCGATTGATGTTCTAAATTGCTTATAACATTGGGCTGTAAATGATAATGATTCCAAAACCTCTTCTTGTTTTTAAATAGCCTCTTTATCCAACTATTTTCTTTTATCAGAGCTAAATAACTCTCTTTGTTATTCTCTACACAATGGATGACCGGACAATTTCGAACACTATAAAATAGAATATCACTTTTTAGCTGTGCTTGCTCTTGATAATAAAAATGAGACATCAAAAATAGTCCTACTCCACATAAAAACAGAGTTAAATGACGAACTGATGGCTTATACAGTAATAGAGTAAAAAAAACAAGAAGAATCAATAGCACAAAGACCTCTATTTCAGTAATCCATATGCCATCGAGCGTTGAATAAGGTAAACTCTCAATACTTTTAACTAAACTAAGCAAAAGAATTAATAACTGGCTCAACAAAAAGACAAGAATAGAATTAACAACAGGCATAAAAAAGGTAAGCAGTGCCAAAAAGGCAATAAAAAGAATGACAGAAATTAATGGTATTACCAGTAAATTACCTAGCAAAAAATAAAGAGGAAAAGTGGAAAAATAATAAATAATTAGAGGAAGTACACCTAACTGTGCAACCAATGACACTGAGATTAGTTCCCACACATAGTTACTTATTTTGAAATGAAAGGAAAAATAGTTCTTTACAATAGGGTGAATTATCAGAATAGAGGCTACTGCAACAAAAGAGAGCTGAAAACCGACATCGAATAACCATAAAGGACGATAAAGTAACATTACTAAAGCCGTAACACACAGTACTTGTATGGAATTCCTTTTTCTATTCCCCAAAGAAGATAAGAGAAACAGAGAAAACATCATTACAGCACGAACAATAGAAGGTGAGCTTCCCACAAGAAAGGAAAAAAGCCACAATACAACAACCAATGGAACTCTTCCCCATTTCTCAATAGTTCTGTTTTTTCGACTCATCCAACGAAGGAAAAAATGGAAGAATAGACAGATAAATCCAACATGTAGACCCGATAAAGCCAAAACATGATTTACTCCTGCAGAAGAGAAAGAGGTCAACACCTCTTCTTCTATATTACTCTTTACACCAACTGTTAAAGCAGAAAGTACTCCCAAAGCATCTTCATTAAGATTCCACTTTTTATACAATTCAACCACTTGCTCCTGACAATAAAGACTCCAATATTTAATAGTGTGCTTTGAGGGCGAAATTAATTTCTTCCATCTCCCCTTGCTTACGTAACCTGTTCCTGCATATCCGTTATAAAGTAAATAGCAACTATAGTCAAATGCTTCATCATTTAATTGTATCTGTGGAGATTGAATCTTTGAGTAAATTAATAACTCATCATCACATTTCAATTCGGACAACAGCGAGTCTTTTTCAAAGTAGAGTTGTATAAAACACTTTTCCTCAATATTAAAGCCTAATGAATCGACTCTACTAATAAGTTGTGCATCTGCAATGTAAGAATTTGGATGATTTGAAACATTACTTACTAAACGGACTTTATAGCAAGAAGTATTTGTAAAGAAATGACTTTGTGTTTTTTCTAACGACAAAAGGGTTAAAGTTATACCTAAGCTAGCAAAGAAAAGAGTCAAAAACACTCCATAAATCCAACGCATAACATAACGTTGGATTGAGTATGTAATAAACATCAATAAAAGGAAAATAAGACATAGAAGAAACGTAGAGACAGATGATAACATCCACTCTGAAAAGAAGATCTTCTTACCACCAACTATACCTAAACCAAGCGATATCAGGGGAAGAAGTAAGGGATATCGCTGAAATAAAGAAGATATCCCCATCCAAAAACAAGATTAAAGATTTTTCATCTCTTGAATCATCTGTGAAGGATTGGGTGCTGAGAAAATGGAACTTCCGGCAACAAGAATATCGGCTCCAGCCTTAACCATTTCAGCACCAGTTTCCAGATTAATTCCTCCATCCACCTCTATTAAAGCCTTTGAACCGGTTTGTACAATCAATTCTTTCAACTCTTTAACTCGCTGTAAAGAATGAGGAATAAATGCCTGTCCTCCAAACCCCGGATTAACACTCATTACTAAAACTAAATCTAATTCGGGTAAAATATCTTTTAGTAGTGAAACAGGTGTTGATGGATTTATCGCCACTCCGGGAGACATTCCTGCTTCACGGATTTGTTGTACCACTCGATGCAGATGAATGCAAGCCTCATAATGTACCGTCATATATTTCACCCCTATTTCTTGAAGTTCTTTAATAAACTTAGCCGGCTCAACAATCATCAGATGCACATCCAAAGATTTTTTACTGTATTTCTTGATGTGTTTAATTACAGGAAATCCAAACGAAATATTAGGAACAAAGACCCCATCCATAACATCAATGTGTGCTAAATCACATACACTTTCATTAAGCATTTCTAAGTCTTGAGCTAAATGGCCAAAATCAGCAGACAATAGTGAGGGAGAGATTAACGGTTTCATATCCTTACTTTTTGTGTTTTATATACTATTATTCAGTTAACATATAAAAATCATTCGACATATCATAGCCTCTTAACAATTCATCTACTGCTAAGCGCTTTTTCCCGGGTAATTGTAGTTCTTTAATAGCAATAAAGCCATCGATGGCAGCTATATGAATGTACTCTTTACCATCAGTTTGGAGGGTTCCTACTTGAAGATTATGTACTGTTATTACCTTTTCACTCTTCAATATCTTTACATCAACAGTTTCCTTTTCGGTTGGAATGTACATAGGGCTCCAGGCAGAAGGATAGGGAGAAAGTCCACGAATAAAATTATAAATTTGTTCTACAGGCTGATTCCAGTTAATTCGGCAATTATCACGGAATAATTTAGGTGCCCCTCTTAATGTTCCTTCAACATAATGCTCTTGTTCTACTCCCTGAACATCTCCTTTAAGAAGAGCATCTACCGTTTCAGTAACCAACTCTGCACCAACCTCCATTAATTTGTCGTGAATAATACCTGTATTATCTGTTTCCTTAATCGGTATTTTTTTCTGAAGAATTATTTTACCTGTATCTATTTCATGATCTAAAAAGAACGTTGTTACACCCGTTTCTTTTTCTCCATTAATTACAGCCCAATGAATAGGAGCTGCACCTCTATATTGAGGCAGGAGTGACCCGTGTAAGTTAAAAGTTCCTAGACGAGGCATATCCCAGACTTCTTCCGGCAACATACGAAAAGCCACCACAATTTGTAAATCAGCATCCCATGCCTTCAGTTCACTAAGAAATTCGGGATCGCGTAACTTAACAGGTTGTAATAATGGTATATTTTGACTTTGTGCATATTCTTTCACAGCAGAGGGACGCACTTTATGTCCTCTTCCTGCCGGACGATCGGGGGCAGTAACCACTCCAACAACATTATAACCCCCTTCAACCAAATGCTGTAAAGAAGTTACAGCAAATTCAGGGGTTCCCATATATACTATTCTTAATTCTTTCTTTTCCATTTCATCTATTCTTCAGAGAAGTGTACTAATACTCTACGATACGAATTAAATATCTTAGATTTTGAAACAAAACCAATGTAGTGATTCTCTTCATCCACCACAGGCAAGTTCCAAGCTTTTGTATCGTCAAAAACATTCATCACTTTTTCCATACTATCAGTAATGGTAAGACAACCGGGAACCTTCGTCATTAAACCTTGAACTGTAAAACGATGGTAGAGTTCTTGCCGGAACATAATTTTACGAATATCATCTAATAAAACCACTCCCAGTAACTCTTGTTTTTCATTCAATACAGGGAAAATATTTCGATGAGAGTTGGCTATCGCTTTCACTAACTCACCCAAGTCCATCTCTGGTCGAACAGAGACAAAGTCTGTTTCAACAACATTCTCCACCTTCATCAATGTTAATACGGCTCTATCTTTATGGTGCGTAATGAGTTGTCCTTTCTTAGCCAAACGCATGGAATAAATACTATGAGGTTCAAAAACCAAAATGGTTAGATAGGAACTAACGGAGATTATCATTAAAGGAAGGAATAAATCATACCCTCCTGTAAGTTCGGCTATTAGAAATACTCCGGTTAATGGAGCGTGCATCACCCCACTCATTATTCCAGCCATTCCCAGCAAAGCAAAATTCTTTTCTGTTAATTCCGGAATAAAAGAAAAATCTTTAATAAAGTTGGAGAAAACAAATCCAACAATACACCCTAAGTAAAGCGATGGAGCAAAAATACCTCCACAACCTCCCCCTCCATTGGTTGCACTCGAGGCAAACACCTTAAGTAGTACAATCAAAATAAGGTATGGCAACAATAGTTTACTGTAGCCATAAAAGAAAGAGTTATTCATAACCGTTTCCCACTCTTCCAGACTATTTCCATTCAAGAGCAGATTAATGGTATCGTACCCTTCACCATATAACGGAGGGAACAAGAAAATCAGCACACTCAAAATAACACCTCCAAGTATAAACTTTTGAAAAGGGAATTTAAATCTCCCAAATTTCCCCTCGATCCAGTTCATAGCTCGTGTAAAATAGAGAGAAACCAATCCACAAATAATACCCAAAAGGATAACATAAGGAATACGATTTAGCTCAAACGGCTGATCCATATGGAATTTAAACAAGGCTTCTTGCCCTGTTACCACGTATGAAACAACAGCAGCTGTAACAGAAGAAATTAGCAAAGGCATTAAAGAAGTCATAGTCAAGTCGAGTAGTAACACCTCTAAAGTAAAGACCAATCCCGCTATTGGAGCTTTAAAAATACCCGCAATAGCTCCGGCAGCACCACAACCAATCAGGAGCATCAGGTTACGATGTTCCATATTAAAGCGTGTTCCCAGATTAGACCCGATGGCAGAACCAGTTAGTACAATAGGAGACTCCGCCCCAACCGATCCACCAAAACCAATTGTAATGGAACTGGCTATGATTGATGACCACATATTATGAGCCCGAATACGACCTTGTTTCCTAGAAAAGGCGTATAAAATTCGAGTTACACCGTGACTGATATCGTCCTTTACAATATTTCGAACAAACCAACCCGAAATAAAGATACCCACCACAGGATAAACCAAATATAGCCAGTTTGCACCTGTAATGGTAAAGTTGTTTGTCAGAAAATCTTGTATAGTATGTATTAAGTATTTCAAAATCAAAGCGGCACAAGCAGTAAATACTCCTACCATAAAGCTCAGAATCAAAATGAACTGACTATCTTTGATATACTTTTCTCTCCAGATTAAAATCTGATCAAACCAGCCTATCCTCTCTTTCCCTATTTGTCTTTCCACACTTTTCGTTTTTCAATAGTTATTTTATTCACGTAAAACTTTAACTTCTCCTCCAGAGCCTAACTTAATTATGCTTGAAGGGGATGAGCGAGAAACATCATTTTGTCGATAAGAAACAATGTAATCTACTTGTTCTTTTATTTCATTACTAATTTCATTAAAAAGAGTAGGAGAAGGTTCTCCACTTATATTCGCAGAAGTAGAAACAATAGCTTTTCGAAAGCGAAAGCATAATTGTTTGGAAAACTCCTCTTGTGTTACACGAATCCCTATACTACCATCGGAAGCCATTAAATTAGGAGCTAAATTTCTTCCTTTGGAATAAATAATAGTCAAAGGTTTTGTTGTTAAATCTATTAAGTCCCACGCAACTTGCGGAACATCATCCACATAAAAATCAACCTTTACAGGCGAATCGACCAAAACAAGCATTGCCTTTTGATCCATTCTGTGTTTTATTTCATAGACACGTTTTACAGCCTCTACATTAGTGGCATCACAACCTAACCCCCAGATAGTGTCTGTGGGATAGAGAATTACACCCCCCGCTTGCATCACTTCACAAGCTTTTTTAATATCATTTATCATTTACTATAACAAATCTTTAAAGAATAACATACAAAAATAGTATTTTTGCTTAAACTCTAAAAGAAAGGTAGAACTTATGCTAGATATTAAATTTAATCATACTTTATCAATTCAACTACGATTTAGTGATATAGATAAATTTGGACATGTAAATAATGCAGCTTACTTTACCTATTACGACCTAGGTAAAACAGAATATTTTAGTGAAGCCTACCCTCAAGTAAACTGGAAGAAAGAGGGAATTGTAGTAGCACATATCAATGTAGACTTCTTTCAACCTATTTTTGCATCAGACTCTATTGCTGTACAAACAGCAGTTACAGAAATTGGAGATAAGAGTTTTCAGCTTTACCAACAAGTTATAGACACACAGAGCTACGAAGTAAAGTGTGTTTGTAAATCAACCATGGTTGGCTTTGATTTACAAAAGCAACAATCAATGCCGATAACTGAGGAGTGCAAAGTCTCACTATGTAATTTTGAAGGTCGTGATTTACGCAGAAAAAAACCAATTCAAGTTATCTAAAGACCAAGGTAAGTTTTACTTTCTTCCATTCTTTCTTACTATCATTAGTAGCCACTAAAAACTCACAATTGTTCTTTGAATCCATGGAACGTTAGATAGTTGTTGTATAAGATCAAGTCAACGGACTTGATTTCGTTACTTTGCAATACGCAAAAAAGACTATGCATATATTTCAAGACAAATGCGCTTTTCCCAGCTGACAGCATTTCTTGATAGAAACCATTTTAATTAGTGAAATCCTTACCTACCAAGGAGGGGTTATTGTATCTGACCATTGTGGTGGATTTATTCAATAGAAATATTGTTGGTTAGACTCTTTAATGCCAATATGAAGGCATAGAATACTGTTCTTGAAGCAACCAACAAAACTACTGTTAATAGTCCTTTCTAGGTGGGATGATCTTTCACTCAGATAGAGGCGTACAGTATGTAGCCAAAGCTACCATTAACACATTGAAATCAGACAAGATAATCCAATCCATGAATCGAAAAGCAAATTGCTGAGATAACGCTGTAGTGGATTTTTTTTCATATCACTCAAAACAAAATTGATTTATGGAAATAAATTGCTGAGTAAAACCAGATGAGAACTGCAATTTTTGAATACATAGAAGTTTGGCATAGAAGGCATTCATATCTAAACTATATGACCATCGAAGAATTTAATGAACAAGACAAAAAACAAAAATGAAAAATGTCGCTTAACTATTTGTCCAAAATAGGTTAGGATATCCAATTATTGAGAATTATTTTTAATAACACATCATAATATGTACAAAAATCTCTTTTTATGTATTTTTTTCCATTACAAATTTTAGCAAATAGTCTTATTTTTGTTTATGTATAAAACAGAAACAAAGAAACTATAACTATGAAAAAACAATTCTTCTTTATTGGCCTACTATTTCTTTTTTTCAACGCTTGTCAATCCAGTATTAAACCTGAATGGCCTGAAGCATCAATAGAAGCAAAACCATGGACTAGATGGTGGTGGATGGGGAGTGCTGTAAACAATAAAGACCTAACTTACAATTTAGAACAATTAAGTAAAGCAGGAATTGGAGGTGTTGAAATCACTCCAATATATGGAGTAAAAGGGGAAGAAGAGAACTACATAGATTATCTTTCCCCAAAATGGATGGAAATGTTTAATCACACCCAAAAAGAAGCATCCAGATTAAATATGATTGTAGATATGAACATGGGTACAGGATGGCCCTTTGGAGGTCCTGAGGTTTCAACGGAACAAGCTGCTACTAAAGCAATATTTCAGGAATATGTAATTCCTAAAAATGGAAATTTCGATCAAAAGATAACAATACAAGACAAAAAACAGGAAGGGATAGCTCATTTATCTAAACTTATGGCCTACTCAACAGATAATAAAGTAGTTGACCTAACGGATCAAGTTCTTCCTGATGGAACAACAAACACTAGCTCTTTATCTTCTGATACTGAGTGGAGATTAATTGCTCTTTTTATAGGAAAAACTCTTCAAAAAGTAAAAAGAGCTGCCCCGGGAGGAGAAGGATTAGTTATGGATCATTTTAATTTTGATGCCGTTCAATCATATCTCAACAAGTTTGAAGATGCTTTTAATGTATCAAATACAACTTTTCCTCACTCTTTTTTCTGTGACTCTTATGAGGTTTATGGTGGCAATTGGACTCCTTCATTTTTAGCTGAGTTTGAAAAACGGAGAGGGTATAAACTAGAAAACCATTTCAACGACTTTATTGATAATGGGAAAACAGATCAATCGGCCAGAATTATTGCTGATTATAGAGAGACGATAGGAGAACTACTAAAACAAAACTTCACCAATCATTGGACAGATTGGGCACATGAACGAGGAATTACTATAAGGACACAAGCTCATGGTTCACCTGCCAACCTTATAGACTTATATGCTGCTGTGGATGTTCCAGAGTGTGAAACTTTTGGTATATCTAACTTTGATATTCCCGGATTGCGTAAAGACACTTTTAGAAAAGAGAATGATGGAGACCCAACTACATTAAAGTATGCTTCGTCCGCAGCACATATTGCAGGAAAGAAATACACATCAGCTGAAACATTCACTTGGTTAACGGAACACTTTAGAACCTCTTTATCTCAATGTAAAGCCGAGATAGATCAAATGTTTGTTTCCGGAGTAAATCATGTTGTCTTCCACGGAAGTACCTATTCTCCGGAAAATGATCCATGGCCAGGATGGAAGTTTTATGCTTCAGTAGACATGTCTCCAACAAATAGTATATGGAGAGATGCACCTGCATTTTTTGAATATATTACTAGATGTCAATCTTTTCTTCAATATGGAAAACCAGATAATGATTTTCTATTATATCTTCCAATCTATGATTTTTGGCAGGAACAAAGAGGAAACCCTTTATTAACTTTTGCCATACACGGAATGCGTAACATGCTTCCTAAGTTCTATAACATTGTTTCTCAAATTAGAAATCGGGGCTACGATGTGGATTATGTCTCCGACGCATTTATAGAAAGTTCTTCTTTAGAAAAGGGGTTCATAAAGACTGAAGGAGGAGCTGATTATAAAGCTTTAATTTTGCCGTCAGTAAATTTAATTCCTTTAATTACACTTAAAAAAGTATTGAATTTAGCTCAGGAAGGTGCAACGATTATTTTTCTTGAAAATTATCCAAAAGACATTCCAGGATTTGCAGATATAAAGGCTAGACGTGCCGATTATGAAAACCTTATTAAAGAATTGCCAAAAGTCTCCTCTTTTACAGAAGCTCAGACTCACAAAACAGGAAAAGGAAAAATACTTACAGTGGGTAGTTATGATGATTTATTTGCAAACATAGAGTTTAAAGAAGAAGCGATTAAAACAAAGTTCAAAACAGATTATATTCGCAGAAAACACGAAAAAGGATACCACTATTTCATAACAAAGTTAAATAATCAGTCGTTAAATGATTGGGTTCCTTTAGCTATAAATGCAAAAAGTGTAGCTATTTTCGACCCTTTAACAGGAAATATAGGAAAAGCTAAAATTAGAAACAGCGATAATCAAACGGAAGTTTTCATTCAATTACAGCCTGGCCAATCTATTATACTTAAAACTTACACCAACAGCGATATAGACACCGAAGATTGGAAATATCAAGAGAACACAATTCAGACTGAAATTATTGATAAAAACTGGAATTTATCTTTCATTGAGAGTCATCCTAATATTGCAGAGCTATTCTCGTTAGAATCACTTAATTCATGGACTGACTTACCTAACGATACACTTTCTATCAACATGGGAACAGGGGTTTACACCAATACATTTACGATTGACAATATAACAAACAATTGTATCTACAAACTAAACTTAGGAGATGTTAGAGAAAGTGCTCGCCTATACATCAACGAGCAAGAAGTATCCATACTATTCTCTGTCCCTTATGAATGCGATATTACAGACTACATTAAAATGGGAGAAAATAGTATAAAAGTTGAAGTTACTAATTTACCCGCAAATAGAATTGCTGATTATGATCGCAAAGAAATCCCATGGAGAAAATTCCATAACATTAATTTTGCAAGTATATCGTATGGAGATTCAAAGTACGGTGACTGGCAGGTTATGCCTTCAGGACTTTTTGGACCTGTAGAAATAAAAACTATAAAGACCCAATAACCATGAAAAAAAGCACATTTATTTTACTTCTCACAATTATTGTAAGTATTAGTTTATCAGCTAATCCAAAACGTTTTTTTCAAGATAAGGATTTAACTTTAACAGGTACTTATTACTATCCTGAACACTGGCCTGAGTCTCAGTGGGCAAGAGATTTTAAAAATATAAAAGATTTAGGGTTTGAATTTGTCCATTTTGCTGAATTCGCTTGGGCACAAATTGAACCATCTGAAGGAGAATATGATTTCTCTTGGCTTGATAAAGCTGTAGATATGGCAAACAAAGAAGGGCTAAAAATTATAATGTGTACCTCTACTGCTACCCCCCCCAGTATGGTTAATTAGAAAACATCCTGAAACCACTATACTAAGAGAGGATGGTACGAAATGGGATCACGGTTCTAGACAGCACCCATCTGTTTCTAATCCTTTGTTCAGATCTTATGCTCTAAAAACCATAGAAAAACTAGCACAACACTACGGTTCAGATAAAAGAATTATGGGATGGCAATTGGACAATGAACCTAGAGTTTCTGCCGACTACAGTGAAGAAGCACACAAACGATTTAGAGTTTGGGTACAGAATAGATACCAAAACATTAACCAACTAAATAAAGCATGGGGAACTGCTTTTTGGAGTCAGGTATACTCTTCTTTTGATGAGATAAACATACCAAGAGTTTCTCAGCAATTTATGAATACACACCAAATTTTAGATTTTCAACGATTTATTACTGAAGAGATGGCTAGTTTCTTAGATGAACAAGCTCGAGTAATAAAGAAACATGCCAACTCCACTCAATGGATTACTTCAAACTATATTCCTACTTATAGTGATGGACATATTAAAATGAGTCCGGAATTAGACTTTCATTGCTACACTCGATATATGGTATTCGGTGAGAATTTTGGAATTGGAAGAAAAGGATATAGAGTTGGACATGTTGAACGTATTGCAAAGGCAAATGATTATTTTCGACCAATAGACGGGACTTACGGTGTTATGGAGTTACAACCCGGTCAAGTAAATTGGGGTCAAATCAACCCTCAACCACTACCTGGAGCTGTACGTCTATGGTTATGGCATGTTTTTGCAGGAGGAAGTAAATTCACTTGTACTTACAGATACAGACAACCACTTTATGGAACAGAACTATATCATTATGGAATTGTTGGACCTGATGGTGTTACTCCCACTCCAGGAGGTCTTGAGTTTTCAAAGTTTATCAAAGAAATAGAATTATTAAGAAAAGAATACAATCCCCAAATAAAAAACCCTTCTTTCTATGAGCAGAAAAGAACAGCTATACTGTATAATCCAGAAAACACTTGGGAGATGGATAAAAACAAACAAACAACTGAATGGGATACAGAAAAACATATTGACAAATATTACGATGCGTTAAAAAAATTCGGATGTCCCGTAGATTTTATTGAAGAAAAAGACAATTTCACTAATTACAAATATGTTGTTGCTCCTGCTTATGAAATGGTTGATGATGCATTAATTTCTAAATGGACAGACTATGTGAAAAATGGAGGAAATTTAATTCTATCAGCTCGCACCGGACACAAAAACAAGAATGGACAGCTGTGGGAGGCTCTCTTTGGAGAACCTATTTACTCTTTAATTGGAGGGGAAATTAAATTCTATGACCTATTGCTTCCACATACACCTGATCAAGTAGAAGTAGATGGAAAAAGATACAGTTGGGCCAGTTGGGGAGAAATTCTCTCACCTTTTGAAGGAACTGAAGTATGGGGAAAATACTGTGATGATTTCTATAAAAACAGACCGGCAATTCTTCACTCTTCATTGGGCAAAGGATCAGTAACATATATTGGAGTAGACAGCCAAAAAGGTGATTTAGAAAAAGCAGTCTTAAAAAAACTATACTCTCTTAAAGGAGAAAGTATTGAAGAATTACCCGATGGAGTACACATTGAATACCGAGATGGGTTTGGCATAGCAGTAAACTATTCTGATCAAGAAATCAACTTACCTGTTAATAAGAGTGTGAAATTTTTAATTGGAGCTAGAAATATTCAAACGGCAGAAGTAGCTGTTTGGAAATATTAGAAAAGATAAAACGATGAAATTTAATTCTATAATTGTTTTCCTTTGGTTCATTCTGTCTTCTTGTACAAATTCCGGTGAAGAAAAAGAAACTTGTACAATTTTTATAGCAGGAGACTCTACAGCTCAAACCTATAAGGAGGAGAAGCATGGCTTAATCAAAGGTTGGGGACAAATGTTAGGTCTCTACCTAGATGAATCTGTTATGATTGATAATAGAGCCATAGGTGGACGAAGTACAAAAACATTTCTTGAGGAAGGTAGATGGGATAAATTAATCAACGATGTATCACCTGGAGATTATGTAATGATTCAATTTGGACATAATGATACTTCAACCCGTCCAGAACGACATGCCTCACCTCAGCTATATGAAGAGAACATGAAAAAATTCATACATGATGTTATTAGTAAAGAGGCAACTCCAATCTTATTAACTTCCATTGTAATGAGAACCTTTAAAGAGGGTAACCTAATCGACGATAGACTTAAATCATATCCTGCTATTGTAAGAAAAATAGCTAAAGAGCTGGATGTTTCTCTTATAGATATTAATACAATAACTAGAGACTTTATTCTCTTATTAGGAGATGAAAAATCAAAAGAGTACTATCGCTGGATAGAACCAGGCATTGACCCCTTTAAACCCGATGGGCTTAAAGATGACACACATATGATGGAAAAAGGTGCAATGCAAGTTGCTTTTTTCATTGCTGAAGAACTCTCTAAACTTAATCTACCTATAAGTAAACATGTTAAACAATAAAGTGATTAGACTTTTATGAAACTCAATAAATTAATTTCAGTATTTGCTGTATTGACTCTAGTCTTTCTTTTCTCTTGTAAACAAGAAAACAAAGACATTCAAGAAGAAAAAGACATTCTATTATTTTCTTTTTTTAAGGGAGATAGTAAAGATGGACTACATTTGGCTTATAGTGAGGATGAATTAACCTGGACTGAACTCAATAATTCATCTTCTTTTTTAATACCTAATGTAGGAAAAGATAAATTAATGAGAGACCCATCTATAGCACAAGATAAAAATGGGGTTTTCCACATGGTATGGACTACCGGATGGTGGGATCAAGGAATTGGATATGCTTACTCAAAAGATTTAATAAATTGGAGTGAGCAACAAAATATTCCAGTGATGCAAAATTATGAAGGAACAAAAAATTGTTGGGCTCCCGAGTTATTTTTCGATGTAGATTCTGACCTCTTTTATATTTTCTGGGCATCAACTGTTGAAGGTTTACTTCCTGATTTAGAAACAATTGAAAGTGAAAAAGGATTAAATCATAGACAATACTATACTACAACGAAAGATTTTAAAAGTTTCTCAGAAACAAAATTGTTTTATGATCCTGACTTCAGTGTTATAGATGGAATCATACTTAAAAAAGATTCGTTATACTATTTGTTTATAAAAAATGAAAACTCTCTTCCTGCTGAGAAAAACATTCGCTTTACAACTAATAATAAACCTTATGATTTCCCGAAAGAAACCTCAGCACCAATTACTGGAAATTATTGGGCTGAAGGACCTGCTGTATTTCAGAAAGACGACTATGTGTATGTCTATTTTGATAAATATAGAGAACACACTTTTGGTGCAATTCGCTCTAAAGACATGAAGGAGTGGACTGATGTTTCTGACTCTATAAAACTACCGAAAGGTCTACGACATGGAACTATATTCAAAGTTAACGAGTCAATTATCAAGACTTTGAAAGAACACAGTAGTGAAAGTTCCCAAGAATAAGTAATGTTGATTCAACTAAAGACAACTCTTAATTCATTAATAATGTAGAATTAAACTATTTAATTCAATATTTACAATAAAAGTCTCCTATTACTCTATTTTTCATCTGTAATAGGAGACTTATCTATTTTATAACACCTGTTTAGAGAGGCCATTCTTCTTGGTTATAGGCAGCAATCCAAAATAGATGTTCTATTTTGGACGAAAGGGTATAAACCTCCAACATCTCTTTTTGTTGTTCTTCTGTACATGCCTCAGCTATTTCATTGCAGATAGACACGGCAATTCTAGCCGACTCAATGTGTTCTTCTCCTGCATAGGTGTCTATCCACTCTTTATACGGATTTCCTTCGCCTTTTTGATTCGAAAAGATGTACTCCCCTACTTCTTTATAAATAACAAAACAGGGAAGTACGGCAGCAACCATACAGTGTAGGGGTGAAACAGCCAATTGTTTCAATAAATGAGAAGTATAGAGTAAACAAGTAGGCGATGGTTGAGCAGTGTTAAACTGCGTTACATCTTTCACAAAAGAGTTGTGCAACGCTTTTTCTTGCCCCATATTTTCATTGGCAAACGTTATGAATGCTTGAATATGCTTGGGATCATTCAATTTGGTCGCTATACCTGTCAACAATTTTCCATAACTATTTAAGTACAAAGAGTCTTGTTCAATGTAATAGATAAACTTCTCTTTGGGTAAAGTTCCATTCATCAATTCTTGCACAAAAGGTAGTTTCAACGTTTTCTGATAGATAGGCTGAATAGCCAACCAAGCTTTGTCACTCCAATTCATAATTTCTATTTTTTATACGCACAAACAGCTACATAATCACCTTGATCATAACCATCAATAGGTTCTTCTATTACATTATTAGAGTATATGGGATGACGAACTAAGGTTTGATGATAAGAGAAATCCTTGAATCCGGCTTTCTTCATCGTCTCAATTTTTTCCTGTGTAGTACGCCAGTTTGCCTGTTCCACCAATTCAATGGGATAAGGACTAGCAGGATAAACATTAGTCAAGAGTTCATGACCCCATGAACCTACAGCCTTTGCTAAATTGTACATCATTCCATAGCCACTCTCTTTAGGTACATCAATTAGAATAATTTTACCTCCGGGTTTCAATGCCCGATAACTATTTGACAAAGCCAAATCTAAGTCTGTGATGTAACTAGGACAACCATTGTACAAAATAGTATCGTATTGTTCTCCGTTATAGTTTGCCTCTTCTGCCATACAAACTTCCACCTTTAATCCCCTCTTTACAGCTATTTCGGCCATCTCTTTAGAGGGTTCTAATCCTTCTTTTATATGAATATCATATTTTTGCTCTAATATTTTCTCAAACAGCCCACTGCCACACCCTACAGAATAAATTCGCCCTGCATCTTTTAAGCAATGAGCCACTAATTTTACTTCAGAATAGAGAACATTTTTGTTTTTTAAGAACCACGAGTCATACTTCTCTGCGTGAACATCAAACGCAATTGTTTTTACTACTTCCATTTTTAATCATTAAAAAAGCCGTTTCAATCAATGAAACGGCTTTATATAGTTTATATTAATCTTATTATAAAACTACCGTTTCCCTACGATGTCATTACAACATATCAGGTTCAAAGGATTTTATCTCAGTCTCTTTATCTCAAAGAGACACTCCTAACAGTTGATGCAAAGATAAATAAAACGTGCTTGTTAAAAAAACTTTTTTCACATATCCTTAATATCATTCTGATATGAAAAAAAAGGAACTAAACCAAATGGCTTAGTCCCTTACAACTAATAAACAACAATTAAACTTAATATTTATCCATATTAAAATTCACATACGCTTTGAACTCGTGAGGTGGAATAACAACTGAACCTTTTCCGTCAAAAGCACTCTTAACACTTTTGTCCATCACATTATACCAATCACCGGTTGATTCAAAAGGCTTCTCAACTGTAATTTCTTTCTCAGTAAAATTACCAATCACAAAAAGCTTCTCCCCATTCCGTTCAAGTGTTATAATGCGTCCTGTATCCCAATCGGAAGCATCTACTTTCCAATTAAAACTCGCTTCTTCTTGAAATAAGGAGGAATAGTTTTGTCTAAAGTTCAGCAACTTGGTGTAAGTAGTATGTAAAGAGATACGTTCCGCAACATCTAAGTATTCCCAATGCAGAGGTTTTTTCCCCGTTCTCCCATTTTCATCAATAGACACATCGTAACCCATTTCTCCAAATTGCCATATCATTTTAGGTCCGGGAACTGTAAAGCAAAAAGCTGCATTGGTTGCTAGACGAGTCATACCGCTACCAGTGTTGGTTTTCAAATCCCAATTACCCCATTTTTGTTGCTTAAAGGCCATACGTTCCTCATCGTGACTCTCCATATAACTAACATATCCACCAAAAGGCATACCACTTGTATCGCTTGAATAAAAACCGGTAAAGCTACTATCTTTTTCGTACCCCATAGCGGCTTGACAATACGCATTATTATAATTTCTCCAAACCTTCATACCCTCTTTTACCAATTCTATCTCTTCTTTATCTTCACAGAAATGTTCCAAAATAACACAAGCATTTGGATTAATCGCTTTTACAGCCTGATTATACTCTTTAAGTACAGCAATTCTATCTTCATCATAATTTCCAGCCGTAGCTTCTGAAGATCTCTTCTGAGTAAATCCTTTAGTTAAATCAAACCGGAAACCATCGAACTTAAATTCATTTAGTAAAAATTGCAAGTTACGTTTCACAAACTCACGTACTAGAGGTGATGCATGATTAAAGTCGTGAAAAACACTATAAGGGTGAGGAGCATCCACATTAAACCAAGGGTTATCATTCGTGGTTTTATTCTGTCCTATATCCCAATAGAGCTTAGCGAAAGGGTGGCTTCCGGTTGCGTGATTGTACACCACATCTAGAATAACAGCCATTCCTCGTTTATGACACTCATCAACAAACAACTTATAATCATTCTTCGTTCCGTATGCTTTATCCATCGCAAAGAAGAAACAAGGATTGTATCCCCAACTGTCGTTTCCATCAAACTCTTGCACAGGCATCAACTCAATGGCATTAACACCTAATTTTTTTAGGTAGTCTAATTTTCCAATAGCCCCCTTAATATCACCCGAAGTGGTAAAGTCGCGCAATAGTAGCTCATAAATCATTAAATTATTTTCATCGGCTATCTTAAATTCAGAAATACTCCAATTATATGAATCTGATTTACCCTTAAAAACAGAAACAATACCATTTGCTTTTTTAGGATACTCCATTAATCCGGGATAGGAAGTAATATATTTATCATTATGTGGGTCTAATATTTTCTCACTATAAGCATCTGCAACAAATAAAAAGTCGTCTTTCTTTCCCAAGAAATATTGAAAACCATATTCTTTATTTGGATCTAAATTAGTTTCTGTAAACCACCAGCTGGCAGTAGTAGCATCACGTTTCATTTGATGTGATGCTTTTAACTCCCAATTTGTAAAATCACCAACTACATACGCATAATCCCAGCTTTTGTCTTTTTTATCTTTGTCGTACAAAACAAAAGTAACCGATGTGCCATCTTCACTTCTATTAATACCCGCTTTGGTGTTGACAGGCTGTTTTTCATTTACCACCTTTCCGGGCGTAAATGCATCATCTTCAACCGAAATAAATAAATCTTCCTCATAACCTTTTGTATCTCCTTGTTCATTGCGAAAAACTAAGCCAATTTTAGGAATAGGTATACTCGCACCAAACCACTCTTTCAACGAAGGAGTAAAGGATAGGCTCCAAAGATTATCTCCCTCTTTTTTCATTTTACACTTCTCCAGGTTTTCATCCCATTCAGCAGGAACATAAAACCAAGTCCCTCCGGCTACTACACCAAGATGTACATAGAGGTCTTTTTTATAATTATATAAAGGTGATGTTTTGGGAGGAGAAAAATAGAGAACTCCCTCTTCATTTGCCATTAACTTTTCAGGTTCAGTCCACACTCCTTCCTTAGGCTTTCCCGGGTCAGGATTTGGAGCAGGTATTTTGTCGTCATCGGAGCACCCAATTATCAATGCTAAGCAAAATAGGAAAAGAACATAGCTTAGTCTTTTCTTTGTTTTCATATGTTATCAGTTTTGTAAATAAGCGTTAACTAAGACACAATTAACCCATTAATCTACAGTATTCACCTATAGAGCACACACAAATAACAAAACACTTTGTGCAAACGTTTGTTATTTAGTATCTTTGAATTATAATATAAATAGAGTATAGATATATTAAGAATATATAACTTTGAATAGACCTATTTTCGATGACTATGAAACCAACGCCTGTAACCATTAAGGATATAGCCAAAGCGCTAAATATCTCTCCTTCAACTGTATCCAGAGCCCTTCGGAATAAACCGGGTATAAGTAAGAAGACCATTGATGCGGTTAAAAGCTATGCCAAAGAGCATAACTATAAGCCCAACATTATGGCTCTAAATCTAAGAAAAAAGCAATCGAATACGATTGGTGTTATTGTTCCACAAATCATTCATCATTTTTTCTCTTCAGTGTTAAGTGGCATTGAAGAGAAGGCATACCAAGAAGGATATAATATTCTTGTTGCCCAAAGCAATGAGCGATATAAAAAAGAGGTAGACATTGTTCATTCATTTCTGGAAGAGAGAGTTTGTGGTATTATTACATCGTTAGCTAAAGAAACCAAACAGTACGACCATTATCAGGAATTTATTGATCACAACATACCTATTGTTTTTTATGACAGGATATGCACAGAAATTCAAACGGAAAGAGTGGTGGTAGATGATTATGCCGGAGCATTTGCTGCGGTTGAATATATGATACAAACCGGATGTAAACGTATCTTTTTCTATAGTGCAGCATCCCATTTGGAAATCACTAAAAATCGCAGGAATGGATACATTGATGCAATGAGCAAATATAAAATCCCTGTAACTAACGATATGATTGTTTTTTGTGACAATAGACAACAAGCCGTTCAAATTACCCCTACTATTTTAAAATCGGACAACAGACCCGATGGTTTTTTTGCCATTAACGATGAAACAGCTTCAGGCATTTTATGGGCCTGCAAAGAAGAAGGATTTAATGTTCCCGAAGACATCTCTATTTGTGGTTTTACTGGAGGAGCCATTGCACAAAGCACTGACCCACCCTTAACTACTGTAGATCAACACGGGGAAGAAGTAGGACGTAAAGCAACAGAGCTACTTATCAATAGAATAAAACAAGGCGATGATCTTAAATCATCCAACCGCATTGTACGAACAAAATTATTAATTAGAGGAACAACAAAAAAAATATAAATACTAATTCTATGAAAACAAAACCCAATTTAAGCTTCTGGAAATTATGGAATATCAGCTTTGGTTTCTTTGGAGTGCAAATTGCTTATGCACTCCAAAGTGCCAACATCAGCAGAATATTTGCCACACTAGGGGCTGATCCCCATACACTGAGTTATTTCTGGATATTACCTCCACTTGCAGGTATTATAGTGCAGCCCATTGTAGGTTCGGCAAGCGACAAAACGTGGAATAGACTTGGCAGAAGAATACCCTATCTTTTTGTGGGCTCATTCATTGCAATAATCGTTATGTGTTTACTTCCCAATGCCGGCAGCTTGGGATTAACCATCAGCTCTGCCATGATTTTTGGTTTAGTTTCTTTAATGCTCTTAGACACGTCCATCAATATGGCTATGCAACCTTTTAAAATGTTAGTCGGCGATTTAGTAAATGAAAAACAAAAAGGACTTGCCTACTCCATACAAAGTTTCTTATGTAATGCGGGTAGTTTAGTGGGATATCTTTTCCCTTTTATTTTTACTTGGATAGGTATAAGTAATATTGCAGAAAAAGGAACGGTACCCAATTCTGTTATTTACTCCTTTTATATTGGAGCTGCCATACTTATTCTTTGCGTTATTTATACGGTGATTAAAGTTAAAGAAATGCCACCCAAAGAGTTTGAATCCTTTCACGGCATCAGTGAAGAAGAGAAAGAAGGAAAGACAGACTTTATCACCTTATTAAAAAATGCACCTAAAGTGTTTTGGACCGTAGGTTTAGTACAGCTATTCTGCTGGGCTGCCTTTATGTATATGTGGACTTATACCAATGGAGGTATTGCTGAAACGGTATGGAACACACGAGACACACAGAGTGCCGGATATCAAGAGGCAGGAAACTGGGTGGGAGTTCTTTTTGCAGTGCAGGCTATAGGCTCTATATTATGGGCTATGGTTATCCCTCAGTTCAAATCACACCTAAAAGCCTACTCCATTAGCTTATTTATTGGGGGCATAGGTTTTATTTCGGCTCTCTTCTTCACCAATCAATATCATTTGTTTATCTCCTATTTCCTTATTGGTTGTGCCTGGGCTGCTATGTTATCTATGCCTTTTACCATATTGACAAACTCCATTTCGGGAAAAAACATGGGAGCCTATTTGGGGTTATTTAATGGAACTATATGCCTTCCACAAATCATTGCTGCATTAATTGGAGGGAGTTTGTTGAAACTAGTGGGAGGACATCAAGTGAATATGTTAGTTGTAGCAGGCGTATTCTTAGTTGTTGCCTCACTCTTTGTCTTTCTTATCAAAGAAACATCTTTTGAAAAAGAACACCTAAAGAAATAGAAAATATAAATATTGTGAGTAAAAGAAGAAGCCCTGAACTTGTAGAAATTCAGGGCTTCTTCTTTAGTTAAAAACTTTACAAAAAAGGTAATCTTAGCCTAAAGAAACTGGATTCTCCAAAGGTTGAAATCAATAGCCCTTAGACCCAACACCTCTTGGTCCTAGACCGAAGGCCTGTCGGTCTAGGACTGAAGGGTGCTCGGTCTAGGACCGACTTACACCCCAACTACAAGCTGTGTAAGCAAGGTATTGAAAAAATAATAAATTAGAGAAAAAAGGCTCTACTTATCTTTATCAGAGGATAAATTAGAACTATAAAAGACGAGGATTCAATGTGACTAAAACAAAAAAACAGATTACCCAAGAACCTTGAATACTAAAAAAGTCGTCATTTCTTTAAAAGTAGAAATCGATGGTATCAACAAAGATACCACCGATTTCAGAGATTTATTCATGGAGGTTGGGCTACCAAGATTCGAACTTGGAATGTCAGGACCAGAATCTGAAGTGTTACCATTACACCATAGCCCAATAGCAAAGACTTTCATCTGCAAATTTAGAATTTATTTTTCAACTAAAAGAGGAATCTTTTAGTTTTTTCTTTATTAAAAACACTTTAATCCTTCTGTCAATCTGTAAAAAACAAAAAAACCATAACAGTTTTACAAAATAACTTTTAACTATAGGATAAATCAGCGTATATTTGCAAACTATTGTAATAGATTCGAACTAAACAAACCAACCATTTAAGTGTTATAGGTTTAGACTAACACATAAAGGCATTATAACTTTTAATCAAACTCAATGAACGAAACAAATCAATTAATAAAAAACATAACAGAGGGAATTCAAGAAAAAAAAGGAGAGAATATAATAATCGCTAATCTCACATCTATTGAAAACACTATTTGTAAGTTTTTTGTTATTTGCCAAGGAAATACTCCAACACAAGTAAGTGCTATAGTTGATTCAATTAAACATATTGTTTTTGACAGACAAAAAGAAAGTCCAATAGCTATTGATGGGCAAAGTAGCTCACAATGGGTAGCAATGGATTATGCGGATGTGTTGGTTCATATTTTCTTACCTGAAACAAGAGATTACTATAAGTTAGAGACATTATGGGCTGATGCAGAGCTCACCTCTATCCCTACTATCAAAGAAGATTAAAGAAACATGAATAATAATAAAAAGCAGAATATTCCTAATATCCCTAAGTTTAACTTAAGTTGGATATATATGTTGATAGCCATATCGCTTATCGTTCTTTTTTTTGCAAACAATAAAGGATCGGCTACGAAAGAGGTTTCTTACACCCAATTTCAGGAGTACATTCAAAATGGCTATGTGAATAAAGTCATTGGATTTGATGATAATTCAGTGGAAGTTTATTTAAAACCAGAACACATTAAAGATGTATTTGGAAAAGACTCTGTACGTGTTGGAAAAAACCCGGTGGTATATACTCAAGCTCCTTCAATGGATAAGCTTTCCACATACGTTGAGAATCAGTCGGAAGTTGGAACTTTTGATGGAGAGGCCAAATATGAACAGAAGAAAGATTATTTCAGTATGTTCCTATGGAATATCCTTCCTTTTGCCTTTTTCATTGGTCTGTGGATCTACTTAATGCGTAGAATGAGCTCCAAAGGAGGTGGTGCAGGAAATGTATTTAATGTAGGAAAATCTAAAGCTCAGCTTTTTGAAAAAGGGGGCGACATCAATGTTACATTTAAAGATGTAGCCGGTTTATCAGAAGCAAAACAAGAGGTTGAAGAGATTGTTGAATTCTTAAAGCAACCTCAAAAATATACTGACCTAGGAGGTAAAATTCCTAAAGGTGCTCTTCTTGTAGGCCCACCCGGAACAGGAAAAACTTTATTGGCAAAAGCGGTAGCCGGAGAAGCTAGTGTGCCTTTCTTCTCTTTAGCAGGTTCCGATTTTGTGGAAATGTTTGTGGGGGTTGGCGCATCCAGAGTAAGAGACTTATTTAAGCAGGCCAAGGAAAAAGCACCTTGCATTGTGTTTATTGATGAGATTGATGCCATAGGTCGTGCCCGGGGGAAAAACCCTTCTATGGGTGGCAATGATGAAAGAGAGAACACTTTGAACCAGTTACTCACTGAGATGGATGGATTTGGTTCAAACAGTGGAGTTATCATCTTGGCTGCAACCAACCGCGTGGACGTGCTGGACAAAGCACTGCTTCGTGCCGGTAGATTTGACCGTCAGATTCACGTGGATTTACCCGACCTCAATGAACGTAAAGAAATTTTTGGTGTACATCTCCGTCCCATTAAATACGACAGTTCAGTTGATATTGATATTTTGGCTAGACAAACGCCCGGATTCTCTGGAGCTGATATAGCCAATGTGTGTAATGAGGCTGCTTTGATTGCCGCAAGAAAAGAAAAAACCATTGTTCAAAGACAAGACTTCTCCGATGCTATTGATCGTATAGTGGCTGGACTTGAGAAGAAAACTAAAATAATGACCAAAGAGGAAAGACGCACCATTGCAATTCACGAAGCAGGACACGCTAGTCTTTCTTGGTTATTGGAACACGCCAATCCTTTAATAAAGGTTACTATTGTTCCTCGTGGACGTTCTTTAGGTGCTGCTTGGTATTTACCCGAAGAGAGACAAATCACCACCAAAGAACAGATGTTAGACGAAATGTGTGCTACTCTAGGAGGTAGAGCAGCAGAAGAGGTATTTGTTGGAAAGATATCATCCGGAGCAATGAACGACTTAGAGCGAGTAACAAAACAAGCGTATGGTATGATTGCCTATTTAGGTATGAGCGATACTTTGCCTAATTTATCATACTATAATGCCAATTCGGAATACTTTACCAAACCATACAGTGAAAGCACGGCTGAACAAATTGACCTTGAAGTTCGGAAAATGATTGCTGAACAGTACGAAAGAGCTAAACGCATTCTATCAAAACATCAAAAAGAGCATAACATCTTGGCTGAAGAGTTAATTGTTAAAGAGGTTATTCATGCTGAAGATGTAGAAAAGATATTTGGTAAACGTCAATGGACATCAAGATCGGAAGAAATTATGGCATTGGAGGAAAAAGCCAATGCTGAATCGAAAGAAAAGGAAGAAAAGAAATCGGAGGAAGAGGTGATAAATGTAGAAAACCACTCAACCCCCTCGACTTCAGAAAATGAAACAGAAAAATCATTAGATACTGATTCAACTTTATCCTAAAGAAACTTACCGTGAAAAATTTAATTACACGAACAATTATTGGGGTTTTATTAGTAGCAGTCATTCTTACTGCTACTTACTTTAACCCCTACTCTTATATGCTTCTTTTCACATTGATTACTTCCTTTTGTGTTTATGAGTTTGCAACAATCATAAACAACAATCAACAAGTAAGTATCAATAAAAAAATGGTAACACTTGCAGGAGCCTATCTTTTTTTGGCATCAGCACTTCATCAATCGAATATAACAAAAGCGGATATCTTTATTCCTTATATTCTGATTATTCTCTATTTGATTATTAGTGAGCTCTACCTAAAAAAAGAAAACCCAATTGCTAATTGGGCTTTTACCATGCTTAGTCAAATATATGCAGTAGTTCCTTTTGCTTTATTAAATATATTGGCATTCCAGCCTACCTATGACCCACAAGTAGTGGATTTTAATCCCATATTACCGCTTTCAGTATTTGTATTTCTATGGGTTAATGACTCCGGAGCTTATCTTTTTGGTGTAACATTGGGAAAACATCGGTTATTTGAAAGAATATCGCCCAAGAAATCTTGGGAGGGATCTATTGGAGGCGGATTACTGACCTTAGTTGCTGCTTGGATTCTCTCAATGTATTTTCCCACACTGACCTTAATTCAGTGGTTAACTTTGGGACTTACTGTTGTTATTTTTGGAACTTGGGGCGACTTAAGTGAATCATTAATGAAACGAACATTAGGCATCAAAGACTCAGGGCATATATTACCCGGACATGGAGGATTCCTTGACCGTTTTGACAGTGCTCTTATGGCTATACCGGCAGCGGTTGTTTGTCTCTACCTATTTAACTTTTTCACGACTTGATGTAGTTTTTTATTCAGAAAAGAGAAATCACAAGCAAGAATATTCTTGTTAAAATAAAAATCACCCCGATTCTTGATCTTTACACTTAAGAATTGGGGTGATTTTATTTTTGATGACAAAGCGTCTAGCTAGTCTTCAATATGAAATGAGACATACTTTTTGTTGCTAAACACTTCTAATGCAAATGAGAAGAGACTTTAGATGCCGAAACACTTCCCTCTTCAAAATCTACACTTTTATTATCTTCCGATTGATTTCTTTCATACGTCAAAACCCGATGACCATTCTTTACAGAATTAATTTTAATCTTAATTCCTTTTGCATCTTTGGGAATATCGATGGAATTCAAATTAAAAGAGACAAAAGAGAAGAATAGAACAGTTTGCACTTCAGTATTGTCTAAATCTCCCTGAGCATTATATCTATATTCTAGATGAACATAACCATCGTCTACAGTCTCTGCTAATTCATTTTTAACTAAACTCACGCGATGTCTCTCAGATAAAGGATAAGGATAAGCAAACTGTACATTTAAATAGTTACCACCAACCCAAAGGTCGTAAATCCAAACCACATCATCTCCAAACTTTTTATCATCCTCTTCAGTTGCAAGAGTCTCTACCGGTTTGGTTAGCACTTTATAAAAGTGATTGACTTTAATGGCGTGATCATATCCTTGGAAGTTATCATAAAGTAACGTATAATTAACAGCTATACGCTCTCCATCAACTAACTGAGAGGCTGGAAAATATCCTGCAATAGGTAATAAAGTAGTCTGATCATCAGCCAAGATGTAAGAAACGCCTGATTCAATCTTAACAGTGGCAATCCTTCCTACGAAGTTGCCTAATGAGTAACCATCGTCATCATCACATGAGGTAAATGTGAGAGATAAAAGGGTTACTAACAATAATAAAAAACGATTACTTAATTTCATAACACGCATATTTTACAACTATTTATACTCTATGTATAGAGTAAACGCAAAATGTAAAAAATACTGCATCAAACCATCAATTGCCCCTTATTTTTTCAATAATTTAAGCATTTCTTCTGCTGCGTGTTCAGGAGCACCCGGTTCACCTAAAGCAGTTTTAACAATGTGATACCCCTCTAACATAGATTCGCGATAGTTCAAATCATTCAGTATTTTATTCAATACAGAACGTATGTTTTTCACTGAGAAATCTCGAGCCACCAATTCTTCTACAACCGTTTTATCTGCAATTAAATTAACCAATGAAATGTGTTTTACACTCAATATAATCTTCTTAACTACACTAATCAATGGAGCTAAAGGAGTGTAATAACAAACCACCTGAGGCACCTCAAACAAAGCTGTTTCTAATGTTGCAGTACCGGAAGTAACCAATGCAGCAGAAGCGTGAGACAATAGTTCATAGGTCTGATTAAAAACAACTTGAACATCATATTGCTGATCAATGTATTGCTTATAAAAAGAAGAATCTATACCCGGAGCTCCTGCCAAAACCAACTGATAATCGGCAAAGACAGATGCAGATTCAATCATTGAAGGCAAATTATCTTTTATTTCTTGTTTTCTACTCCCCGATAAAATAGCAATCAAAGGCTTACTATTAGTAATCTTGTTTTTTTCTCTAAAGGAATCAATTCCCTCTTGATAATTTTCTTTGAATTGAGCAATCTCATCAACCGTAGGATTACCGATATAATGTATTGGATAATTGTGTTTTTTCTCATAAAAATCCTCTTCAAAAGGTAAAATAGAAAAGAGCTCATCCACATCCCGTTTAATGTTTTTTATTCTATATTCTTTCCAAGCCCAAATTTTAGGAGAGATGTAGTAATAAATAGGTATAGATGTTTTTTTCTTAATGTATTTAGCAATTTTCAAATTAAACCCAGGATAATCAACCAATATAACCACATCGGGGTTCCACTGAACAATGTCCTGCTTGCATAGTTTCATATTGGAGAGAATGGTTCTCAGATTCAAAAGAACCGGACCAACTCCCATAAAAGCCAACTCTTTGTAATGTTTAATCAGTGTTCCTCCCACTTTTTCCATATAATCACCACCAAAGAAACGAAACTCTGCCTGAGCATCTCTCTCTTTTAAAGCAGCCATTAAATGGGAAGCGTGAAGATCACCCGAGGCTTCACCTACAATTAGGTAGTATTTCATTTGATGATGTTATTTAGACATTTAATAAATTGGATAGTTTTTCTATGTAATGATGAGCGGTTACTTCAACTGTAATTGGTGTAATGGCTACATAACCATTATTCAAAGCCCAATAATCGGATTTTTCATTATCCGGTTCCTGTGCTTGAAAATTACCACTTAGCCAATAGTAGTTCTTGTCTCTTTTTCTAGGGCAAGGCTCCAACTCTTTTATCCATCGACCTGTAGCTTGCTCACATACTTTTACCCCCTTAAAGCTTGCTACTTCGGGAAAGTTAACATTCAAACAGGTCCATTGAGGCAACCCCTCTTTCAACACCAATTGAACCAACTGCTGAATGTATTTCTTCGTTTTGGAAAAGTCTGCATCAGCATCGTGATTACAAAGCGAGAAAGCCAAAGAAGGAATCTCACTTATACACCCCTCTATTGCCGCACCAACCGTACCCGAGTAATGCACATTGACAGCTGAATTATCTCCGTGATTAATCCCACTCACCAATAGATCAGGATTCCGGTCTAACAGCACGTTTTTAGCTAACTTCACGCAGTCCACCGGAGTACCCGAACAAGCATAGATTTCCAATCCCTCCTCTTTATGCACTTCCCGATAATGAATAGGTGTTGAAGCCGACACAGCACATCCCATTCCAGATTGTGGAGAATCAGGAGCCACCATTACCACATCACCAAAAGTGCGAATATAACGAACCAATTCATTAACTCCCTTAGCTGTTACTCCATCATCGTTTGACACTAAAATTAAAGGTCTTTTCTCTTTCATATGCTTTTATTTTTAAGCACAAACATACTAAATAAAGAGGACAAACAGGATTTCTAGACAAGGTAAAGATGATTAATTATTCGGCCAGTCAATTCTCCTTTTAAATATATTATAGAGTAAACCTAAAGATGACTTCCGGATAATAGAAGTTAGATATTGGTGTACAAGTTCTTAATGAAAGAAAATGAAAACCTAGCCTAATTGCAACTGGTTTGGGATTAAAACCCACTTCAATAAGGTCTTTATTTTTCTAAAAAACGCAAAAAATCATCCATTTTCCACTCATCCTTTTCTTCCCTCTTAGCCCCAAGAGGCTTCAGTCCTAGACCGAAGGCCTGTCGGTCTAGGACCGATGAGAACCTAACCTACAGAGCTTAAAAGAAGGGTAAAAAAAGAAATATAAACACATCGTTTTAATGTATACATAAGAAAAAATGGAAACAACTCATTTACTAAATATTTATAGGCTATTTTTTTAAGTCAAAAGTAACACAAGTAAAGAAACTGAGTTCACAAAACGACGAGATACCCGACTTTTTAAAAAATTCATGAACTTTTATTGGATAATAAAATTAAGCAGAAAACATCCAAGAAAGATTATCTCCTATAGATTCAATTTAAAAGTATTTACAGTAATTATTTTCTACTTGGAACATTGATGAAACAAGAGTCACTTTCTCCCTATTTATATTAGCTATAGCTAATATAAATAATGGCTAATAATATAAGAGCAGATTCCACTATCCACATTGCCTTTAACTGTATTACTCTTATTATAAACCGATCTAACAATAAAACCTCTTATAAACATAAGGCCAAACGAGGTCCAAACCCCCATATAGACATACACAATGAATAGTATTATTGAAAAAGGATATAAAATTAGAAATGGAGTGATTTTTTCTCTTTTTCATCATCTGTTTTTTAAGAAGGTATTCTCATATGATTATTTCTTATCGCATTGAATTGAAGTATGCCTTTCCACTGATTAGGTATCTTTGAAGTTTACCACTCAAGTAAATTTAATAAACTATTGCTGAATCTCATCTATTCCTTTTATAAACAAAGACAGAACACATTTATTTCCATAAATAATTTATTCCAACTTCATTAAAATAAAAGTCAAACACTAAAGGACAAAGTATCCTTTGATGAATTAATAAATGAAAAACGATAGAATTCGCAAACCATCTATTTTATTAAGAGTCATAACATTCACATTAATAGAAAACTAAACCGATAAAATAG
>CAZOVL010000027.1:0-31450 GCA_964583185.1 uncultured Bacteroides sp. | reverse complement strand
GTTTGTGTTAAGAAAGAAGTATGTGAGCCGGGACGGTTCGCATACTTCTATTTTACAATCCAAGATCATTAAAATTTGATTTAAATAGTTTACATGATAAATATTAGATTATATATTACAAAAGCATCATCATTTTCGAAATCGTTAATAATAAAACTATCAATTTGTGGATATTGAATTCTTATTTTATCTAATAATATAAATAATTGTTCATCCGCCAATCCAGTTATTTTCATACAGTGTCCAGGTTTAGACTCTGTCAATTCTAGGCTAAATTGTTGTATAATTATATCAACTATATAATTATAATATTTAAGGTTTTGAGTACTTGTCATAATAGTTACTTTTTCAGTTCGTATCTTGGTCTCACTTTTTGAAGTATATAAGCATCACTCATGTCATTATAAAATCCAATCTGTCTTAATTTTGATTTAAAAGCATCTACATTTTCTTTGAATGCTAAGTTAGTATTAACATCTGCATTACGATATTCCTCTTCACTTAATCCATTAATAACTAATCCATAACGGATCTTCAAATTAGCCATTAAATCTTCTATAGATATATTCTGCGCAAAGAATTTATCATCTTCTAAGTGTAATACTTGTATTTGAACTAAGGCTTCTAATAGACGTGTCCCTAATACAAAACGTCTTGGATATTTTTTACTTCTACCTTGTGTCAAAAAGCCTCTATCATTATTTTTTTGCGAAATACTATCTAAAAATTGTGGGTAATATTTCAATTGATAAGGACCCTTGACTTTCATTAGAGTTTCAACATATTTATCAAAGGATGAATCCTCATATTTAACCATCCCGTCCAGAAGTTCTTTGTCATCATCTGATTGATTGTTTCGTAAAACGTTCCAATATGCAGTTAATGTTGATTCAACCATATCAGATTTGTCATTTAGTTTGTTTATTGCTTGCTTTAAGCTTGTTGAATTACTTTTATCTAAACCAAATGCATTTATTATTGTATTTACCTGAAAGCTAGCTTTAATGTAGTTATATATTGCATTATAATTATTTTCAGCATCTCTAATTGCAAATGCAGAAACTTTACTTTCTAAATTGTCAGTTACATCAACTACAACTTTCCAATCATTTTCTATATCAATTTGATTTTGATCTATCATTCTGGGTAAATAGTTTATTACTTTGAAACTATATATAGATAAATGAAACGAGGTTATTGTTTTTATGTACTCAATCAACACACTCCTTGGAATTAATTCCTTATAAACTAACAAACGATGAATATCTTCGCAAAATAATTCTGCCTGTTTAGATAAGAGAGGCACTTTTTGATTTAGGGTTGTATTACTTTCTATTAATCCTGGTTTAATATTTTTTATTAAATGTAAAATTCCTAAGCTATCTACATCTAAGCTGTTACCATAAAGAAATTCATTTGTTTGAGGATCCCAACCTTGTAATAGATATTTTTTTAGCTCTTCTTTAATTGCTGGTTTTTGTCCCAACATTAAATAAACTTGATCAGCACTAAAATAATCTCGTGTATTTTTAGCGTTTCTGATGCGGTAGCTTTCAAGATGGATCGGTTTTAAAGAGGAAATCTTTTCCTTCTCTAAATTACCTCGATTTACCAAATTTATCAGATTTTGCCTGATCCAGATTTCTACAGCTTGCTTATTTTCTGATATTCCTTTAAAATCTCCTTTGGATTCTAGTATTTTAAAGTAATCTATTATTTTATCTATGTCTATTTCAAGTGATTGTCCTTTAGAAGCTCTTTGTTTAGGTCTTATACCATTATGTTTTAACAACATAAATAAATTAACCAATGTATTATCTATATTAATAACTTTAGCATCTGAGGTTAAAATTAACTCATTCCTAAAGACTCCTTCATTCTTATTTATCTTGTCAAAAGAAGAAAATGCACTCTCAATATTCAAAAACTCAAGCATATTGCACTCTTTAAGTGCATTTATTCTTATCTTTGAAGTAAAATAGAACATCATGGAACGATTATTTGAGTATTCGAACAAGCTTATAAATGAAACTGAAACTGGTTTCTTGCGATATATGTATGACGAGATCAATTGGAAAAGTCGTATGATTGGACTGATTGGACCACGTGGTGTAGGTAAGACTACACTTGTTTTGCAATACATAAAGCAAAATCTTAATCCTGCTGAAACACTCTATATAACTGCTGAGGACTTCTATTTCGTAGATAATAAAATTATTGAGCTGGTTGATACCTTAGTCAAGTTTGGAGGGAAGTACTTGTTTATTGATGAGATACATAAATACAAAGATTGGGCAAAGGAACTCAAACTGATTTACGACTACCATAAAGATTTGAATGTTGTTTTTACTGGCTCTTCCGTTTTGGATATTAAGAAAGGAGCATCCGACCTTAGCCGAAGAGCTGTAATATATAATATGCAGGGCTTGTCTTTTCGGGAATATCTAAAGTTATTTCACAATATTTCAGCAAAGACATATACATTGGAAGAAATTTTGCAACATAAGGTTGATATTCCCGAGATGGAGCGACCTTTACCTTATTATGTTGATTATCTGAAGA
The DNA here is from genome assembly GCA_964583185.1 of uncultured Bacteroides sp. GTDB lineage: Bacteria > Bacteroidota > Bacteroidia > Bacteroidales > Bacteroidaceae > Bacteroides_E. Next base: position 28,888 of record CAZOVL010000027.1, on the reverse strand, counting down.
GAGGTTATTACCCTTTTGCTTTGGAGGAAGATTTCGACATTCGTTTGGCTCAGATTATAAACCAAACTCTAGAGAATGACATACCAATGTATGCCGAGATGAATGTTGCAACAGGTAGAAAGCTAAAACAATTGTTGGCTATTATTTCAAAGAGTGCGCCATTCAAGCCAAACATGAGCAAGATTGCCGAAATGTTGTCAGCTAGTAGGAATAATATTTCTGACTACTGCCTATACATTGAAGAGGCTGGAATGATTGCTCAACTTCGTGACAATACTGGAGGTATTAGAGGATTGGGCAAAGTGGATAAAATCTATTTAGACAATACTAACCTTATTTACAACCTAGCAAACGACACTTCAAATATTGGAAATATCAGAGAGACATTTTTCTTGAATCAAATGCGAGTGAAGCACAATGTTGTTTCTTCTACTATTTCAGATTTCTTGATTGATGATATAACCTTTGAAGTTGGAGGCAAAAACAAGGGACAGAAACAAATTAAAGATATTGAAAACGGCTATGTTGTCAAAGACGATATTGAAAATGGATTCTTGAATATTATTCCTTTGTGGCAATTGGGGCTGACTTATTGAGATTGTTATAATGAATTTCACTAAGATGAAATCCTGTAAAATATTTCTAAAATATATTACCCAATATCTCGTCCAGTTACTATATCTTTACAAGAACAAGCTAACTATTTAACATACAAAAGAATGCATACAGAATCTATTTCGAAGGTTGTACCGCAAAAATTAACAAAGTACTGATTGTATGCAAAGTACACATTCTGTATCGGCAAGTAGAAGCTAAGATTCAGCAAACAACTATAATTACCCCACCAAACCCCTCTTATAATGGAGATTTTGTGGGGTAATACTTATTTGGGGAGTGTAATTTAAACTCTATCCGGTTTTTTTATTTTGTTTTAATCTCTGAAAATATAATTTCCCCTCTTTTTATTCCCAATAATCTATTTCCCTTTTAGTTACATTAATTATTATATCCAGCTCTGTAATAGTTCTTGAAAGCCAATTACCATTAGTGTCTATATTGGAATATTGGTATGTTTTTTCGCCTAAATAGTCATTGGTTTTCATATACTCTTTGACCAAAAGATCGTCCTGATATACATACTTTTGAGTATACATATGCTCATTCTTACTTTCATTGACTATTTTAACCAATCTCTTATTCTCATAAAATTGGGTAAAGCTAAAGCTGGAAAGATTAATTCTTATCGATTGATTTTTATAATCAATAATTGTAGTATCAATTTCTGTTGTTATCTTGCCGGTTTCTATATCTATATTTTTTGTATAATTCAAGATGTTTTTATCCTCTGTAAGCTTGTACACAAGCTCTTTTCTTGTCTTAAATACTGTGTCATTTCCCATAATTATACCATTCCATTCTATTACAGGGACACCTTTTTCAAAAGAAGTCTTACCTAGATTCTTTTCCTCAGTTATTTCAGTAAATATATAAATCAGACTATCAACATCCCCTACTCTGTTGAAAAAGTATTTATTGTACACATCATAATCGTCACTTTCATCATCTACCATTACTCTTTTCCCATTCTTAAATGTGTTATAAAGCCGTACCTCTACTGTTTTCACTTTTCCCTTAACTTCATAATAGACCTTAGGATTCATAAATTCAGGTAGTAGATTCTGGGACTGAATTGGAATTATGCACATCAAAAAAAGGAATGCCAAGACTTCTTTCATACAACTTGAATTTCAAAATTAAAACAAGATAAGAAAATTTGATTGTATTATTGAAATAGTTACATAGCATAATTCAACACATACGAACAACCTTTTAGAGAGTCAAAGCTAATAGACAAACCGTCCATTTATTCAATAGGTACTAGAGCTCCATCTACTACTTTTATTCTTCTTTTGTAGGATGTAGCTTTAGGCATAAATACAGATTGATCCAAGTTGAGATTTTTTTCCTCAATGGCAGTTCTCAGTGCAATTAAATGAAGACTTCTTGTTGTTGTCCATCCCATACAACCCACTTCCCGATTGAAACACTCTACAAGTTCTTCAATAGTCTTTTTTCTTAACCATTCCAGACGCTCACGATAAAAAGTTTCTTTTGTCATAACAATAATATTTAAACGATTAATAAAACATTATTGTACTTCGAAGAAAATGCAGGAACATAAAACGTTTATTTTGGATAGCTCCCGTATTATTTAACCACCGTGGTGACTACACTCGGTTGGTATTATCCTATGGATAATTCGAAATACAGAGTAAATATAATCATTCAAAACAAATAGCAGAAAACAATCACAAAATTAATTATAGATTTATTGTCTTTATTTAAGTTAATCTTATTAAATTCCAAGACGGGAGTCAATTTCTTTTATTTACGATTTCCTATTAATAAATAAGAATACAAACATTTGATTTTTAATGCACTATGAATTAACAATCACATTAAAAAACAAAAAAACTATGATAAAAACCTACAAATCTATTTTTGCCTTATGGGCTCTGTTGCAAATTGCAGGATTAACTTCAGCACAAAATCAAGAGCTTGCAAGAGATACTATTGTGGATCTAGATGAAGTTATGATTATTGGATATGCCACAGGTAGTTCATCAACGGTCTCAGGTGCTGTGGACAAAATAAAGGAGAAGGCTATGAATAAAGGATTAATCATCAATCCTTTGGATGCCATTAAAGGGCGAATTGCAGGAGTGAACATTACCCCGGGCAACAATGGTCCTGCTGTATTATCTTCGGTTCGGATACGGGGTACTACATCTTTAACCGGAGGAAATGATCCTTTGATTATTGTTGATGGGGTCTTTGGAGATATGAATACTTTATCGAGTATTTACCCCGCCGACATAGAGAGTTTCACCATTTTGAAGGATGCCTCTGAGACTGCTCAGTACGGCTCTAGAGGAGCATCGGGTGTCATAGAGATAACAACAAAAAAAGGAAGCAATAAACCATTTAACGTTAGTTATTATGGAAGTGTAAGTGTGGGTAGAGTAGCTAAAAACTTAAAAATGCTTTCAGGAAATGGTTATCGGGCATTGGCAAAAGAGCATAACCTGGAGATTGTAGACCTTGGAAACAATACAGACTTTGCAAAGGAAATGACCCGTAGTGGAATAATACACAATCACCACATAGCTTTTGGAAGTGGGTCTAATACCTCAAACTATAGAGTTTCTGCCGGAGTCGTAGATCAGGAAGGAGTCATTAAGAATAATAATTCAAGGAATTACACAGCTAAATTCGATATTCGTCAAATGGCATGGAACAATAAACTAACAGTTGATATTGGTATGTTTGGCTCCATTTTGAAAAAGAACTACCTGTTTGATTTTCAGAAAACCTTTTATTCGGCTGCTGCATTCAACCCCACATTTCCCAATCATAAGAACAAAGAAACCGGAAATTGGGATCAAATAGCCTATGCTAGTCAGATTACCAATCCTTTGGCTTGGCTTGAAGTGGACGACGATGAAGACAACTCTTTGGTTAATGCACATACTAAAATTAAACTGTTTATTACGGATGACTTTAAAATCACGGCTATGGGTTCTTATACCTACAATTCCATAGAAAACTCTCAATATCTTCCAACTTCGGTTTGGGGACATGGGCAAGCCTTTAAAGGACAGAAGAAAACGGAACATCTGATAGGAAATCTGGTATTGAACTATAAGAAAAACAGAGAGAAACACTATGTGGATTTGGTGGGTTTAGCTGAGTATCAGCGAGAAAAGCTAACAGGTTTTCACACCACAGTAACGAATTTTTCATCGGATGAATTTGGGTATAACAACCTACAAGCGGGTGCACTTAGACTATGGGAAGGAACAACTTCCTATTTTGAAGAGCCTGAGTTATTGTCTTTTATGGGGCGCATTAACTACGTTTACGACAAGCGATACATAGCTACAGTAAATATGCGTACTGATGGCTCGTCTAAAGTTGGTAAGAACAATCGCTGGGGATTTTTCCCATCTACTTCTGTGGCATGGGCCATACACGAAGAAGATTTCATGAAATCTTTACCCTTTTTTAATGAACTGAAGCTAAGACTAGGCTATGGACTTTCAGGAAATCAGGACGCTATTGACTCCTACACCTCTTTACAGCTGGTTAAACCTGACGGCGTAATCCCAATCGATGGGTCTCCTACTGTTACACTGAGTACCATACGAAATGCCAATCCGGATTTAAAATGGGAAGTAAAACACACCTTTAATGCCGGGATAGATGTTACATTATTGGAGAATAAACTTTTCTTCAAAGCCGACTATTATTATTCCAAAACAAAAGATATGCTGTATACCTATGCTGTTAGTGTGCCTCCTTTTGCAATCAACAATTTATTAGCCAATCTAGGCTCTATGAAAAATAGTGGTTTAGAACTGTCGCTAGGAGTTATTCCAATACGCACAAAAGACATGGAGCTCAACATTAATGCAAATGTTACATTTCAGAGCAATAAATTACTATCTCTTGATGGAGTTTATAAGGGTGAACAAATGAATGCTCCTACATACATTAGTGTTGCTGAGCTAAATGGTGCCGGTATGCACGGAGGACACAACCGAATTGTGTACCATATGGTGGGACAACCTTTAGGTGTCTTCTACATTCCTAAAAGTACAGGACTGATTAAGGGAGCAGATGGAAAAAACAAATACGGCATTGCCGACCTTAACGGAGGGGGTATTCACTTAGATGATGGAGAGGACAGATATATTGCGGGGCAAGTAACGCCTAAGGTGTTACTTGGAACTAACATTGGTTTTCGCTATCGTGACTTTGATTTTTCAATGCAAATAAATGGAGCTTTTGGTCATAAAATATATAATGGCACATCGCTTACCTATATGAATATGAATTCTTTTCCGGATTATAATGTAATGAGCAAAGCTCTAGAGAAGAATATTTATGATGTTACAGCCACTGATTATTGGTTAGAAAAAGGTGATTACGTGAATATTGACAATCTTACCATAGGATGGAATTTACCCTTGAAATCTTTTAAGAAAGAGGGCAGATTGTTGCGTCTGACTTTTTCTATTGATAACCTAGCTACTATCACAGGATATTCAGGGTTAACACCTATGATAAACAACTTAGTATTAGACCAAACACTAGGGGTTGATGATAAACGCACCTATCCTGTATCAAGAACGTTTACAGCAGGGTTAAGCCTAAATTTTTAATTTCCACCACTATGAAAAAAAATAAATATTATAGTACAATAGCACTACTTGTCTTATCTCTGTCTTTCTTCAATCTAAGCTGTTTAGATGAAAATCCTAAAGATCAAATACCCGAAGAGAAGGCACAAAAAACATTAGAAAGCCTATATCTTAACTATGTAGCCGCACTCTACACACATATAGGAGGATATGAAGAGAGTCAAGGATTACAAGGAACCACAAGAGGAATATATGACTTTAACACGCTAACTACCGATGAGGCAATGATTCCTATCAGAGGCCTTGATTGGTACGATGGAGGATTTTGGCAGGAACTATATTTACATACCTGGGGGGGTAAATAATAAGTCGCTTAATGCAGTCTGGGACTATCTCTATAAAGTGGTAATATTTAGCAACAAATCAATAGAGGTATTGGAGGCAAACAAAGAGAAGTTTGGATCAGATAAAATAGACCTCTATATTGCTGAAGTAAGAGCTTTCAGAGCGATTTACTATTATTACTTACTTGATTTATTTGCCCGAGTACCATTGACTACTAGTTCTACCATCCCTATTAAAGAAGTAAAACAAAGAGAACGAAGTGAAATCTTTGAATTTGTGGTGAAAGAACTTACAGAAGCAGCTCCATTATTAAAAAACACTTACAGCAACCGATTAGGTGAATATTACGGAAGAGTGACACAACCGGTTGCCTATTTTGTTTTAGCAAAACTTTATCTGAATGCGGAAATCTACACCGATAACAATTGGACAGATGAGAATAGAGCCAATGGCACGACTATGAACTTCACAATAGCAGGTAAGCAATATAATGCTTGGGAGGCTGTGATCTATTATTGTGACCGAATCAGTGAATCGGGGTATCAGTTGTCCGGTAATTACGAAGATAATTTTGAGGTTTTTAATGAATCGTCAGTAGAGAATATTTTTATAATTCCTATGGATAAACGAAGTTACACCAATCAAATGCAATATTTATTTAGATCTCTTCATTACAACCATTCACAGCGATTAGGTATGGCCGGAGAGAATGGTACCTCAGCAACTATTGATGCACTTGACATCTTTGACTACGGCACAAAAAATGAAGATCCTCGCTTTGATAAAAACTACTATGCCGGAGTGGTATACGACTTAAATAATAACGTAATAAAAACAGATTTGGGTAAAATTTTAGAGTATTTACCTCGAGAAATTAAGTTAGACTTATCAGATTCTCCTCATATGAAGATGGCCGGTGCAAGAATGAAAAAATATGCCATAGACAAAACGAACATCAAAGATGGGAAATTGATAGATAATGACATTGTTTTGTTTAGGTATGCAGATGTTTTATTAATGAAATCGGAAGCTAAAGTACGCAATGGACTAAATGGAGATTCTGAATTAAATGAGGTGAGAAATCGTGTTGGAGCAGCATCACGAGAAGCAACTTTAGAAAACATTTTGGATGAACGCTTATTAGAGTTGGCTTGGGAAGGGTGGAGACGGCAAGATATGATTCGTTTTGACAAGTACCATAAAGCGTACAATCAAAGGCCACAATTAGAAAAAGAGTTCAATAGGTATACCACTGTTTTTCCTATACCTCAACGTGTACTTGATTTAAATACCAACTTGAAACAAAACGATGGATACACTAAAAGAACTGACTAATTGTTGACTTTCAACCGCTTCATTTTCTTATTTTATATTAGAACCAAAACCTTAAAAGGCAGACTTATGTCAAACAAAACATTTAATACCACAACAATAGCAAACTAAACGATACAGTCATTTTCAAATCGCTAACTCAAAGTTATTTTGTATCTTGCTTATAGTTTTATATCACTATTCCTGTAAACCACTACTCAAGAAGGTTAATTATTAATTAAATAATCCCAATAAATGATGGGAAGGGTTATAGAAAACACGTAAAGAAAGGATTATAAAAATGGCATACGATATTAAAAACAAACTAGTGGTTGCAGTGGCATCCAGTGCTTTATTCGATTTAACAGAATCTGACGAAATATATAAAACGAAAGGGGTTAAGGAATATGAAGCCTATCAAAATGAAAACATCAATAATGTTTTAAAACAAGGGGTTGCTTTTCCTTTTATACAACGCTTATTAAGCCTCAACGAAATTGATGAAACAAACAACCCCATTGAGGTTATCTTACTCTCTAGAAATAGTGCAGAAACAGGGTTGCGAGTCTTTCGATCCATCAGTGAATATAATCTAAATATTTCCCGTGCTGCGTTCTTTTCGGGCTCTTCTCCCTATAAATACATTCCGGCCTACAATGCCTCTTTGTTTTTATCGGCAAATGAAAAGGATGTCATTGAAGCCATTCGACTAGGTTATCCTGCCGGACAAGTTTTAGGCAATGGTGCTGCTAACTTTAATGATGATCAGGAGTTTAGAATTGCCTTTGATTTTGATGGGGTAATTGCCAGCGATGAGGCAGAAGTGATCTACAAAGAGGGGGGTATAAAGATGTATCACGAATATGAGAAAACACATTCTAATAGACCACTAAACATTGGACCTGTAGGGACATTATTAAAGAAAATATCTGCTCTGCAAGAGGCTGAGCGTATTTATGCCTCACAGAACACAAACTATCAACCCAAATTAAAGACAAGCATTGTTACAGCTCGTAATGCTCCGGCTCACGAGCGAGTTATTACTACGCTTAAACATTTAGGCATTAAAGTGGACGAGGCTTTTTTTATGGGTGGTGTGGATAAGAAAAGTGTTTTAAACATTATGCAACCCCACATCTTTTTTGATGATCAGAAAACTCATCTGGAAAACTTAGAAAACATTCCAGCGGTACATATTCCTTTTGGTATAGCAAACCAAAAGCAATGAAAAACAGCCATCTTGTTCCTTTCTAAAGTAAAACAAGAAGGGCCGTTATAGTTTATATATATATCAATTATTCTACACAACGAACAGGAAGTACTGCATATTTAAACGTCTCATAAACTCTTCCTGTAGAAGCATAACCCGGAAGTTCATCATCGGAAAACGAACCTAATCTTAATGTTTTAGCATCCGTTTTCATTGGATTCGCACTACTAACTACTGATGTCCAATAAAACAAGGCGTTTCTTCTTGACGCTCTATCAGGATAATCAGCTTTATAATTAACTAAAAATTGAGGTTCTCCTTCCTCATTTTCAGTTCGTTCTAAATCATAAACAACTCCATATGCAGGTAAAAAACGTCTATTGTTGCCTTCTCCATAATAAGCATTAGGGAAGAAATAATAGCCACGTCCATCTCCCGAATTATGTAGTTTTATACTTGTACCATAATAATGAAGATACTCATAATCATTATGAGTACCATCAGGAATCTGTGCATTTATCACCTTCAATTCTGATTCATGCATATTTCCAACCTTTGGTACTATATATCCTTTGGTCTTAGTATTATAGATATAAACCTCTTTAGCTCAAAGTTTTTCACCGATTCAGCTAATGCAATATCTACACGCAATAAAGCTTTAAGAACCGGTACTTGTTTCTTCAAACTGTTCGTGTTTTTAGTAATAACCTGAGGCTCTGACTCTCCCCACATAGGAAAAGGTTTGAAATCAGAAGAGCTAGAAACGTTCCATATACCTGTATTTTCAAAAGTCAGGCTTTGAAGTAATACCTCTTTTTCATCACCTAAGTTGGAATCTGATATTTTTTCTATTGCATCATGAGCATTAGTTATAAGAACAAACTGTTGCGGATAAGATTCAATGCTTACTTTTACCGAAAACTGTTTTTTATTTTCTGTACTTCCTACATTAGTAATGTTCTCCCCTATAGTTTTATAAACATAGACCCAACCTTCTCCTTCTTTCTTGAAAGCTAACACATCTATCGTCTGGATAGCATTTTCATCCGTCTCATTTATTGCTCGGGTAGTCATATCCGAAGGAGCTAACGCCCTCGGCATCTGAAAAGACATAATTATATTTTTTTCAGTCTCATCACCTCCTCCAATAGGAGAATCTATATTATAATCATTGGAACAGGAGGTAAATAGCGAGACCAAAAGAAATAAAGAAATAAACAATATTCCTTTATTTCTTACACTGTTTTCTTTATATGTTACGGTTTAACCATTCCAAGAGCACTTCATACTGAGTATCTTTAAGTATGACTTCGCCCTCCTTACTTAATAAATAGAAGGTAGGACTGGCTTCAAGTAAATATAATTGGTATTTATTAATTTCTCCTTTTTTATCAATTGCAACAGACCACGATTCAGGAAAACTAGCAGCTTGAGCTTTCCATAATTCATAATCTTGCTCTGGATAGATAGCTAGTATTTTCAACTTTTTATTCGCTATCAAGGAATTTATTTGAGGCTCGTTCTTTATAATTTCTATGTGTTGTTTACAGGAATAACAATCGGGCTCGTAAAAAAACAATAGAGTTGTAGTTGTAACAAATTGATGCAAAGAACTATGTCTTCCGGATAATAGTTCAAAATTGAAATTAGTTGCCACACTACCTACTGAGTTTTTAGCTGCTGCATCTACATCAAACTGTGCCCTCTCTTTATCGGCTATATTAAATTCCGGATGATTACTATTCAATATATTCTGTGCTACTTTAACATATACAGATTCATTGCGGAAGGGTGAATTAGGCTCTTTCAGATACTTAGTCAACATAACTGAAAAATAACGAACCACTACCCCTGTTGTATCAGTGCTAAGTCCATTAAAAAGTCGATTTATGGATTTAGTAATTACTTTCTCATTTTGATTATTGTTTAGTAAATCTACATAATCAACTAGAGCTTGTTCTGTAATATCAGGATAGTGCACATAATTGGTATCAGTGAAATCCATAGAATCCCAAAAATGCTCTATAAGATAAGTTACTTTATCCTCATCCGATGTAATCATTACCGGGATTTCCGGTAAGTCTATTGTTTTAGGTTCGGTGTTTATTTCAACACTTTTATTCTTATTATTACTTGTACAACCAACAATAAAATAAATAAATAAAACACTACAAATTATGTTAGAAAACTTGAGTTTCTTTGATCTATTATTTACTATCATCTTCTTTTATTCAACACATTATACTTATCACTATACAAACTTCAAATGCAGACTTTAAATAAGAGAAAATACGCATAAAATGACAAATTATTTATATTTTCTCTTTTGCTTATATTTTATTATTAAACACCAGTTTTTCATTAATTGTTCTTATTTATTACATACTTACAGCTTTTTTTCATACTAATAGCCAAAGTAAATCCTCATTTTAAAGCCAAAAATAAGACTTTAAAATACAATCAAAAGGATTGTACAAATCAGATAAAACGAACAAATAGGCACCACATATAGTATAAATATAGAAGAACGCATCCATATAAGAAAATTTTAATGTGGTTTATTGTACCATGTTCACTCCGAATTAACACTTGTCTTGTTACAATTTAATGAATAAGGTAAAAGTTGAATATAAGCTACATTAAATAAAGAATAAGGTTTCATATATTAAGCCACAATAAAAAATATTACAGAATACCCAATGAGATCCAAAGTAGATAGGACTATGTACATTTCCCGAATAAGTGTAATCATTATTCATCATTCGCCATTGGAAATTCCCCCAAAAAAACACCTCAAAAAAGGAAGCATAATAAGTTCCTTCTTATTCAATATAAAACTCATTTTATATTCTTTTCCCTTGTTCTCAATATGGTTATTCCAGATCTTTAATAGTACGCACTGTAGAAATTCTACATCAAATTAAAACAATCTCATTTACAAATACTTAAACCAGAAACCAGATTGGCTATTTATCCGTACTTTATTACATAAAGTAGGAGTTTTATTTCGTGTTTTTAAAATAAATAGCTAAATTTCATAACCTAAATCAAATTGAAAACATAATTTAAGTTATGCTAAGAGAGAAAAGTAATATTGATGAAACAATTTGGGTAAAACAACTCATAAAAGGGAATCAGTTAGCTTTTAGTTTTTTATATAATAAATACGCAGAGCAAACCTATTTATTATCTTTAAAATACTTAGGTAACAAAGCTCTAGCAGAAGATGCCGTTCAAAACCTATTCTTAAAAATCTGGATAAAAAGAGAAGAAATAGATGAGAATAAACCATTCAATCGTTTTTTATTTACCATATTAAAAAACGACCTTTTGAATGTTATTCGTGATAAGAAAAAAGAAATTTTTGTTTTGGAGAACTGCTTGGAAATCATACTAAACACTAACACAGAAAAGTATGAGTATGAAGAAGATGAAAAGTATGAATATCAATTAGGTATTTTAGAAAAGGCTGTCAAAGGACTTTCAGAACAACGTAAAAAAATATTTATGTTGAAACATCAGGAAAAATATACTAACCAAGAAATTGCTGACCTATTGAACCTTTCCATAAACACAATAAAACATCAATATTATCAATCCTTGAAACAGATCAGGTCATATATAACGGAAATAGCTCTATTAATACTATTTAAGGGGCTGTTTTAATTCCACAAACCACGTACTAAACCTCCTTACATAATAGTTTTAATTTAATGTGACGAAAAAACAATCTATATCATCACATTTTCCACCTGTTTTCCACCTGTTTTATTACCTCACCAAAAACCGCCTCTCAAAGCTTGTGGCTTAGGCAGAAAACGGTCTAGGACCGAAGGCCTGTCGGTCTAGGACTGAAGGGTGCTCGGTCTAGGACCGAAGGGCATTAGGTCCTAGACCGACTTATATTCAAGTAATAAAAGTTTCATATTATACTATTTTTTCTCAAAAAAATCATCCCAATATTGAATCTTTATATTCAATATTGGGATGATACTAATTTAACTTGAGATCTTAAAGCTTAACAATCCTTTCACTTACAAATTACAATGAAAATCGAACAATAAGCTATAAAATCTTATTTACCTTTTAATTAATGGTTTATATTTTCCATATAAATAGTTAGAGTATTCAAAAATATTACCTTCAGGATTAGATTTTACATCTTCTATTGTATTTACCCATTCCTCTTCAAAAGCACTCATTTGATTATTAAACTCAAACTGATTGAACTTTTCATTCGTTTCTAATGCTTTTATTACAGCATCTATATACTTATCCCAACGTACAGTATAATAATTCTTGATTAATCCGGACCAAGTACGACTAGCATAATCATTTAATCTCCCACCCCAAGTAGTAATTAAATTTCTTGCGTTTTTTTCGTAGTAGTTCTTAAGTTCTTCAGTATTACCTATTTCTCTAGCATCTTTAATCCACTTTTCAAGCGTACAATGATTGTGGTGAGCTGTTATATTTTCTAAATCATTAAGTATCTCTCTCATTCTAGCTCCTCTAGCCTTTAAACCAAAAACGTCTTTTGCTTCATACATTTTGTCAAAATCCTCTTTCACCTCTAAGAAATAATTCCCAAGAACTTGTCGTGCTACAGTAATCAAATCAATTTTGAAAGCATCCCTATCAGAAGCATTTACATCTAATAATTTCCCCCAAGCTGTAAACAACTGCTCATTGGTATAATCGTTAACAGTTCGTTTATTGGGTAAAAACATCTCAGGCCTAAAGTTTGGTAATACTCCTAATGATTTAGGCACCTGAACGTAAATGTCATTGAATAAAATTTGCCAAGCTTCTCTAAAAGAATCAGATTTTTCACCTAAATGTCTATCAGCCAAGCAATCAACCCATTCATTGTCACTTAAGTTAAACGACCACGCTTTCTCAAAAATATACTCATACGGAAACTGCATAACATCTAGCCCTTCTAGGGTTGAGCCAATGCCTTTTAAATTGTTTCCACCATTAATTAATGCATTATCTAACCGCTTACCACTCTCTTTTACATTTCCTGTAATAGTGGTATTTCCTCCAAAATTCCCCAAATAGCACCAAATGTAAGGTTGACCATGGAAGTGTTCTGTTGTTTTCCATAATTCCACATTTTCACAATGATAGTCCAATAGTACTAATTTATCTTGAGGAACACCGGTTAACAACGATTTTATACGTGGAGCAGTCCACTTCTTTTTGTCGTGATAAAACATCCAGGTCATCTGCATCCACTCAGCCTTCGGGTCAACATCAGACAATGTACGATACATATCTGCCGCAACTTTTTCCAGATATTCAGGCTCCCAACTGGGTGGATCTACTTCATTAAAAGGATCAACTCCGTATATATGATCCGTACCAAACAGTTTTGTTTGTTCTTCTAAAAATAATTTTTGAATTTTAGCAAAAAGAGGATCATTAGGATTTAAAAAATTACAACGATATTTATCATCAAATCCTGCCCATTTACCTAAGTGCTGAATATTAGCTTCTGGAAATAGCTGCTTCAATTCTTTAGGTACATGCCCTGCAAAAGCAGGTAAAACAGGTTTCATATTTAATTCTCGTTCACGCTTTACTATTTGTTTTTGTAATTCCAATTGATCGTCAAGCCATTCTTTGGGTAAAGGGCCATTCCAGCTATCAATATTAGCCATACGATGCCAGGGAAGATAAGGAGGTCCAACAAAATAAGAGCGAATTTCTAAATCACTCATACCTAGTTTCTTCCAAACATTATACCAAACAGATTCTTGCCCCGTAATAGCTAATGGCATATTTATTCCATTCAAGGCCATCCAGTCAATCATTCGCTCCCAGTTTTCCCATTTCCACCAAGGCATTGAATAACCATAAGTGCAATAATTCAAGAAAAACCTTCGATCTACCTTCGCTTCCACATTAATTTTCTCATTAAGCATAGGAAGCACTTCAGGCATCTCTACCTGTTTGTCTACATACCAAGATACAGTGGCTAAACAGTAATATTTTAAATAATGATTTAACCCCATAGCCATAGAGTTTGCATTGTTTCCGGTAATAACAATTTTATCTTTATTAGATTCTATGGTATAGAAATCTTTTAATGATTTTGTATTTGTCTTTTTGAAAACAAATTGTGCACTATGCTCCGGAATTATACGTTTTGTTAAATTCTCAATAGCGACATTATCTTTACTTTTCCCAAACATCGCTATGGAGATAAACAGTGCAAAGAACAATAAGACGTGTGTTTTTTTCATAACTATAATTTAATATAAATTCGTTTTTTTAATAGTATATACCCAAGACCCCATAAGAAAATCAAAAATAATGCTCCATACATAAATGAGCCGAAATAATTTCCAAATAGAGGATTAAGAATGTTATTGAATAGAACCTGAGGAACATCAAACACCTTTAGAAATGGAGCTAAAATACTAGCGGTAATATATAAAACAAGTGGGTTGGCTCCAAAAGCCTCAAAAAATACAGCCCATTTCTTTTGAAGTTTAACATCAAGTATATTTACCAGTAATGCTAATAATAAGGATGCAACTCCACTGGTTACTAAAACAAAAGATGGAGACCATAAACGTTTATTGATTGGGCAAGAGTAACTGAACAGGTATCCCACAATAAGAAGCATAGCCCCAAAGGCATATAAGAACAACATCTTTTGTTGGAGGTTCTTGTTTTCAATTAATCGTTTACCACAAATAAAACCTATCATTACCTGTGCTATTGCCGGTAAGGTGCTTAATAAACCTTCAGGATCAACAAATTGTTTTCCCTGTAAATACACATGAGATTCTCCTAAAATTGCTCTATCTATTATACCTATTATATTTTCCGGTGTTTTTTCAAAGCCATCTCCCATTAGTTGGATAAAGAAATAACCTAAAAGAATAGAGAAAGCTATTTTCAGAAAATGCTTATGAGGTACATAAAGAGAAAGAATGGCTGTGAAACCATAACAAATACCTAACCGCTGCATAACCCCCATTAATCGTAAGTTACTTAAATTTAAGTCTACTCCCTCATTAAAGAACATTATTAGCACCTCCATAAGAATGCCGATAACAATTAAAAGGACACTTCTCTTTATTATCTTCTTTACTGCTTGAGTTTTTTGTGATGCATATTTTTTTAAGGATATATAGGTTGATATACCCATTAAAAAAATAAACATAGGGAAAACTAAATCAGCCGGAGTAAATCCATTCCATGAGGCATGCCTAAAAGGTGCATAATTGTAGCCACAAGTTCCTGTATTATTTACTAGAATCATACCAGCCACAGTGATACCTCTAAGAACATCTAACGATAGCAATCTTTTATTTATAGTTTTTTCCTCCATATTACATTATAAAATAATACAAGCAAGGGTCGTTCCGGTAGCTAAAACAATTCCTATTAATGTTTCATAAGGTATAAGTTTCATTCTTTCCTTAAAACTCAATTCACATACACCACCTGTAGCATGGAAAAAAGAACCATGAGGTAAATGATCCAATACAGTTGCACCGGAATTTATCATTGCCGCCCCCCATACTGCAGAGATACCTACAGCTAAGATAGTATCGGCAAAGGACAAAGAGGCCAAGGTTGCACCGGCAGTAGTTGAAGCTGTTGCAGCTGACATCAGTGCTCCGGATATTGGAGCAATCAATACTTCACTAATATTAGCTTTATCTAATCCTGCCAATATCCAATCTTTTAATGTGGAGTTTTTTATGATACCTGCAATAGTACCCGTACCAATTAACAATATGGCTACTGAAGACATTTTAGTCAATCCATACTCTATACTAGGTAAAATATTTGTCCACTGTTTCATACAAAGAATTCCAACCAACCCTCCTATGGGTAAAGCAATTAAAGGATCAATGTTCACCCCCGCAATAGGGCGTAGTGCCAATAACAGTATGGTTACAACAGGAGCTACTAAACTTTGCCATAAAGTAGGAAGTTTTTTATTCTCTTCATTGACAGATTGGATATACTCTGCTTTTTGAAGCTGTTTTGGAATAATCCGCATAATTATAAAAATGGTAAATAACAGACCAACAATTGCCGGTATTACATTTACAAACATAACCGAAGATAACTCTGCTCCAAAATTCTCTGCCGAGATAATTGTATTTGGATTGGGCGATATAATATTACCACACTTTCCACCTCCTATCATAGCTAATAACAAAATAGAAGGAGAAATATTCAAGCGTTTACCTAGCGATAGAGCCACAGGAGCTACAGTAATCACGGCTACATCTATAAATACACCAACAGCACATAACAACATAGTAGCAACAGCTAATGCAGCAAACACTCGCTTTTCTCCTAATTTATTAATTATAGCATTAGAAATTGTTACGGCAGCCCCTGTTTTTATGAGGATACCCGATAAAACCCCTGCCGTTAGAATACGAATAATAGCAGAAGAGATATCTTTTACCCCATCAGTCATAACAACTACCGTTTCAACCAATGAAAGTCCACCTAATAATCCCCCTACAATGGCACCTGCAATTAAACTATAGGTGGGAGGTATTTTCTTTATAATTAAACAAATAGATAAAAACAGACCAATTAAAGCTCCTATTGCTGACATACCATACAAGATTTTATGATTCGAATAATCTGTTTTATTGTCCGTGTTATATTTTCCGAAGCAAATTTCACATCCATTGCCTCATTCAAAGAGACTGGATAAGGTTGGATGGATAATACAGCGGTAAACCCAGCATCTATCAATTGATTACTATCAAGAATACTCCCTCCAATAGCTATTACAGGTTTTTTATGCTTATTTGCGACTTTCAATATTCCGCCTAAAGCTTTTCCCATAGTAGTTTGTTCATCCAAGCGACCTTCTCCAGTTAATATTAAATCTGCTTCTTTCACTGATTCTTCAAATTGCAAAACATCTAGTATTACTTCTATCCCGGATTTAAGTTCTGCATTCAAAAATGCGAGTAATCCCCCTCCCATACCACCAGCTGCACCTGCTCCCGGAATATCAGCAATATTTTTACCATTATACTTTTTCACCACTTCTGCAAAATTCCTCAAACCTTGATCTAATAACTCCACCTCTTTGGGTGTAGCTCCTTTTTGAGGAGCATAAATATAAGCTGCCCCATTCTCTCCATAAAGTGGATTATTTACATCACAGGCTATTGTAAAAGATGTATCTTTCAGGAGAGGATTCAATTCCGAATCATCTATTTGTGCTATTTGAATCAAATTGCTCCCTATCGGTTTTAATTCCTCTCCCTTTTTATCTAGAAAGCGCAAACCTAAAGCAGTAAGCATACCTACCGCTGCATCATTTGTTGCACTTCCGCCAATACCAATAATAAATTTCTTACATCCTCGCTGCAAAGCATCTAAAACAACCTCACCCGTTCCATAGGTAGAAGTAACCATTGGAGAACGCAAATTCTCTTCAATCAAAGTTAATCCACTTGCAGAAGCCATTTCTAAAATAGCAGTGTTTCCATCTTTCGTAATACCATACGAAACATCTATTGATTGCATCAGTGGATTGTGCACTCTACAGGAAACTCTTTCAATGTCCAATTTAGAACACAAAGCATCTGTAGTTCCCTCTCCACCATCAGCTATTGGAAACGATAGAACTTCACAAAGAGGAAGTTCCTCTTTAATGGCTAAAGTTGCAGCTTGTGCTATTTGCACGGAACTAACAGAACCTTTAAAAGAGTCAAATGCAAGAATTATTTTTTTCATAAAGCATTGATTGGTTAATTAAAGTGACTTACAGTCTTCTATTAATTGAATTGCTTCATTTATAGGGTTTTCATAAGGTTGGGTAATATTAGTCCAAGGAGTTTGAATCCAAATCTCTTCCCACTCACGAAGAGTGTTCTTTTTGGATGATAAATTAATTTTCATTCTTGGTATATAATAATCTTTTATTAATCCACTCCAAAAACGAGCAGCATAATCTTCCTGAATTCCTCCCCAACTTGTTATTAGTCTTTTAGCATTGGCCTCATAGGCATTTTGTTCATCTATATCTTTCCCACAATTCCTAGCTAACTGAACCCACTCTTCTAATCGATAAATGGGGTGAGAAGCTAATAATTTATCTACTTTCACTAGAATGTCAATGGACTGATTCAGTAGCTTTTGAGACTCGGAAGTGTTTCCTTTAGCATCAGATGCTAAAGCCTTATTATAAATTTTATCCGCTTTAGCTGCAGCGTAAAAGCTAGAGAATTCCAAAAGATCATTCACGTATAATTCAGAATTTTTCAGTTCATCTACACAACTGGCAAATAGTTCAACTGCCTTCATATATTCATCACTTGTATCTATTTTACTTATCCTATGGGTATCTTCTACAACTGTCTGCCAAGTAAACCTCGGGTATGAATACAGATTACTATATGCTGTTTGACGGAATAATTTCCAAGACTCTTTCAAATTATCAGGGTACCCACCATATCGAGACAAACAATAAGTTTCCATCCAATTATCTAAATCAATAGCCTCATCTGTCCACCCCATATCTGCTAATAATTCATAGATTACCTCATTGCTTTCTAACCCTTCGGGAGCAGAACCAAAACCAACTAAATTACCTTTATTAGATGAATGTAGTGCTTCAGCAGATGATGTTGCATACATTTGTAAATCACCGGTCATAGCTGTTTTTCCTCCAAAATTTGGAACATAGCTAAAAATCCATTTTTTACCATAGAACCCATCATGCACTTTCCAAGTTTGTTCAGTATTCCAAACCCATTTAGGATAATCATTTCCTAAATCAATAATAATCATTTTATCATCGGGTACTTTACTTAACAAAGCCTGAAGAGAAGCTTTATCCCAAAACGAGTGTTGATATCCAAAAGTCCACCCTTGTGTAACCCATACAGCATCAGGATTTCCCGCTATAATTGAATGATAGATTGACTCTCCATATTGAGCCAAAAGATTATGTTTTCCTTCCACATCATCTTTATCAATTGGAAGCTCCATCTCATTAAAACTATCAGATAAATAATAGGTATTCTTACCAAACTCTTTTTCCCACTCTTCAACAAAGAGTTTTCCTATTTCATTAAAGAAAGGAGAATCCGGAGGCAATACATAAGCGTTATATTCCGGATCAAAACCTCCCCACCTCATATGTTTAAAATTAGTATCCGGATGTTTCTCGGCAAAAGCCATTGGAACAAACCCTGCAAAAGCCGGAGCTATGGGGCTCATTCCTAACTCTCTCATACGATTGATTATTTTATGCTGCAATTCAATCTGACTAGTATGCCATTCATCCGACAAGGGACCATCCCATTTGTTTAGGTTCCCCATTCTATGCCAAGGTAAATGGGCAGGAGCAGTAAAGAAATCTCTAATTTCCTCTTTTGATAATCCCATTTTCAGCCATACTCTTTCTGCAATGGCTTCACTTGCTACAGTAGCCAAAGGCATATTAACACCTCTTAAAGCCATCCAATCAATTTCTTTTTCCCATCTACTCCAATCCCAATAGGGTGCGGTATATCCAAATGTACACACGTTAAGAAAGTAGCGAAAATCATAAGGCGTTGTTCTGTTTTTCAGTTCATACTCCGGCCATTCTGTTAAATCTGCCAAGTGCTGACCACTCCAGGTTTTGATACTGTGACAAGCATTTTTCATATAGGTGTAAAACCCATAACAAATAGCAACAGAACTACTTCCTTTTAGCGTTAGTTTTCCATCTTTTGCTATGATTTCGAATGACTCTTTTCCGTTAATAGGATCAATAGATTCAAAATTAATTTTCTCTACTTTATTTCCTATTTGACGCTCAATGACTTTCTGTGCCGATGTTATAAATTCAGCTTGTTGTTTATTTGTAGAGCATCCTGCTATTAAGAACAGACTCAAGATAAATAAACAAATGAAAGAACGTTGTTTCATAAATATATTAGTTTAATGTATTTTTTAGATAAATTCTGTTTTATGGTTTTACATATATCAATTCAGAGATTATAGGAAGATGATCTGAAAGTAAAGAGTGTATGGTTTGTGTGCTAATTATCTTCCAACCTTTCTGTGGATAACCAAATATATAATCTATTTTACCAACAGGTTTCCATGCAGGAATCGTAAAATCAGCATTTGTTCCGGAAAACCAATTGTCCATTTTACGAATTAATTTTGATGTTGAACGAATATTAAAATCACCTCCTAAGAGAACAGGATAGTTACGATTCTCTAAACATTCTTTTATTTTATCCAATTGGATAGCCCTTGTTTCATCTAACATAGCATCCAAGTGAGTTGATGCAAAGATCAACGTATCTTTACCCACCTCAAATAAACCTTCTAAAAGTACACGTTGCTCGTGTTTCTCTACCATTTTGGGTAACATTGTTTTTTGAGTAGAGATGTAAGAGTATTTACTCAATATACCCACTCCATAATAACCTGAAGCATAATCAATGGTTTTACCATAGATACCTAACATTCCGGTACGATAAGCCAATTCTGAAAGAAAATCAACCCCGTGCTGATGAGGAGTTCTCTTTCTTTCCGTCTTACAATCCACTTCTTGAAGAGCAACAAAATCCGGTTTAAATGATTTAATATGCTGTGCAATTTCATCCATAGAGGCTAATTCACCAAAACGAAGGTTGTAGGTCATAACTCTAACTCGGATCGTATCTTGGGCTGAAACGGAGCCAAGAAACAAAAGAAAAGTAATTAATAAATAGAATTTATTTTTTTTCATTGAATAGAACTTACAAAGTATAGGGTGGAGTGCATTGACTCCACCCTATTACATTTATTAATGTTTATAATTGAATAATGATTTCCAGTTCACAGGTTCTTCCGTAAAGAGAAGCAACTCCCTTATAATCGTAACCTAGATTAGGCCCACTACATGGTACCGGTGCATCTTTCGTTTCAGGATAATCAATCTTACCATTTGGAAGTACTGCACCCGATTCATCACCTGCTTTGACCACTTTAATAATGCCGTATTTCTGAACTCCATTAGCAGTTTGCAAGATGGCAATGTACGTACCATCCTTTATCTGTTGGGTAATAATTCCGGCAGCAGTACCTGCATTGGTACGCTGATAAATTTGACGATTACTACCACTTACTTTCACTAGGTCTTTTAATCCTTCTAGCGCTTCAAAAGTTCTCCAGTTACCTGTGGTGGTTTCAAAGAAGTTATCTAAATCTAAATGTGCCGCAGTGGCTTCATCAATTATCTCAAAATTCACCTCATTACGCACAGATTCACCTAACCAGTTATCTACATCAGGCTTACGACCAACTGCTCCACCATCAATTCTACCTGCACCAACGTATGCAAAGCCATGATTACCCAATCTTCCTCCATTGGGATTTCTCCAGATATTGGCAAACATAAAGTCTAACGAGGCTTCTTTTCCTGCTTTCTGTGCTTCTTCAAGCGATACAACGTGTTTAGTTACTCCATTAACATTAATTCCCTTAACTGAGAAAATGTAAGGTTTAGTGGGTTCTGTAGGAATTTCCCATTCTGTAGCCATGATTTGATTTCTAAACACAGCTGCTCTACCTTCCGGTATTCCCTCAATACTAAATGAAACAAACTCACGACGTTCAAATCCATCTGTATCAATCGCTGTGACAGCAATAGCATTTGCATCCTCGTGGTCTATTTTAATTTCAAACTCAAAGTCTTCTACTTTATTCCCTTTTGCATTGATGGTTACAGGTTCACCCAATGCTTTGTAAGGAACTTCTTGGGCTAATACGTAAGTAAATGATTTTAAATTGGTTTTAGCTTCCACATTCACTTTCACAGTAACAGTACCTTCAAACTGAACGGCTCCTAAATCTTTTTGATCGAAAGTGATCTTTGGAGGTATACCATTTATTCTGTCAATAGTGATAATAGATTCATCTGTTTTGGTATAGATATCAGTCGCAACCACTTTTATGCCTGCTGCATTCTCTGCAAAAATAGGTATCTCAATTGTAAAATCAATCTCTTCCGGAAGTTCTTCCATCTTAAAAGGAACTCTTTGATCTTTGTCAATCTCAACATATTCATCTCCTTCTTTGGATAGTAAAGTTGCATACACATCACGTAAAGCATTTGGTGCTTTTATGTGCCCCATTACTAGTTCCTGACTTCCTAAAGTTGCAACATCAAGAGCAGTGTTCGATCTGATTTCTAACGTTGGCGGAGGGTAAGCTCCATCATCCAAATAGTTAACATCATCATCACTACACCCCCATAGAAGTCCAATAATCAAGCAGGGAATACAGAGTATTACTGTTTTTATATAATTGTTTAATTTCATAGTTCTATAGATTTTGTTAAATCAAAGCTGTATTTGATGACTCAAACAGCTTTGATTTAATGACTGTTTTTAATTTTTAGATTCACATTAGTCCCACCCAGGATTATTAGGATTCAAATTAGGATTCACCTGTGTAGCAATATAGGGAACCGGGAACAAATAATTCTTAGGATTAGAGAAAATACGTGTATCATCGTGTATTAAAAAACCTTCTTTATTAAACGGGAAGTTTTTAATATCATCTTGATTATACACATTATCTTTTCTTAATCCTTTAATAATTCCTATTTCTTGTTTTTAAGGGCTCTCACTAGAATCAACACCTAACCTATAGCCTTCTTTCCAACGTGTAATGTCAAACCACCTTAATCCTTCAAAAAACAATTCTATTCTTCGTTCTCTTCTGATTTCTGTTTCAACATCCATACCATTAGCTGTCAAGTCAGTTAATAGCATTTCTTTCATTCCAACCCGTTTTCTAAGTAGGTTTATTGTCTTGTCAGCCACTTCCTGATTAAATTTACCCTGTTTAAACATCGCTTCAGCATAAATCAAAAGCACCTCTCCATAACGCAAAATTATAATGTCGTTATCATCTCCATTAATAAAAGACACCTTAGTAGGTTCACAGTATTTATGCGGATAAAATCCGGTTACTGTGGCACTCCCTTTTTTATCATTTGTAAATTTAGGAGATTGGAAAATTTTTGTTGTAATTGCAGCTTTTCCTCGACCATCTTCTCCACCTTCCCATCTATCATACCCGGGATAAACAATAGTTTGTTTTAAGCGAGGGTCTCTATTTTCAAAAATTAATGCATACGAGTTGTAATGAGGAACAGTAGTAGCATTTCCTCTATATCTGGGTGATTTCTCAATAGGCAGACCATCATCACATAAATAGGAATCAATAAATGCTTTTGTAGGATTGAATCGACTATATTGATCAGGAACTTGAAGCTCTCGACTTAAATTATGGTGTGTTTTTGTAGTAGTAGATAAATCATAATTATAAACCATAGCAATTATCGTTTCCTTATTATGAGATTGACGAGAAGCTCTTCCAGCAAACTTAAACAAATCGGAATAATCTTGTTCAGGATTTCCTGTTGAGTACAACTGATGATAAGCTAAGTCACCTCCCGGCATTAATCGCTCACACGCTTTTTCTGCCACATCCCAACGCTCATTATGCAAGGCTATTCTAGCTTTTAGTGCAATGGCACCTGCTGCAGAAATTCGTCCAAAATTACTTGTCGCTGGTTCAATGAATGTAGGTAAATTATCAGCCGCATCATCTAAATCTTGCATTAGATAGTCAATCACCTCTACCCTGGGAATACGTCCCATGTAATCTTTGGGATCAATAGGAAAATCGGTAGAAACGATTAAAGGAACATCTCCAAACCAACTGGTCAAGTAAAAATAGATAAAAGCTCTGATGGTTTTCACTTCAGCAGCAAATCGTTCCAAATCTTCACTCTTCATCATAGTTGCTCTTGTATAGTTATCCAAGAAATAATTACAACGTCTAATGCGTGCATAATATTGATTCCAACGACTATTAATGGTGCCTAAGTCTGAGCCATATTGTCCGGCTCCAATTTGTTTCCAATCCATATTACGATACCACATCACATTATCTGCAGGAATCTCTCCATAGTTAAGAATTCCTTTACCTTCAAGACCTGCATAACAAGCATTGGCAGCACTACGAACTTGTTGTTCAGATTGCCAAAACACAGGATCTGTTAAGTTTTCTAGTGGTGGTTTTTCTAAAAAATCATCATTGCAAGCTGTGAGTATGATGCAAAAGACCCAAGTCTTAAGTATGTATTTTAATATCTTCATAGCGTTTTATTTAAAGGTTATATTAACTCCAAAAACAAATGTTTTAACTTGAGGGTAGTAACCACCACCTTGAACCGGTGTTTCAGGATCATAGGTTTTCAAATAGTTTGTTTTTGTAAATACATTATCTGCTGATGCATAAAATCGGCAGTTTTGTATACGAGCTTTCGTTGTTATTTTTTTAGGCAGTGTATAGCCTATTTCAATGTTCTTCAGACGTAAATAGGAAGCATCCTCTTTCCAAAAAGTGGAAAAGTTTCGAACGTTTATTTCATTGTTATATGTAAACCGAGGATACGAAGCATTGGGGTCAGGGTTAGACTCCTGATAACGTCCGGCATGTAATTTCTGAGGATAAGTTGACTGATCGGTAAATGCATTTCTAGCTGGACCATAAATATATCCATCTGCTTTACCAACACCTTGTAACAAGAAGCTAAAATCGAAATCTTTCCATGTTAAGAATCCGTTCAATGAATAGGTATATCGAGGGAAAGGATTACCTACTATTTTTCTATCATTATCCAAATCAATAAAACCATCTTCATTTAAATCTTTGTATTTAATATCTCCGGGTTGTACTGTTTGGGCATAATCGGGCATTACAGGAAACTTAGGATTTACATAAACTCCTCTAGTAGCATCATAAAATTCAAAATCCTTAGGAGTAGCTAAACCATCTGCCACTAAACCATATAAAGATCTTAGAGCGTAACCTTCTTTCGTAATGTAACATTGATTATTGCCAGAGTATTCAGGAGCTCCAAACCTCGTCACTTTATTCTTCACATCAGAAATAGAGAAAATAGCTCCATAGGTAAAGTCATTACCTACTCGATCATTCCAATTAATTTGAAGCTCCCATCCGGTATTTCTCACTATTCCTCCATTCTCTTCAATAGATGTAAATCCATATTGACCAGGATACGCTTTTTTGAAAAGAATAGACTTAGTTTCACGGATAAAATAGTCAGCAGAAACATTTAACCTATTATTTAATGCCATAAAATCAACTCCAATATTGGTATTATAAGATTCCTCCCAAAGTAAACTGGGATTTCCAACTTTAATTTCTGTAAATCCTTGTTGAGTTTCAGTACCAATTGCAGGAGTATCAGTCACCTTTCCTATTATAGATAAATAAGGATAATCATCTCCTCGAGTTGAATATTGATTTCCTAAAATACCCCAAGACACCCTTAATTTTAGTTGATCTAACCAAGTCTTGGTATTGGACATAAACTCTTCTTCTGAGATTCTCCAAGCACCAGAGAAAGAAGGGAACCATCCTCCTCTATTCTGCTTAATAAACCGAGATGTTAAATCGTAACGAAGATTGGCCTCAAATAAATATTTATTATCGTAACCATAATTAATTCGTCCAAACCCGGAACGCATAGCCCACTGACTTCCACCTCCACTTGCAGAAGACATAGACTCCAAACCAAAATCAATAACAGGATCTTTTTCTGTTAGTAAGCTATCTCGTTTCGCCGAAAAGTTTTTAGCCTTACTTGATTCTTGTTGAAAACCTAACATTACGTGTATATCATGTTTCTTTATCTTCAAGTCATAGTCAGTCTGAGCAAAGAAAGTTTGATGATTGGTTGTATAATCTCTATTTTCAAAAGAGCTTGTTTTAATCGGTTGTGTCCATATATCATCTGTTCCCGGACGGTAAAAAGCTAATTCTTTCGTTAATAACTCCCGCAAACTATTAACTTTTCTAACAGAATAGGTAGCTGAAGCCGTCCATCCTTTAAGAATATCCACTTTTGCAGAGAAGTTACCTGTAAACTCCTGAGAGCTGAACACTTGAGTTCCTCCATCGTGGAGTAGTGCGACCTGATTGGTTTGTCCCCCACCATATCCCCACTTTCCATCGGTAAACCGAACTGGTGTGGTTGGAGAAGTTCGCATAGCATTGTATATTGCTCCCGAAGCAATGTTAAAACCATCATTAGGAGCACTGTATTTACGATCAATGTAACCTATATTGGCATTCAATGTAACAATGTCTGCCACTTTAGTGTCTAACTTCAAACGAATGTTGTGGCGTTTATTCTCGGTTGCATTTCCCACTAATAAGCCTTCTTGATCCAAATAACCATAAGAGAATAAATAACCCATATTCTTCGCCTTGCCATTGATACTCAAGTTATAGTTTTGTTGGGGTGCTGCAGAACGATAGATAGCGTCTATCCAATCCGTATTTGCAAAATAATTGGGATCGGATTGATTTAGTACAGTTTCTATATCTTGTTCAGTAAAAGCAGAAACAGTTCCTACGTTTCTATTGGCCTCCATATCCCATGCAATATAAGTAGCAGCATCAGCCATTTCCGGGAGATTGGTTGGTTTTTGGAATCCCACATAGGCATTAAATGTAATTTGCGGAGGAGTTTCTGTACCACTTACACTCTTGGTTGTAATTAAAATAACTCCATTAGCTGCTTTATTACCATAAATAGAGGCTGAAGCTGCATCTTTTAGTACAGAGATATTCTCAATATCATTAGGATTAATTAAATCCATTGATCCTTCAACCCCATCAATAAGTACCAAAGGGCTAGCATTTGCTATAGTTCCAACTCCCCTAACACGTATGGTAGCATTTGATTGCCCGGGTAATCCCCCATTACTACTACTTACAATAGTCATACCTGGAACAAGACCTTGTAATCCGGTAGAAACATTAGTGATAGGGCGATTCATTATTTTCTCAGGACTTACAGTTGATACAGATCCTGTTAAATTCACCTTTTTCTGAGTACCATAACCTACAACCACTACTTCATCTAACAATTCTGAGGATGATTTTAAGATTATACGTAAAGGATTAGCATTAACAACTCTTATTCTTTCTGTATCATAACTTAAATAAGATATTTCAATTGTTGCGCCCTCTTGAACATCTAACTCAAATCGGCCATCAAAGTCGGTTACTGTACCGGTTGGTGAACCTAGGACTTTTACAGTAGCACCAATAATAGTTTCACCACTCTCATCAAGAACAATTCCCGATGCTTTTATTCTTTTAATAACTTGTTGAGTACCCGTTGATGTTTGTTCTGTGTTTTGAGATTCTTTATTAAAAAACAAGATACTACTGTTGGCAAATCTAAACCCTATATTTGTCCCCTTTAGAAGTTCGGTTAACGCATTCTCTAAAGTTACATTTGAGACATTTAAAGATAGTTTTTTGTCTAAATCAATAAATTCTTTACTGTAAGCAACAGTAAGCTTATGCTGGTTTGCAATTTGCTGAACAGCCTCTTTTAAGGTTAAATCATTAAAATTCACTGATGTACGTTGCTGTTGTGACAGTGCTGTTATGGGAATCATAAAGCACATCAACAAAACCACACACCATTTTTTTGTACATAAATAGCTGTTTGTTTTCTTCATAATAATATTGTTTTACATAGTTAGGTTTAAATCAATTAAATTTATTCTTTAGGTTTTCATAATTATAAAATTGTTAATATTGAACTAAATTGTTTCTTTACTCATTCACATCTCCATACAGAGACGGAACATAATCACTGTAATCTACTAACTGATAGCACATTACCACGTTTATCTATTTTTATAGGTGTAATAGATTTCATTATGTATAGTATATCTTCGAGATTCTTTAATTTTGATGTAAACGTATAAGTATACTTTTCTAACTGAGGATCTTCAACAATAAACTCCACATCAAATTTTCTATTCAAAGTCTTTAATACCTCCTTTAGCGTTGCATTTCTAAAAGCAAATCGGTTAAATCGCCAAGAAGACATCTCACTAGAATATTGATTTTCAACTATAGAATATTCCTGATTAGCTTTTTCATAATATGTGGTTTGTTTAGGAACCATTGTAAATTGTTTATTTTTATCTAATAGATCTTCAACAACAATAGAACCTTCATCTAAGGTGGTTTTTATAAAATCATCAGAAGAATATGCACTTACATTGAAGCTAGTACCTAAAACATTAATAGCAATTTTGTCTGTTTGTACTTTAAAAGGACGCTTTTTATTTTTTGCTACTTCAAAATAGGCTTCTCCATCTAAAATTACATTCCTACTCTTTTCATTAAAGTTGCTACTATAAGATAGTTTTGAATCTGAATTTAACCAAACTTTACTACCATCAGGCAGAACTACAATGAGCTTGTCTCCCTTTTCTGCATATAATTCTTGATAGACGGGTTCTTGCAATGTTTTTCCTGACCATAAAGTGTAGCCAACACCTAATAAAATAAACAATGCAATACTTCCTAAAGCCCACCTATAGGAATTAACGATTCGATTCTTTCGTTTTAATTTTTCTCTTTGATTTATACTCTCCATTATTTTTTCATAAACTTCATAAGAATCAAACTGTGTATCTAAATCTTTTTTAAGATCAAGACGCTGCTCTGATAATAGTTTATCTATATCTTCATTTATAGAATTTTCTATAGCGGAAGATATTTGCATGGGTGTATTTTTTTGTTTATCCTTATCCATATCTTTATTAAACATTCATACCTATGTTTTACGTTCTAATAATAATACACAACGCAAACATAAAAGTATTAGCCTAAAATAGTTAACAATAGTTAATAGGTGTTTTTTTAATAACACTATATAAGTATTGATGTGTATTAATAATAGATATGTAAA
>CAZOVL010000026.1:0-31576 GCA_964583185.1 uncultured Bacteroides sp. | reverse complement strand
TTGGGTGTAGTGATAAGAAAGCTGCACCAAAACAAGCAGAGAAAGTAGGAGTTGGCTCTGTAATTCCACGCTCAGTACCCGCTAATTTAGCAGTAAATCCAGAAAGGAAGTAGTATTGAGTTTGGTCTGGAGTTAAGATAGATACTGGAGGCATTACACCGAAAGCATCTGCAGTTAAGAAAATAACTTGTTTAGCAGCTGGTCCTTTTGATACGGGTTTAACAATGTTGTCGATGTGGTAAATTGGGTAAGAAACACGAGTGTTTTCTGTTACGCTACCATCTTCAAAATCAATAGTACCATCTTCTGCTACAGTAACGTTTTCTAATAAAGCGTCACGTTTGATTGCATTGTAAATATCAGGTTCTGCTTCTTTACTTAAGTTAATAACTTTAGCATAGCAACCACCTTCAAAGTTGAATACACCTTCGTCATCCCATCCGTGCTCGTCGTCACCAATAAGTTTACGTTTTGGGTCAGTTGAAAGAGTAGTTTTTCCAGTTCCTGAAAGACCAAAGAAAATAGCAGTACTTTTTCCTTCAGTGTCTGTGTTTGCTGAACAGTGCATAGAAGCTATACCTTCACGTGGTAAACGATAGTTCATAATAGAGAACATACCTTTTTTCATTTCACCACCGTACCAAGTATTTAGAATTACTTGTTCTCCAGCTGTTAAGTTGAACACAGTAGCAGTTTCTGAATTTAGACCTAGTTCTTTGTAGTTTTCAACTTTTGCTTTAGAAGCGTTGAAACATACGAAATCTGGCTCACCGTAGTTTTCTAGTTCTTCTGCTGTTGGACGGATAAACATATTAGTCACAAAGTGAGCTTGCCATGCAACTTCCATAATGAAACGAACTTTCATACGAGTTTTTTCGTTTGCTCCACAGAATGTGTCTACTACGAAAAGTCTTTTTCCTGAAAGTTCTTCAACAGCTAGTTTCTTTAATACGTTCCAAGTTTCAACTGAAGTAGGTTTGTTATCATTTTTGTAATCATCTGATGTCCACCATACTGTGTCTTTACTTGTTTCGTCTAATACGAAGAACTTATCTTTAGGCGAACGACCTGTATAGATTCCAGTTTTTACGTTTACAGCACCTAATTCTGTAACTTGACCTTTTTCGAAACCAACTAATTCAGATTTAGTTTCTTCTTTGAAAAGTGTGTCATAAGAAGGATTGTGAAAAACTTCTTTTACGTCTTTGATGCCGTACTTGCTTAAGTCTAATTTTGCCATTTTTTTGAATTTAATAAAAATTGATATTTTACTTAATTAATCTGCTAAATAAAGGGTTAATTCAGTCTTCTACAGTAAAATATGTAGTTTTTCTTTTTACCCTTACAAAAGTAATACTTTCTTTTATAATTTAAGGAGTTTAATAAAGAAATAATTCTTTAATCTAATTGAGATTTGTCATTTGACTATAAAATATGATACGTGTATATTGCAAATAACTATATAATCCTTTACTTTGTAATAATAAATAATGAAATGAAGATATGAAAATAGTAAACCTGAGTGAAACAAACTCAATATTAAATCAATATGTAAGTGAGATTCGTGATATTGAGATTCAAAAAGACAGGATGAGGTTTAGGCGAAATGTTGAGCGAGTGGGAGAGATTATGGCTTATGAAATTAGTAAAACATTTGCTTATTCTTCCAAGAAAACACAAACGCCATTGGGGGTGGCTGAAGTTCATACTCCCGATAATGAGGTGGTTATAAGTACCATTCTTAGGGCAGGCCTTCCTTATCACCAAGGTTTTGTTCGTTATATTGATAAGGCTGATAATGCGTTTGTTTCCGCCTATCGGAAGTATAAGGATAAATTAAAGTTTGATATCTTCATTGAATACATTGCTTCTCCTTCTATTGATAATAAAACATTAATTATAACCGATCCAATGTTGGCTACGGGTGGGAGTATGGAGTTGAGTTATGAAGCGATGATGACCAAAGGGAAACCTTCTGAAATTCATATTGCGGCTATTATAGCTAGTCAACAAGCGGTAGATCATCTTGCTACTAGTTTAGACCACGAAAATATTACTATTTGGTGTGCAGCTATAGATCCTGAGATTGATGATCATTCCTATATTGTTCCAGGATTGGGAGATGCTGGTGATTTAGCTTTTGGTGCTAAAGATTAGATGGTTTACTTTATAATGTGTTAATATAGATAGAGTCAGTATAGATAAGGAGTATAAGGTCAAACTTAAACTCCTTATTTTTTGTTCTTTTCTCATAACATTTTTTCATTCTTTTTGTGTGTTTATATTATTTGTATTTTAATGATTGTCAGTATTTTTGCATCTTAAAATTATAGAATAAGCCATAGGTTTATATCTATTGATTACAAAAATAAAACAATATGAAAAAAATATTATTATCTCTTATTCTATTGAGCTTTTTAGCTTGTTCTGATTCAGATGATGGCAATCTTTACCCGTTAAAGTTTAACCCAAGTGATTATACCTTTGCTCAGGAAGGAGGAAAAAAGAATATTACCATTTCCGGTATGGAACCCGAGTATTGGAAAATAGAGAGCATTAAAACAATTGAAGGTGAGGTAGAGAATAGCTATACAACTCCTCGTGATTTTGTGGATTTTCTTGAAGGAAAGATTTACGTTAAAAAGTCTTGGTTTACTATCAGTAAAGATGAATCGAATACTCAATACGATTTCACTGTTAAGGTGAATAAGAATGAACAACAAGAGGATAGAACTCTTGAAATCCGTTTCCTTA
Source organism: uncultured Bacteroides sp. (assembly GCA_964583185.1). Taxonomy (GTDB): domain Bacteria; phylum Bacteroidota; class Bacteroidia; order Bacteroidales; family Bacteroidaceae; genus Bacteroides_E. Next base: position 28,822 of record CAZOVL010000026.1, on the reverse strand, counting down.
TTTTAGATTCATATCCCTCAACTTTAGTGTTGCATCAAAAAGGCACAGGTAAAGAGTAAAATAGACTGGTATTATATGAATAGCATAAAAAAGGAAGAACATAATATGTTCTTCCTTTTTTTATAATGTCAACCTATTTACTTTTTCTTGGTTGTTTTTCTTTTAGCCGCTGGTTTTTTCCGTTTTCCTTTATTCTCTTGTTGATCTTTAATTATCTCAAGGCAAGCATCTAAAGACAAATCTTGAGGAATCACATCTTTAGGTATTTTATAGTTCTTTTTCTGATATGAAATGTAAGGACCATATCGACCATTGAGAACTTGCAATTCGGGTTCTTCATCAAAACTTTTGATGTGTTTCTTGGCGTCGGCTTCACGTTTAGCTAACACAATCTCTATAGCTTCTTCCAAAGTAACCTCAAGAGGATCTAATGTTTTTGGTAGTGATGTGTATTTAGAACTATGATAAACATAGGGACCAAATCGGCCAACGCCAATTTTTACTTCTTTGCCTTCAAACTCACCCAACGAACGTGGTAACTTAAACAACTCAATGGCCTCCTCAAGAGTTAAGGTTTCCATAGACATTCCCTTTCTCATTTGAGCAAAACGTGGTTTTTCCTCATCTTCCGAGCTACCCATTTGTACCACAGGTCCGTAACGGCCAATTTTTACCGATATAGGTTTCCCTGTTTTAGGGTGATCTCCTAATATACGTTCACCCACCCGGTGTTCTGTTTGGGTTTCTAGTGCCTCATCTACTAAAGGATGAAAGTTATTATAGAATGATGATAGTGTTTCTGTCCATTCTTTTTTCCCTTCCGCAATGTCATCAAATTCTTTTTCTACTGTTGCAGTGAAATTGTAGTCCATAATTTGGGGGAAGAAGTCAATTAAGAAGTCGTTCACAACCATACCCACATCGGTAGGATAGAGTTTCGCCCGTTCTTTGCCGGCAACTTCAGTCTTAATAACATCACTGATTTGATCTTGATCTAATTCAATCAGATTATATTCTCTTTCTACTCCTTCAAGATCACCTTTTTCAACATATTCTCTGTTTTGAATGGTTGAAATGGTTGGTGCATACGTTGAAGGACGTCCAATGCCTAGCTCTTCTAGTTTTTTCACCAAACTGGCTTCCGTAAAGCGATAAGGTCCCTGTGTAAAACGTTCAGTGGCTGTTATCAACTTTCTTTCCATTGTTTGTCCTACACTAAGAGGAGGTAGAATTCTATCGTCATCTTCCTGGTTTTCGTGGTCATCGTCGTACGACTCTCTATATACACGTAGGAAACCATCAAATTTAATTACTTCACCACTTGCTGTGAATTTCTCCTTACTCTGACTTACGTTAATAGTAGCTGTTGTTTTCTCTAATAAGGCTTCAGCCATTTGAGAGGCTAATGTACGCTTCCAGATAAGTTCATATAAACGTTGTTCCTGAGCACTTCCATCAATGCTTTCATTTTCCATATGAGTGGGTCGTATAGCCTCGTGAGCCTCTTGTGCTCCTTTTGCGTGAGTTTGGAACTGACGAGTTTTTACGTAGTTTTTACCCATTGTGGCTTCAATTACCTCTTTACATCCATTAATGGCAAAGCTGGATAAGTTGACGGAGTCGGTACGCATATAAGTAATGTGTCCTGCTTCATATAAACGTTGGGCAATCATCATTGTTTGTGCCACTGAAAAACTTAGTTTTCTTGCCGCTTCCTGTTGTAAGGTGGATGTTGTAAAAGGCGGTGCCGGATGTTTTTTACTTGGACGTGTTGTAATGTCTTCAATAACAAAAGAAGATAATTTACACTCTTCCAAGAAACGAAGTGTTTCTTTCTTAGTAGTGAACCTTTTATTTAACTCTGCTCTTATTTCTTGTATGTTTCCATCCTGATCTTTGGTTTCAAAAAGGGCAGTTACACGATAGGAGGCTTTGCTAACAAAGTCCTTAATTTCTCGCTCGCGTTCAACAATTAAACGAACAGCCACTGATTGCACACGTCCGGCAGATAGAGCAGGTTTTATTTTTCTCCACAAAACCGGGGATAATTCAAATCCCACAATGCGATCGAGTATTCTTCGGGCTTGTTGTGCATTCACCAAGTTTATATCTATGTCTCTGGGATTTTGAATGGCATTTTGAATGGCATTTTTGGTAATCTCGTGGAAAACAATACGTTTGGTGTTCTTTTGTTTTAATTTCAAAACATCGTATAGGTGCCAAGAAATTGCTTCTCCTTCACGGTCCTCATCCGAAGCTAACCAAACAGTCTCTGCTTTTTTTGCTTCTGCTTTGAGCTCGCTTACTACTTTCTTTTTATCCGTAGGGATTTCGTATTGTGGTTCAAAATGATTCTCTATATCTATTCCAAGATCTTTCTTCTTCAGATCTCGGATGTGTCCATAACTAGATAGAACTTTATAGTCGTCTCCTAAAAACTTCTCAATTGTTTTTGCTTTTGCTGGGGATTCGACTATTACAAGGTTTTTATGCATGGTTTTTCCGACTATTTTATTTCTAAATTCACACAAAGGTATTAATAAATGCTTATTACACACATATTTAATAGAAAAAAAGGTGTCTTTATTTCAAAAACACCTTTTTTTCTATGGTTTCAAATCCTCTTAGAATAAGAGTTTCACTCCTCCTACAAAGTTGATTCCTGCAGTCGGGATATTGTAAAAATACTGATATTTTTGGTTCAATAGATTGTCTGCTTTTATATAAATAGATGCACCTTTATAGAGTCTGTAGGTTACTTCCAAATGTAAGTTGTTTATTGCATCTAAACGTTCTACCTGTTTGCTGTCTGCTCTATGAATGTAGCGATAACCTAGCTCAATGTCTAATGGAGAAATAGGGCGGACAACAGTTCTGAAATCCAAGTCGAACATCGGTTTCATAAGTAATGCCCAATCATTATCAGTACTCCATTTTCTATAAATTCCGTTCAATGTCAGATCTACTAAGTTTTTATAACTGTAAGAAAAAGTGGCACCTAGATAAACGTTATCTGTGTTGGTTACTCCTAAATCAGCCTCATAAAGAATGTCTTCATCAGCCCATTCGTTGTATTGAATTAAGTCTTTCTTTAAGTTTTGGTATCCTCCAAATATATTTAACCATAGTCCTGCAGTAGGAGAAGCTTTGAAACCAACAGAAGCGTTCAGTTGTTCATAAGTGTCTTCAAATCGTCTTTCCATACTTGCATAGGGGTTTAGAATCTCTACTTGGCGGAAATCATTGATTTGTCTACCTCCTGTTGCTTTTGCATAAAACTGGTAACTATCAGAGAATATATAGGCAATGTTTACATCGGGTGATACATTAACCGATTCACCAAAACCAAATGCTAAATCGACATTAGCTCCTAGTCTTAATTTCCAATTATCTCCTTGGAAGTCGTAATAAGGATTAAAGTCAGTAGTGGCATAGTCTCCAATAATATCTTGATCATAGATGAAGTAATTCATCGCAAAAGCAACTCCTATTCTACTCTCTTCATTGATAGGGGCAAAAACATTGGCAGTAGTTACAAATTTACTTTCTATATTATCCGTTGTTCTATCTCTACTAAAAGAGTCTGTTTGTCTGGCATAATGGTTAAACTTGAAGTTGACATCCGCTTGTACAGGTAAATTTTCATTTGTGGTTTCAACACCTGCAAAGAAAGAACCTGTTGTGAATTTTTGTTTCCCTTCAGAAGTGTAGTTGAAATTACTTAATCCAAAATTACCTCCTAGTTTTAAGTTGGCTCCTGCAAACTGATGTTGATAGTTTATACCGGCACGAGTTCTGTAATAATGAGCATTCCATTTCTCTTTATTCAGTAAATCTAGTTTTCCATTCATTCCCATCAAACTGAAATCGATATTTAACTTGTCTTTATCGGAAATATTAAACAAATAGTTTATCCGACTGTCTACATTGCCTAAATTTCCATATCCCAAACGAAAATAACCGGGGTATCCCTTTTTGAATATCTCTTTGCCCATATACGGCTCAATGGAGGCTTGAGGGAAAGTATAACTAGGAGAAAAGGTGCTATCGTAAACCACCTCTTTTTTAGTTACCTGAGGTTCTTCAATGGGAGGTACCACATTCAGTTTTGCAGCATCCATTACCGTAGGATTGTATTCTTGTTCAACCACTACGGTGCGAAGAAGGGTGGAGTCTTTGGTTTGTTCTTGTGCTTTGAATGGAGCAGAGAAAAGTAGGGCTCCAAGCAATATATAATAATTGAATTTCATATTTTATTCTGTTTATTCTTCCGTAAGTTTATTTAATCTACTTTGAATCATCTCTTCTATATGCTGGTCTCCTTTATAGTTTTGCTGTAAACTTAAAAGGTACTGACGGGCTTCTACTTTTTTACCTAACGCAACATTTACGTCCGATAAAAGAATGAATCCACGAGCCAACCAATAAGCGTGAGGCGTGCTTTGATCAATGAACTCCATTAACTCTTTTTCTGCAGCACTGTATTCTTGCTGATTGTACAGCATTTCAGCCACCCTGAACTTGGCTTCTGCTCCGTAAATAATGCGAGTATCTTTAGCTAATACTTTATAATCGTCCAATGCTTTGTTTTCTGCTTTTTGACTCATATAAGCTTTTGCTCTTTCATATAAAGCTTGATGCTTTAATTCAGGATCAATTTTTTCTTGTGATAAAACATCAGAAGCTGCTTGAATAGTTTCAATATCGTCTTTTATGGCTACTGCCGATTGTAAAACTCCTTGATAAGCAATTTGTTTACGATCGGGTGTAGTGGCTATGTCTTTTAGTAGTTTGTAGCTGGCTAATGCTTCATTGAACTGATTCAGTTTAATCTGAACAGTACCACGCATAACTAATACCTCCTCTAAATAGGGGTTGTTTGGATATTTCAGTAGTTCATCGGAATGCTTTAAAATACCTTCATAGTTTCCTTGTTTCTCAGCAATGGCACAGAGGTAATAGTGTGCACCTAATTGGAAGGCTCCTTGTGGGAAACTCTGCAAGTAACTGTTGAAGCTGTTTTTTGCTTGTTCTGTATTTCCTCTCATAAATGTGCGTTCAGCTGCTACATAAGTTAGCGAGTCTTGTTCACTGGCATCAAAAGTTATGTTTCCCGGTAGTTGTTCAACAACCTGAGCATACTCATTAACTCTGTTTTGGTCAACATAAAGTGACTTCAAGTCACGCATAGCTAAACGAGCCTCATCACTTCCGGGATATTTTGTGGCTACTTCTTTGTAAGCACGTATGGCTTGGTCGTATTTGCCATCCTGGTAATATAATAGTCCAATTTCAGTGGCTGCTTTTCTGGCTAGTGGACTTTGTGGAAATCGAGTAGTCAGTTCATTGAAAGAGTCTATTGCTTTGACATTATTTTTTAATTGTACATAGGAGCGTCCCTTTTCATAAACCGCATTTACTACGTAAGGAGATTCCGGATACTTCCCTATCAGCCTGTTTAGTAATGTGATTTTTCCGCTATAGTCTTTTTGTATACCCGAAACCAAAGCTAATTGATAGAATGAGTAATCTCCGGCTTTAGAACCAAGGCTTTCAGCCTCAGCATAATGTCTTTTAGCTGCATCAAATTGGCGACTCTGGAAATAGGTGTCTCCAATGCGGTTATGTGCATCGGCAATAGCAAATGATCCTTGCGTATCTCTATTGAGTTGAATGTATTTTGAAAACCACTGTCTGGAGTCATTATACTGTTTGCTGTGAAATGCTATATAGCCCAAATTGTAATGAGCCAAAGCATACATTAATGAATTTCTGTCTGTTGTTATTTGTAAGTAAGCATTAAAGTCTTGTCTAGCTTCGCTGAAGCGATCCAATCTATAGTAAGATTCACCTCTCCAATATAAAGTTTCAGCTTTAGTTTTGTTGTTGTATTTACCCAACTCTAAAGAAAGATTAAAGTAATTCAATGCTTCTAGAAAAGAGGCATTAGCAAAAGTTTGGGTTCCTAATTGGAATAATATTTTTTGTTTAGCTTCTAAAATTGGAGCACTAGGGTGTGTAATGCGATTAATTGATTCCAGAGCCGGACCATAGCTGCGCGTAGTCATATATACTTCAACTAGATATCCGCTAATTTCTTCAGCATATCTTGAATCCGGATAATCGTTTAGGAACTTTTCAAATACATTTACCGATTCACCAAATGCAGAATAAGATGTTTCGTGAATGGTTAGTGCATGGTTGTATGCGGCTTGTTCAGCCAAAACCAGATTGGCTTTTGAGTTGGCTGCTTGTTGAAAAGCCATGCGGGCATTGTGTTTATCTGCCAGTTGAATGTATGCTAGCCCCATATGAAGGAATGCATTTTGAGCTAAAGCATCATTAGCCTTTGTTGCTCTTCCTAAGTTTTCTGTGGCTTTGGAATATACTTGTGTTTGGTAGTATGACATACCCAACATATATAAAGAGCCACGTTGAGGTGAAGTTGTGTTTTGAATGTATTGTTCAAAATTAGTTATGGCTTTAGAGTAGCGTTGGTAAATATAGTTAACCTGTCCCAAGATGCGATAGAACTCCGCATTGTTCGGATGGTTTGGATATGCATCTAAAGCATTTTGAGCTACTATCTCTGCTTTGTCCGGTTGATTTTTTGCTAAATAGGAATCAGCAATATAAAAGTTAGACAAAGCACCGTATTTTTTGTCCATTTGCAGAGGGAGAAAACCCTTGATAGCTTCATCGTAACGTCCTTGTGTATATCTAATGTATGAAATGTAATAAGTGCAGTCGTTTGAATAGTTCTTGCTGCTTCTACGTAATGTTTCAAACCAAATGATGGCATCTTTGTTATTTCCTACCTTTAAGTGCGAAAGGGCTAAGCGATAAGTCATATCATCACGTTCATCGCTATCTAATAAGTCTAAACGAGAAGAGTTAAATAAGGCCAGTGCTTGATGAAAGTTTTCTTTAAAAAAGTGACTAGAAGCCATTAAAGCATAGATGCGATTGGTATATGGGGAATCCGGAAACGTCTCCAAGTGTTGTTCTAAAAGAGCGATTTGGTTTCTATCTCCCATTTCATATTTTGAGGTAGAAAGCATATAGTCAACCTCTAGTTGATGAGCAGGAGTTGGACACTGTAGGTAATTCTCAAGCATTGTGATAACAGCAGCATAACTTTTCTGTTCATACAACGTTTTCGCTTCTTTAAATAGCGTTTCGTTGGCTGTTATGTTATAGCTTGTTTGTGCTTTAGTCTGTAGTGTAAAAGTAAAGAGTAAAACACTCAATAAGCTAATTAGAATTTTTCTCATGGTTTATTTTAAGTTTATACTTTTTGCAAATATACAAATATATGGTTAAAGTGTTGCTTGTGGCTTAATAGTTAAGGGTTTATTAACAAGGTCAATCTTGTCTACTAAAATGAAGCATTATCTTTAGATTTTAATTGCTTGAGTTTATTTATACCTTGCTGAATGGAAGGTAAACCAAAATCACTGGCTTGAAGATTGTTGAAAGGGATAAATTGTAAAGAAGCCACATCATCTTGTGCTTTGATGCCACTAAAGTCATCTATCTTACACAAGTAGAATAGGTCTAGGGTATGAACCATAAAATCGGAGTAGTTATATAGGTTAGGAATGGAGAACTGATAAATAGCCTCTTGAACTATAAGTTGTGTTTCCTCTTTCACTTCTCTCATTATGGCTTCTTCTCCTGTTTCGTACATATCAACAAACCCTCCGGGTAAATCGAAAGTTCCTTTAGCTGGTTCTTGAGCTCTGCGTGCTACTAACAATTCTTCTTTTTGATTGAGTATAATAGCAACGGTAGCTGCTGAGGAATTGAAATAGTAGATAAACCCACAATGATTACATTTCTTTGATTTCTCATTATTAATAATGAAGTCTGTTGAACCACATTTGGGGCAAAATTTGAATTGATCTAATGGATGTGACATAATTCTATTGAGTAATAAAGCTATTTGATTAACAAAAATACAATAAATAACCATTCTTTTGCTATTTCTTCTATCTGTTCTTTGTTCTCCTTGTGCTGTTTTATGCGTATAATTCCGAATAAAAAAAGGAGTGTTCAATATTTCATTTTTGTCGGTCTAGGACCTAACGCTCTTCGGTCCTAGACCGAGCACCCTTCAGTCCTAGACCGACAAGCCTTCGGTCCTAGACCGATAAATAACTGACTTAAATCGCTGTTTTATGGCCTGTGAGTGCATCTTGAAAATCAATCTTTTTTTCTCCTTTTTTGAGCTTGATAAGGTGCTGTTTTCCATCAATGACCATCGAACTTTCTTTTTGTCCTAACTATTCTTGTTGAAATACCGGATTTGTTTTTAGATGTAGTATATTTGTTATAAAACTTTATTATGCTAAATCTTCAACAGCTTACAGCAGAGGTCTCTATAATTGCTAAAGAGATTGGTGCTTACTTAAGGACTGAAAGAAAGACTTTTCAATTATCTGAAGTTCAGGTAAAGAACCCCAGTGATTATGTTTCTTATGTAGATAAAACTGCAGAACAGAAGTTAGTTCAACTACTCTCTACATTACTTCCTGAAGCAGGCTTTATTGCTGAAGAGGGAACAGCAACCTATAATGGAGAGTCTTTATGTTGGGTTATTGATCCACTGGATGGTACAACGAATTACATTCACGATGAGGCTCCCTATGGGGTAAGCATTGCCTTGAAAAAAGAACAGGAGGTTATTCTAGGTGTTGTTTATGAAGTTTGTAGAGATGAATGCTTTTCTGCTTATAAAAAAGGCGGAGCTTGGATTAATGAACAACCTATGCAAGTGTCAAAAGTGGCTGATTTGAGTAATGCTTTCTTAATTACCGAATTACCATATGACGCAGAAAAGTATAAGCAGACCGGACTTCATTTAATTAATAGTTTATATGGTGCTGTAGGAGGTATACGAATGAATGGTTCTGCTGCTGTTGGTCTTTGCTATGTGGCACTTGGCAGGCTAGATGCTTGGTTAGAGGCTTACATTCAGGAGTGGGATTTCTCGGCTGCAGCTTTTATTGTTAAAGAGGCAGGTGGGGTAGTTACTAATTTTTATGGTGATGATTTTTATCAAGGTGGACATCATATTGTAGCCTCAAATGGTCTTTTACATCACCCCTTACTGTCAATTGTACAAGCGTGTTTACCCATAGGTTTATAGGTTGATAGGAGAATGATTTTTCATCAATGGTTTTCGGCATTTACCTCTTTGTTTTTTCCAAGATATTGCACAGTCTGTCATCAGGTATTATTGGAAAAGGAACAGCACATCTGTTTGACTTGTCTGTTGAAATTACCTCGAACCCAATTCCATCTGTACCCCGGGAATGTGATGGAGCAACTTTTTTGGGGAAAGGTCAATGTGTTTCAGGCAACCTCCTTTTTTTATTATAGAAAAGGAAGTGTTTATAAGCAGCTTCTTTATGAATTGAAATATAAAGGAGGTAAAAAGCTAGGCAGGCAAGTTGCCTCCGTTATGGCACGTGAAATTAATTTGACGTCTTCTTTTTTTAATACTATTGATTTATTGGTGCCTGTACCTTTACATCCTGATAAGAAGAGAAGCAGAGGATACAATCAGAGTGAATGGATAGCTAAAGGGATAAGTGATGTTACCCAAATCCCCATAGATATAGAAAATTTAATCCGTGTGCGATTTACTGAAACACAAACGGCAAAATCCATATGGGATAGACAGGAAAACATTGACAAAGCCTTTGCTCTTGTTAACCCTAAACACTTTCAGAACAAACATATTTTATTAATAGATGATGTAGTAACTACAGGAGCTACACTTTCTGCATGTGCCGGTGTTTTGTCTGTTGTTCCCGGCATTAAATTAAGCTTTCTTACCCTTGCTCAAGTAGAGCATTAAAAAAAGCGTTGACTGTATAAATATACAACTCAACGCTTTTAACAAGTGCTGTTATTAAAAAATTATTTTATTTCCCAAGTATTACCTGCTAAAAGTAATTCCTTAAGACTTCTAGTCTTTTTCTTTTGTCTTACCTCTTCAATTTGTTGATACACACTATCATTATATGTTGGTGCTGCCACATCTCTAATTACACCTAATGCAATAGGAAAATCAGGTCCATCCATTAAAGCCAATTTCATATGAAGGGTGTTGTCTGTACAATGGGCATCGTGTACTAATAAATCTTTTTCAGTAATTCCATTCTCGCCTAGTTGTACTACTTTAAGATTAAAACCATCTTGCATAATGCCTTTTTCGTTGTTTTCACCAAAGATCATAGGTTTGCCGTGTTCCAGATATATGGCATTTTGAGCACGATCGGCACGTGTAGCAACTTTACTTTGAGAACCTTTATTGAATATTACACAGTTCTGCAATACCTCAACCACAGATGCTCCCTTATGTTTGGCCGAAGCTGCTAATACCTCTACCGAGGGAAGCATATCCACATCCACACAACGAGCAAAGAAATTTCCTCTAGCACCAAAAACAAGTTCTGCCGGACGGAAAGGATCTTCAACAGTTCCATAAGGAGAAGATACAGTTACCATTCCTCTGGGTGAAGTAGGAGAGTATTGCCCTTTGGTTAAACCGTATATTTGGTTGTTTAATAAAACAATGTTAAGGTCGATATTTCTACGTAAAGCGTGAATAAAATGATTCCCACCAATCGCTAAGCCATCTCCATCACCTGAAATTTGCCATACAGATAAATCAGGGTTGGCAACTTTTACTCCTGTTGCTACTGCAGCTCCTCGTCCGTGAATGGTATGAAATCCATAAGTTCCCATATAATAAGGTAATCTGGAAGAACAGCCAATACCCGATATAACAGCTGTTTTGTAAGGTGCTATTCCAACTTCAGCCATAGCTCTGTGCAAAGAGTTTAATAAGGCGTGATCACCACATCCGGGGCACCATCTAACATCTAGTGCGTTTTTAAAGTCCTTATTTGTATATTTTTGTTCGCTCATAATTACTTCTCCTCTAAAATTTTAGTAAACTCTTCAACCATACGTGAAACGTTGAATGGTTGTCCTTTTACTCGGTTAAACTTAGAAACGTGACCTAACCCATCAATTTTTCCTTTGAGAACAAGAGCAAGTTGTCCGTTGTTTTGTTCAGCTATAACCACTTTCTTGTATTTCTTTAATACCTCTTCTGTGTTTTTAGGTAATGGGTTAATGAACTGGAAGTGAGCTAATGCCACTTTTTTGTTCTGTTTCTGCATCTCTTGCATGGCCGAATATAAATGACCATAAGTTCCTCCCCATCCAACAATCAGTAAATCGGCATCTTCATCTCCTTGAACATTTAATCCAGGAATAGAGTTGGCAATGGCATCTATTTTTGCTTGACGGGTGGTTACCATTTTTTGATGGTTGTTAGCTTCGGTAGAGATAACCCCGGTATTGTAATCTTTTTCCAGTCCTCCCAAACGATGTTCAAAGCCTTCCATGCCCGGAGTAGCCCAGTAGCGAACTTTGTTTTCTTCGTTTCTTTGGTAAGGAGACCATTTTTCTTTCATCTCCTCTTTTACATAAGGAGGATTAATGGTTGGATAAGTTTCTAAATCCGGTATTTTCCACGCAGCAGAACCATTGGCAATGTAACCATCGGTTAGTAAAAATACGGGAGTCATATGTTCCAATGCAATTTTACAGGCTAGATAAGCAGAGTCAAAACAGTTAACGGGAGACGTTGCAGCAATCACAACAATAGGACTTTCTCCATTACGTCCATAAAGAGCTTGCAATAAATCGCCCTGTTCGCTTTTTGTGGGTAGTCCGGTTGAAGGACCTCCACGTTGAACATTAACAATAACTAAAGGAAGTTCTGCAATTACAGCTAGATTGATGGCTTCACTTTTTAAGCAAACTCCCGGTCCGGAAGTTGTGGTAACAGCAAGGGCTCCTGCAAACGATGCTCCTACAGCACTGGCACAACCGGCAATTTCATCTTCACATTGAACAGTTACAACACCCAACTCTTTAAATTTAGAGAGATAGTGTAATATGTCTGTTGCCGGAGTAATTGGGTAAGAACCTAAATATAAAGGAAGGTTTGCTTTTTCCGAAGCAGCAATCAAACCATAAGCCGTAGCTAAGTTTCCATTGATGTCCGTATAGATGCCTTTTTCTTTTTTTGCTGCAGATTCAATTCTGTAGGTAGAAACGCTAGCGTGTATGTTATGACCGTAATTATAGCCGTCATTAAGTACTTTTATGTTCGCTTTTGCTATTTCCGGTTTTCTGGCAAACTTATCTCTTAACATCTGTTCAGAATGTTCCAGAGGGTAGTTGAATAGCCAGCAAACCAATCCAAGAGCCAACATGTTTTTACTTCTTAAAATAGATTTATTGTCCATTCCACTGTCTTTCAGACTCTCCTTGCAAAGAGAAGTAATTGGAGCTGCTACCACTTGATTGGTGATTCCTAGTTCCTTTATTGCATCGTCTGTTTTATATAATGCTTTATCCAAATCTCTTTGAGTAAAAGAATCAGCATCAATAATAATAATGGAGTCTGGGGTCGTGAACTTGATGTTTGTTTTTAAAGCGGCAGGGTTCATTGCTACTAAAACATCACATTTATCACCCGATGTATATACCTTGTCTGCCCCTACGTGTACTTGAAATCCAGATACACCACTAAGGGTTCCTTGAGGAGCTCTAATTTCCGCAGGATAATCAGGAAAGGTTGCAATGTCATTTCCTAATAGAGCGGATACATTTGAGAAGATAGTTCCTGCTAGTTGCATACCATCTCCAGAGTCACCAGCGAATCGAACTACTACCTGGTTTAAATCTTTTATGGTCATATCGTCTGCCATATTTTATATTTTTTTAATAAATTGAAAATAGTAAATTACTTAAGAGTACAATAACAAAGATGGTAAAACTGTATTAATTTACAAAGAGAAAAAGACTTTTTCTATATATATTATTTTTGTCCATTTTTTGTAAGTCATTGATTTGTAACTTTCTATTAGTTGATGGGGTTTGTTGGATTATTTGGGGAATTAAAAAAAAGAGGTTTTTTAATAAAGAGTTTGAGTGTATAAATTTGCATTGTTTCTCGTGAAATAGGTTAAATATTCTTTAATTATACGTTTTTTTGAGTGAAGAGTTTTATAAAAAAAGATTGCTTAGTAAATACGATTCTTTTATCTTTGCATAAATCTTTTCACTTGAAATATTTTTTAAAGGTCTCGTAGTTCAATGGATAGAATAGAAGTTTCCTAAACTTTAGATCCGAGTTCGATTCTCGGCGAGACTACAATCAATACTGTCAATCAGTTATGTGTTTTTTTCTCCGAATTTGAATCCTCTTTTTACTTTAAAAAGAAAAAAGGCAGCAATTAAGCTACCTTCTATCAAAATATTTATTAATTCCTGTTTCTCTCCCAAACTCTTTATTCTTTCTGCTCTTCTTCCTCAAGGTATTTCAAATCAAAACGGCCGTTGGTCATACGTGTTCCTTCAAAAGTTCCACTTATAATCCCATTATCCATGCGAAGGATGTTCGCTTTTCCATTTTCCAATTTCTCTCCTTCAAAAACAGCATCAGTATAAATCACAGTTTCCCCTTTCTTAGGATTTACTAAGGTTAGTCTTATATAAGAGCTATGATCTATAAACTCTGATGTTCCCATATGTTCTATGGGTGCCACTATTTCTACATATGTATTATCTTCTTTTATTTTGTGTGTTGCTTTTGGTGTTCCCCATCTACCGGAAGAGTATAGCCAGCCGTCAACAAGACAACCAAAGGTTTTCTCACCTGTCAAAGTTATTTCGGGCATAATGGTTGGATCAAATGATTCATCTTCATTGCATGCTAAACATAATAGCAGTATGCATAAGCCTATTATTTTTTTCATTGTCGTATTCTTTATAAGTGAAATCTAAAACCAATTAGCGCTGAAAGCTGAGAGAAAAACCCACCGCCTCCACTTTTTTCCGGCATATTTACGTCCCATTTCTTTCCGTGATACTTCACGGAATAGCTTTCGGAATCACTAGCTATCCAGTTGATTTTAGCAGAGACTCCAAAATGAGAGCAGATTAAAAATTCTCCTGAAGCAGATAGATTATAAGCTAGTTTATTCATCGATACTTTTCGAGGCTTGTTGAACACGGTGCTTTTATCTGTATAGGCTTGCCAGCCCAATCCTGTTGATAGTGAGAAATTAAATCGCTTTTTAATGATGAATAAACCTATTTGTGGTGCAATGTAATGCATAAGTATTTTATCAGAACTTTCTTCATTCGAGTTTTTATATTGGCTTCCTTGGTAAGTTAAGCCCGGAGAAAACTTATAAGAACTTGAACTATTAGTTTTGAGCAGGTAATGATAGCTTGCCTCCCAAGCAATACCACTTCTCAAATCATCTCGATAGTGAGCTGTATTATTTGTAATTCCTATTTGTTTTCCTAAGTACCAGCTGGGTCCCATATGAAATGTTAACAAGGAACTCGAGGTTGAAATCTCTTGTGCTAATAAAGGGAGTGTTACTATCCACAAGAACATGGTGATTAAAACTATTCTCATCGACTTTTTTATTAATATGGTTTGGTTATGAAGTTTTTTATACGTTCTTTTTCTTATAAAGTAAGAAAGATACGAATGCAATTTTAAAATTACTTATTTATTATTTAATAATTCGTAATATTAACTTTTAAAATAATAATAAAGAGTTTTGGATGGATTTATACTGTGATTTCATTTTTATAATCCCCAACGGTAAATTTTATTCTATTGAGGATAGTAAAAAGAAGACAAGAATGATCTATCTTCTAGAATATTGTAAATGAGTTCTTATCTTTGTATAAGATTGTAAAATATAAAGTTATGCATATAGTATGTACGTTGGATGATAATTATTTAATACCTACCTCAGTATTATTAACTTCAATTTGTGAGAATAATAAAGGGGAGGATATTACTATACATATTGTTGCTCAAGATTTAAAAAAAGAATCGGTTGCAGCATTGAGAGATGTGGTAGAGGGTAGATATAAAAAAAACATAAGTTTTTATTTTCCTGAATTGGATTTTTTAAAAGAATGGAATTTATATAGCTCAACTCAGTACCTCTCAATTGCAACTTTTTTTCGTCTTTTTCTATCCTCTATTTTACCTGTAGAGTTAGACAAAGTTTTATATCTGGATTGTGATATTGTTGTAAGGAAGAGTTTGTCTGATTTATGGAATACATCGTTAGATGGAGTAGCTTTAGCTGCAGCAGAGGATGAGGGTTGTGGAAAACTTCAAAAAGAAGGTTATTTAGAAAAACATAATTATCAATTGCTGTATAATGATCAAGATGTATTAAATGGGGTGCTTAGTCAAGAGAAAAAGAGCTTACCTTTAACCTATAACTTATCAGAGAATTTCTATCGTAAAAAAAGACGTTCACGCCCTGAGGTTTGGGCTGAAGCCGATTCTTTGCTCTCTGATCCACATATTATGCATTTTACGGGAGATCGGAAGCCTTGGTTACCTACTTGCCTTCACCCGATGCAAGATGAATATTTCAAGTATCTGGATCAAACAAAATGGAAAGGTTTACGACCTAATGTTTATCTGCTGACTAAAGTTCGTCATTACTTAAAGCGTTTGAAAAAGTTTAGAAAAATTGCTTAGCTATTGATAATAAAGCAACAATAAGAAACTTGTATTAAAAAAGAAATAGGCTGGAGTATTCGAATATTCCAGCCTATTTCTTTTTATTCTTTTATAATCATTTGATTGTTTGTCATTCGTTCCATATACTGTTGAATAATGGACTTTAACTGTTGTATCAAAGGGTTAACTATCCCCATGTCAATGGAGCTTAACAAGTTGTTTTCTAACATAATGTCTTCTCTAAACCGATAGATAGCAATGGGGATTTCTCCATCAAATTGTAATAGATAATCTCCTTTGAAGAATTGATATATTCCATTGAAGTAGTTTACTGCAAAGGTATCTTCCGGTTTAGTATGTACAAGGTCTGTTCCAAACGCAATGAATGGATTGTCGTACCCTAAATAGCCTAATATGGTAGGCATAATATCTATTTGAGAAGCAATGCGTTCTTCATCATAGTTTCTTAAATCACTATTGGGATGATAGAAAACAACAGGTATGGAATATAGACCTTGATCGGTTTGATACTCTTTATGATCATTTGCATTGGTATGATCGGCTGTAATAACAAAGAGTGTATTATTAAACCAATCCTTATCTTGTATGGCTTCAAAGAAGAGTCGTAATGCATTATCTGTATATCCTATGCATTGATGAATGGGAAGATTTCCTTTAGGAAATTTGCCCTCGTATTCTTTGGGTACACGGAAAGGATGATGAGATGAAAGGGTAAACGTAGCTCCTAAAAAGGGCTGCTTGAACGTATTTAATGTGCTTGCAAAATATTGTAAAAAAGGTTCATCCCAAATGCCCCAATGTCCGTCGTGATCATCCATATTATTGTATTCATCCTGACCATAATATTCAGAGAATCCGGAAGTATGTGCATAGGAATCAAATCCCATTGAGCCACTTCGAGCTCCGTGAAAAAAGGCGGTATGATAACCTTTCTTTCTCAATTCGCCGGCAACACCGGATAGTTCATTCAGTGAGGCAGGAGTTAATATAAAAGGTTCCACAAACATAGGAATGCTCGATAGAACCGAAGGCATGGCATCAATACTTTTTCTTCCATTGGCATATGAGTACTTAAAGGTTAAGCTCTCTTGCATTAATGAGTCTAGGAATGGAGTGTATCCCTTATACGTTCCTCCTTCTAATTCTGGATTGAGAAAACCGGAGTTTTCCTTGCCAAAACTTTCAATAATAATGAGAACAACATTCAACGGATTAAACTCCGTGCTGTCCTTGGGTAGGTGTAAAGGAGAGTATAACTCTAGCATCTCTTCTCTATTATTGTAATAGTTAGGTACCTTAAATGGTTTTTTTCCCAATGTTCTGTATATAGCAAAAGGAGTGTTTAATACAATGGCTGTTTCAATGGGACTTTGTGTGTATTTATTGGCATTGCTTATGGTTATGGGTCGCATTCCCTTTCCAAATCCACCACGCATTCCTCCAACTACCATATATCCACAAATGGCTAAGATGAGTGTATGTGTAAGGTAATAGCCCACAATATGTGGAATGAATGTTTTTTCTTTTGGTTTTTTATAGAATTTAAAAAGAAGATAACCTATAACTAAAGCCACAATAACCAAGTACCAGTGGTTTACTATTTCTATGCCAATAATTCCGGCTAAATTATCTTCCCCCTTAAACTCAGAAAAAATGGAAGAGGTTGTTCTTCTGTTTGTGTATTGAAAAAACACAGTATCCATTAAGTTAATAATGAGTACCGCTACATTAGTAAATATAAAAATCCCTTTTGTGATTTTCTGATAAAAACGTTCTTCTTTATAATGAATGGGGAAAAGCATCATTGCAATATAAAGCACGTTGGTGTATAAAATAGCAGAGATGTCGAACATCGTTCCTCCCTCGAACATTCGTAGTATACGACTGAATGTTAAGTCGGAGAAATAAGAGTAATTGACTAAAATAAAAATCAGACGGCAAAGCATAAAGCTCATCAATGCCAGAAATAAATTAAAAACTAATGCCAGGGGTGTATTATATACCCACCTATATTTTTTCATAAAAAGTAACTATTAGAAAATTAAACTCATTTGTTGAATCGACGCAATATACGTTCTTTTGCTTTATCTCTGTATTTTTTTCGTTTCTCTCTTCCTTTTTCACTTTTATCAAAGCTGTCAAAAAGAAACTGCTCTTCCCAATGTCGTGCATTATCAATGATTTGTTTGCTGCCATCTTCTTTACGTTGAATAATTAAGTCGTCGTAAGGTTCTCCATTAAAGAACAAAGACTGATAGCTAAGCTCATCTTTTGTGATTTTTATGTCTTGATAAAGGGAAAGATTTGAACCTAAACGATCGTGAATAGCATCAAATCCATTCCGGTAATTCTTAGGGGAAGCACTACTGATTACAAAAATAGGAGGAATTGTATCTCCGTCCTGTTTTCTTGTTATACGTGAGTATGCGTGATCATGTCCTTGCAATACAAGGTCGGCTCCATTTTTGAGTAAAATAGGTAAGAAAAGATAATTCATTAGTAGATTACTCCTACCTTCTCTAACCGAGTATACTCCGTGATGAAACATAACAACCTTCCAAGGTTGAGTGCTCTCTTTCAATGTTTTTTTAAGCCACTTCATATGTTGATAAACCGCAATGGGCCATTGTATTACATTACTATCAATAACAATCATTCGCATTAAGGGGGTATCTATAAAATAAGATTTTCCTCTGAAATCGTAGGGACCATTGGGTGGATAGTTGTGCTGAGCAGTCCAACGGGCATCCAACTCCTTGTTTAATCCTTTGATATATTCGTGGTTTCCTGCAGCCATAATTAATGGAAGTTGACTCGCCCATAAACCAATTGAATTATACCATATAATCCAGTATTTATCCATCGGACGTTCAATCTGATCTCCACCAAATGCTATGAAGTCATATTGTTTTGCTTTGTCTCTTATGGAATTAAATAATTTATTACTTTCACGACCTATAGGGTCTTGAATATCTCCTATAAACATAAATCGCAACGAATCTT
Organism: uncultured Bacteroides sp.; assembly: GCA_964583185.1. Taxonomy (GTDB): domain Bacteria; phylum Bacteroidota; class Bacteroidia; order Bacteroidales; family Bacteroidaceae; genus Bacteroides_E. The sequence goes on along the minus strand of CAZOVL010000026.1, from coordinate 10,200 downwards.
GAGAGTTGGGCATAACGAAAGATTTCCATTCAGAGGTGTCGTTTGAAATTACCCGATAACCATAAGCTGATCCAATCTCTAAGTCTGAAAGTTTGGCGTGGTAGTAAAAGGCTTCACCGGCTCTACTCTTTACTTTTTTTCCTATAGCAGAGATGCTGATAAAAGTGGTGTCGTTTGTAGTGCTGTCTAATTTAAAATATTCAACATGTGCATTGTGTAGTGTAGTGTCACAGCGCCAACTAATAGTTCTTTCCCTCATAAAGTCTTCACCAGGCGTAAGTGTGATGCGGTCTAACTCTGATGTTACTATATATGGCTCTTCGGGAAGGTTGCCAAACCAGGCATTGTAACGAATGTACAGTAAGATGCTAAATCCTAAAAAAATAAAGAGAATAAAAAAGAGTAGAAATCGTAAACATCCTCTTTTTTTCTTAGGAGACTTACTAGCGTTGGATTCTTTATTTTGGGTGTTCATTCCTTTAATCTAATGTAATAAGGTTTCAAAAGTACATAAAAATAGGGATATATATTCACTCTATGAATAGAATTTAGTTTCTTTATAGTGTGATATCTTTGTTCTATCTAGTTCTCTTTATCCTTGATAATAAGGAATATAATGTTTCTTCTATTGTTTTATTGGAGCTTTTAAGAAAGTGAAACGAATTGGTTTTGTTTGTTCTAAGTAAAATCAGATTTGTTTTTATGTTTTCTCGCTATTTGTTGCTATTCTTTTGTGAAAATATACCATTAAATGGCTATTGTTCATTGAGATGATTAACTCTATCTTTGTCATAGTAAATTACAAGAAATAGTCATAATTACGTAGCCACATTTATTAGTTTTAAGAGGTTTTGCACTGTGATGCTTAACCTCTTTTTTTGTGCTTATAGGATAAACAAACAAAGTAATGAGTTTGTATTGAAAGAATACCAATAAATAGGTATTGTAGTCTTTTAAGATTCTCTATACCTTTGTCTCAACGAATTATAAGAATAGTCATAATTACGTAGCCACATTTATTAGTTTAAGGGAGGTTTTGCATAGCGATGCAAAACCTTTTTTAATTGGTCTTTTTAGGTTCGGTAAATAAATTAAGAAGCTGGTTGCTCTTTCATGGGGCTAGACATCTATTTTCATTATTTTATAGAGCAAATTATACTTGCTACCCTTTTGTTTGTTTCTTTAAAATAACTTAATTATAGCCATAAAAGATTTTGTTTCTGCATTTTGATGCCTGATTATTGTGAAAAATTAAATAGTGACATTTATTGATGGATGTTTATCCTTTAAGTATCTCAATGTTCAGAAGGTTGCATATTTCTTCTGCAAGAAATAAATAATTTGAGAGTATAGAAGTTAGTCCTTTTTTAAAGTGTTTTTATCTCTAAATCAAAAATACCTTTCAAAACTGTTAAAATGAGAACCGAATTCTATATATTGAAAAATAATATCACAACACACTTTAAATCTTAAACTCTATATCTTATGGCAAGAAGAAACTTCGATTTGGGCATAGAAGCTCACAATACAGGCAACTATTCCGATGCCTTTGAATTATACCTCTTGGCTCTTGATGAAGATACTGGTGGTTATGCTGAATATAACATTGCTATTTTGTACATAAATGGACAGGGGGGTCACAAAGTGATGAAGAAGTCGTGAAATGGTACACCAGGGCAAGCCAGAAAGGGAATCTTCAAGCTCAGAATAACCTTGGATTGATGTATAAACAGGGAAAAGGAGTGGCTAGAGATTTTGAAGTAGCTTTCAATCTATTCCTAAGTGCTGCAGAAGAAGGATATATGTATGCTCAGTGTAATTTGGGTGGTATGTACTACTTTGGAGAAGGTGTAGCCCATTCGTGTGAAAATGCATTCAAATGATATTCTAAAGCAGGTGAACAAGGATATGAGGAAGCTCAATATAGAGTTGGATGTATGTACTATTTTGGAGAAGGAGTAACTCATTCGTATGAAAATGCATTTAATTTCTTTTCCAAAGCAGCTGAACAAGGACATATTAGTGCAAAAAATAATCTCGCCATTATGTATGAAACTGGTCAGGCTACAGAACGGAATGAACAAAAGGCAGTAGAACTATACAAAGAAACTGCACTATTGAATGATGCAAATGGTCAGAATAACTTAGCCAATGTGTATAATAGGGGAAGGGGAGTACACCAAAACTTTCAAGAGGCATTCAAATGGTATCATAAGGCTGCACAGCAAGGATATGTACGTGCTCAAGCAAGTGTTGCCTATATGTTATTAAAAGGAAAAGGAGTAGAAAAAGATTACAATAGATCCTTGTTTTGGTATTTGGAAGCAGCCGAGGAAGGTGACGGAGCTGCACAATATGGTGTCGGCATTTTGTACGAATTGGGTCTAGGTACTGAACAAAGTTTCTCGGAAGCACTTTATTGGTATACAGAATCCTTCAACTCAGGATATATTCCTGCATTAAATCGCCTTGCCTATTTCTATTTGATAGGAAAAGGGGTGGAGAAAGATATCAACAAGGCTATTGAGCTTTTTAAAAAAGCAGCTAGCAAAGGAGACTTTATGGCTATTGAGGTATTGAACCTATTAGACCCTGAAGACAAATCAAGTAAAGGACTATTGAGAGAAATAGGGAAGGAAATATTGGATGAAGTCATAGAATCTCTTGGGGAACAAATTGGTGGATATATAGCCGAGACGATAGCCGATAGAGGGAAGAAATAATAGTCAAGTCTTAATAAATCAATTCCAGCATTCAATCAATTATTTTTTATTCCGCCCTTTGGGCAAAACTCTAAATAAAAACATACTCAGAAGACAAAAAATAGTTGAACCCTTGTCTCGTCCTCTAAATATTGACCTTTATTTATTGTTCGATAAAAGGTTATAAAATAAAAAAGTAAGGTCGAGTATCTCATTGTTTTGAGAACTCGACCAAGATATAACTATTCTATTTTTCTTAAAATAGTAGCTATGAGACAAAGAATAGAAACACATACTCCTGCCCAAAAAAAGAAAAGTCAAATGCAACGAGTTTTACGTCTTCTGTATAAAAGTATGGTGATACAAATTATAATAATTGTGAGTAGAGTTATCTTCATTTTTTTTCTATTTAAGAGTAAAAAATAGAACCATTGAAAGAAAGACTGTAGGGGTTCTTTTTTTTGTCTTTGGTCGGTCTAGGAGAGAAGCCCCATCGGTCTAGGACTGAAGGGTGCTCGGTCTAGGACCGAAGGCTCTTGGGTCTATGGGTAAAGAGAAAAAAAAATTACTTAGAGTTTGTTTTTCTCATTGTCATTCTTAAAAAGAATCATATAATACGTAATTATTTCATTCGTTTTCATTATTTGAATTCTATGCATACTTCTCCGTAAAAATCTGTATTTATCTCTTTTGAAGCCAGGTAACCATAAGCATCTACTGTACCTCCTCTTGTCAGTATGTAGTCGTAAAGTTCTTTATATCCTCTTGCTATAAATCCCATTTGTACTCCTTCTTCATTATAGACGGCTATTGTATCACCATTTTCTATGCCACCTGTCTGTGCTTCAGCATATCCTCTGAACTCTCCCACCTTATGAAAGGGGATGTTTAGAAAAGACATTCCTACTAATTTATGCTTAACATATCCATTCTGTACTAGAAGATTGATTTCTCTGCCTGTTCCATATTCCCCTAGTCTATCTACATCTTCTTCTACTAGTTGATACGTATCAGCATCCTTTTTTGTGGCTTTTGAGTAGTAAAGAAAAATCCCTACACCTACCATAATAGCTCCTATTAATAAAATTACCCCCCAGTGCATAATCTTTTCGTTTTAGTTTAAAATATCTTTAGTTTTAAGGTCTATACGATGTGTTTTCTTTACTATGTGTTGATCTGCAGAAACTAAGTCGTAATTAAGAGTTAATACATTCTCTTTTATCGCATAAGTTGCATTTTTTACATTTGAGTTTTCGGTTTTATAATCAAATACAATTGTCTTATCGGTTTTTGCTTTGTCGAAGTTGTAGAAATCTATTTTAATTTCTTGTGCAGAAACCTCTTCTTCCGGTATATGAAGAATGCATACTTCATTTTGAGAAATCATTTCCAATATACCATCTAAGGGATGAAGTTTAGATTGTAGTTCTTTGGTCTTAGCTCCCTTGAAATCAAAGAAAATATAGTCATTAAGTTCATCTTTGAAGTTCCAGTCCTCTTTATCGTACTTGTTTACCCCTGCCCAATATCCGTTTTCATACTCCTTGAATAGGATATTAAACCAATGTGTATTTGTAATAATCCACTGGTGCTTACTTATAATTTTATCCTCTTTCACAAAATAGATAAATTCTTTAACTGCAGGAGCCGCAGAATACCAATCCATAGAAAGTTTGACGTGAAGGGCTGAAATTGGGTCTTTATAGTATGATGCTCTTAAATGATAAAATATTGGATTAAACAAAGCTGTAGTGTTATTCTCTCCTGGAACAATATTACTCCCTATATCATCTTTTATGTGAAACAACAGTTCCTTAAATATAAAAGGTTCTAGCGTTCCTTGAAATTTCATAATATTCAACTGGTTGTCATTCATAAACACTACATGAAATTCATTGGCTTGAGTTTGATCTCTAGCATGTGAATCGGGAATTTTATATTTAGACAAAAAGTTATAAAAATCCTCATTGGGATTATAGGGAATCTTCTCTTCCTTATCAGTACAATTAAATATAAGTAGAGGAGGAATGAGTAGAAGTATGAGTAGTTGTTTCATGGTGTGTGTATTTATAGATTAAAAAAATAAAAGCCTTCAATATCACTTTGAATTAGTGTATTATAAATATTTACGATAATCCATCTTAATGAATTATGTGGTCCTGAAATTTAGAGGAGAAACCTTTGTTAGATGTGTTTGTCTATAGATAACAATATAGCATTTATCCATTAAATATCAAATAGTTAGTTGGGTTATTTTACTGAAATAAAGTGTTAAAAAACAGAATAAAGAAGGATGTATTGGATTATGTAAAAAGACTCTTTTATAATATCTCTTGAAAGATAGAATAAATGTAGTAACTGTCCGGTTTCTATCAAAATAAGACATTTGTGCTACTCTATGGTTTTTTTGTGGATAGAGTATAGATATGAAAAAGGGTATATTTACAATGATATGACTTATAAAAAGTAATTAGCCTAAAACAATATGAAAAAACTTTATTTATTTATTCTGTTATTATTTGGTGTGATTGCTACTATTTCTCCTAAAAAGATTAGTCGGCAATTATATAAAGATAAAACTGCCCCTATAGAACAAAGGGTTGAAGATCTCTTGAGTCGTATGACTTTGGAAGAGAAGGTTTGGCAAATGCAAAACAAAGCTGTAGGAGATATTGAGAATATAGCCAAAGATTATGATAAAAGATGTTTTGGCACAACTCATGAGATGAATAAATCAGCAAAAGAATGTTCTGCAATTTTTGACAAGCTTCAACATTATATGATTGAAGAAACTCGTTTGGGCATCCCAATTTTAACAGCTGCAGAAGGAATACAAGGGATACTACAAAATAACAGTACGCTATTTCCCCATTCTTTAGCTCAAGGAAGTACATTTAACCCCCAATTAATTGAACTTATGGCTTCAGCTGCTGCTGATGAAGCTCGTGCAATGGGGATAAGACAAGTGCTATCTCCGGTTTTAGACATTGCTAGAGATTTAAGATGGGGGCGAGTTGAGGAAACTTATGGTGAGGACCCTTTCCTTATTGCAGAGATGGGAATTTCTTTTGTTAATGGTTATCAAAGGAAAGGGGTAGCTTGTATGCCAAAACATTTTGTTGCTCATGGAACTCCTGTTGGTGGGCTTAATTGTGCTGCAGTTAGTGGAGGAGAAAGAGAGTTAAGAAGTCTATATTTATATCCTTTCGAACGTGTAATTAAAGAATCACAGCCATTAGCTATAATGAGTGCATATAGTGCATATGATGGAATAGCTACTTCTGGTTCATCTTATTTTATGACTGATATTTTAAGAAATGAGCTGGGGTTTGATGGATATGTTTATTCCGATTGGGGATCAGTGGAGCGTATTAAAACATTTCACTATATGACAGATACCGATGAAGGTGCTGCACAAATCTCTGTTGAAGCTGGAGTAGATCTTAACGTAGGTTGGTCTTATGAGTTATTACCTGAATTAGTGAATTCGGGGAAAATGGACATACGATATATTGATGAGGCTGTAAGGCGTATCTTAACTGTTAAATTCCGTTTGGGGCTTTTCGATAATCCATATCACGACCTTAATTTGGTTGACAAAGTAGTACGTTCTTCCGAACATATTGAGTTAGCCAAAAAAATTGCAGACGAAAGTGCAGTACTTCTAAAGAATGATAATGATATACTACCTTTAGATCTTAATAAATATAAAAAAATTGCTGTATTAGGTCCTAATAGTAATCAGGCTGTTTATGGAGATTATTCATGGGTGTACGGTGATACAAAAGAAGGAGTTAATCTTTTACAGGGATTACAAAATAAGTTTGGAGATAAAGTGGATCTTGTTCAGCTCGATGGATGTGACTGGTGGAGTCAAAATGATCAAGATATACCAGCGGCTGTGGAACTTGCAAAGAGTAGTGATTTAGCTATTGTTGCTGTTGGTACAAGAAGTAATTTCCTCGGTCGTTCTCCCAATAAGTCAACAGCAGGGGAAGGCTTTGATTTGTCTTCTTTAGAGTTACCCGGAAAACAAAGAGATTTATTGAAAGCAGTGAAAGCTACAGGGAAACCAATAATTGTTATTTTGATCTCGGGTAAACCAATGGTGATGACGTGGGCAAAAGAAAATGCAGATGCAGTGTTAGCACAGTGGTATGGAGGGGAGCAACAGGGAAATGCAATAGCAGATATTCTTATTGGTAATGTTAACCCGTCGGGTAAACTAAATATCTCGATGCCACGAAGCACAGGAAATACACCTTGTTTTTATAATTATTTTCCAACTGACAGAGAGCAACAATTTGATAGTGGAGGTACTTATGATGATCCAAAAGGACATTATATTTTTGAGAAACCTTACGCAATATGGAATTTTGGTTATGGTTTAAGTTATACAAACTTTGAGTTTTTTAATTGTAAATTAAATAAAGAATTCTTTGCTTCAGACGATAAAATTATAGTTTCACTTGATGTGAAAAATACAGGGGAAATGGATGGAAAAGAAGTTGTTCAGGTTTATATAAATGACAAGTATAGCTCAGTTGCAACCCCTGTACAGCAATTAAAGGCGTTTGAAAAGGTTTTTGTGAAATCCGGTGAGGTAATAAAGTTACAACTCGAAATACCAGTCTCAGAACTATCTCTTTATAATGCTAAAATGGAGAAAGTCGTAGAACCTGGAGAGTTTGAAATACAAATAGGAAGTTCTTCTGACAATATAGTATTTAAGAAGACAATAACTGTTCAATAGAAGTTGTTTGGGTACTGTTTTTAAAAACAGTATGGTTTTTTTAAGGTTAAAAGGCTCAAACGATTTTATCGTTTGAGCCTTTTATAATAATCAATGTTTGTATTAATCAATATCTGTCTTATCTTTAATTAGTTAGAGATTACTTTAGTCTTTATCTGTTTTATATGAGATGTTTAGTGTATAAATGAACATCTCTGTTTTAGCTTAGATATGCACTAAAAATTAATCTGTATACCAGTTAAGGTCCTATTCTTTTTCAGCAATGATGTGATAAACTTGTTTTGGATTAGTCTTTATGGTTGTTATATAATAACCATTTTCTTCTTTCTGAGATTTGTCTTTTTGCCCGGCAACAGATAAAGGAACATTGCTTCTTATTTTACAGATACCCCCTTGCAAAGATTGAATAGAAGCATTTGTTAATGTTCCATTCTTCCATTGGATATCAACCTCAAAGGCTCCTCTAGCCCTTAAACCTTTTACCTCCCCATGTGTCCAAACATCAGGTAATGCGGGTAGAAGATGTATCTCATTCATATGGCTTTGTAGTAACATTTCTGAAATGCAAGCAGTAGCTCCCAAATTACCATCAATTTGGAAAGGAGGGTGTGCGTCTAGTAAATTTTCATATACTCCACCTTTTGCCATATAATCTGTACTTGTATCTGTTGTATACTCTAAAGCACTTTTCAATAATTTATGAGCTCTGTTCCCATCCAAGAGACGTGCCCAAAATGCGATTTTCCATACTCGGCTCCATCCGGTACCACTATCTCCACGTGCATCTAAAGTTTTTCTTGCAGCATTAGCATAATCAGGTGTATATATTGGAGAAATAGCTTTTCCCGGGTACAAAGCAAATAGGTGTGATACGTGTCGGTGTTGATCATTTGGATCGTCTTCTGTATATTTCCACTCCTTCAATTGTCCCCAGCTTCCTATATTAAGACCATTATCAAGTTTATTGAATTTTTGTTCTAACTGAGTAATAAATTCAGTGTCGCTATCTAGTATTTTTCCGGCAGTAATAGTATTAAGAAATAAATCCCAAATAATTTGTTGGGCGTGTGCAACTCCATTTTCCCACGGACCATGTTCCGGAGACCATTCGTTAACTGCAAGCCATTGGTTATTATCATCTAAGAATAACCGATCGAGCCAGAACTCACAAGTGGATTTTAATACAGGATAAGCAATGTTTCTAAGGTAATCATTATCAGGTTTAAAGGTGTATTTATCCCACAGATGTTGTGCATACCATCCATTAGCTACTCTGTTCCAATTCCAGTCAGAATACCCAAAAATATTGTTTTGAGTTTTTATAGCCCATCCTCGACATCCTAATTCAGAGGCCATTCCTTTCCAAGAATCGTGCAACATAACTTCATTGTAAATGTAGTTTATAAAAGGTAAATGACATTCGGCAAGATTTGCTACCTCTGTTGGCCAGTAATTCATTTGTACATTTATGTTTGAATGAATGTCGCAGCCCCATATGGGGTCATTGTTATTATTCCAAAGACCTTGTAAGTTGGAAGGTAAATCCAGTCCATTTCTAGAAGAAGCAATAGTAAGATATCTACCGTATTGGAAAAATAACACATCTAATAGTGGATTGTATTTTCCATTTGAATAGTCTTTGATTAATTCTGATGTAGAACTGTCTGATTTTATTTGCCCAAGATTCAGCGTTACACGATTGAATAATTTCTGATAGTCTTGTATATGATGTTTCTTGAGTAAATCAAAACTCTTTGAAGTAGCATTGATTTTTGTATTGTTAATTGATTCTTCCCAGTTTGTTTTCTTTAAATAATCTTGACTTTTGGGGTCAAAATTAGTGTTGGCTACAAGTATCACAGTAGCACTATTAGCGTTTTTTACAAATATTGAATTGTCTCTGTTTATGATTTCTCCGCCATCATTGATAATTGTTAGAATAGCTTTATAAGAAAGAATTGTAAGTTTTCCCGATATTGTAATAGAATTGTTGCTAACAGTAGGTTTTTCTGTATGAGCATCTTCCATTTTTAAGTTGAAGTTAATCTTACCCTTTTTATTGGCGGTAAATCTCATAATTATAGCGTCATCGGGGTGACTTGCAAAATATTCTCGTGAATATGATACACCATCAGCTTTGTAATTTACATGAGCAATTGCATTTTCAAGGTTTAGATCACGAGTATATTCTTTATATTCGTGATGATTTTCAAAGTTGATAAAAATATCTCCGAAATTTTGATATCCTCCTCTTTGAGTCGTACTTCCAGTCCATAGTGTTTTGTCATTGAACTGTATGTGTTCTTGTTCAACCCCTCCGAAAATCATAGCGCCAATACGTCCGTTTCCTATAGGTAATGCAGATGTCATCCAGTTATTCGCCGGTTCTTTATACCATAATGTATAATTACCTTGTGGAGAGTTTTTACCAAAAGTGGTCGTACTGAGTAAAATTATTAGTAATAAAAATATCTTTTTCATTTTAATATTTATCATTTGTAATCTTATTAAGGTTATACTTTATGTTTTCATTTTCTAAGTAGTAATTGTTTTGTTCTTGAACTTTAAATGATATGTAGAACATAAAACTGTAAAGATCTCTGTTTGATCCTTACTATAGAATTAGTTGATTTACTGGATGTTTATAAGTAAAACAAAGATATTACAAGCTGTGACAAGCAAGTATGATAAATGAGTCAAACTATAAAATAAATGTATAGTCTGAGATTAAATAGCCTATTTAAG
>CAZOVL010000025.1:24975-33374 GCA_964583185.1 uncultured Bacteroides sp. | reverse complement strand
AATGTCAACAAAAGTTAATGAAAAAACCCGTTTTCTCATGCTTGAATGTCTTCGAAAAACGGGTGACACTACATTGTCACCAACAATTTGAAAAATTCTTGTATATTGTTTGTATTCAGAGTGTTAGAGCATTTTCTTCACATTTTGCATCGGCAAATAATAACTAATCAGCATTAATCGAAAATAATTATCAAACATCAGAAAGCCACTATTTTATAGTGGCTTTTCTTTTGCCTTGCTCTATCTTTGTCTATCAATAACAATGGTTGTTTTGATGAATTTTGACGCATTCTTGTACCGAATAGTTAAAATCTAGAATTTACGCATTGTTTTAATACCAAGATTATATACATTTGCAACACCATGCAACATGGTGATGCATGAAGCAACAAAAAATGGGCGAAACAAGGAAATAATATGTCTGTAAAAAGAGAAATAATTAAACTATGTGAGCATTGTGGTAATACTTTTACTGCACAAAGGACAACGACTCGATTTTGTTCACACCAATGCAACTCTAGATCTTACAAACAACGTAAGAAAGAAGAGTTGAATACTTCTTCAGCTTCAAACAGAAGTTTCAAAATAGTTGGAATTAATTATTCGACCATGCAAGAGATGGAACGCTTGAGTGCTGAGTATGAAAAAATAGAGCATAAGGAATTTCTATCAGTTATAGAAACAGCTTTTCTACTTAGTGTGGAACGCACTACTATTTATCGATATTTGAAAAGAGGAAGATTGAAAGCTGTACAGATGGATGGTAAAACTTTTATTCGCCGTTCCGATATTGATGCTATGTTTGACAATGCCCAAGAATATGAATCGAAAGCTAAACCGAGTGTGGAGCAGAAACCCTTAACTGAGTTTTACACTGTAGAGGAAATCAAAGAGAAGTATGACATCAAAGAATCTTGGTTGTATAAAATTATTAGAGAGAATGAAATTCCTAAAACATTGATAAGAGGCAAGTCCTACATCAGTAGATCACACGTTGATAAATATTTTGAGAAAGCTGGTTATAACGAACATCAAGATATTGAGGAATGGTATTCAGTAGAGGACATTATGCAAAAATATGGATTGACAACAAATGCAATTTACAGTTTTGTTTCCGAAAATCAGATTCCCAAGAAACGAGATGGACGCAAGACACTCTACTCTAAACATGACTTTGAGGTTGCTAAAGGTTATGCTGAACCAGTGCAAGAGGAATATTATTCAGTGCAAGAAGCGATGCAAAAGTTCGATCTCACTCGTGATGCTCTCTATCATTATATCAAATATCACAATATCACGAAAGTGAAAGAAGGGCGATATATAAAGATATCAAAAACAGAATTAGACAATTTATTCAACCCTCAAATAACACAATAATATGACTACAATTACGAAAGTTCATCTCAGACAGAGGGATATGACCAAAGGACGGATTAGTCTATACCTCGATTTCTACCCTGCAATTCGTGATCCTCATTCGATGAAGATGACACGCAGGGAGTATCTAGGTATTTATATTTATGCTAAGCCTGCTAATGAGATTCAGAAAGAATACAACAATGAAATGTTGATGAAAGCGGAGGCTATCAGAAGTATTCGGGTTCAATCCATTATCAACGAGGAGTTTGGCTTTTTGGATAAGAACAAAGCGAAATCTGACTTCCTACTCTATTTCAAGGACAAGGCAGAAAAGAAAGACCAAAAATGGATGAAAGTATATATGCACTTTTCTAACTTTGTGAAAGGAAAATGTACTTTTGGAGATGTTACAGTTGATCTGTGCAATCGGTTTAGAGATTTTCTACTGAATGCAAAGCAGTTGAAAAACAAAAACATGAGAATCTCTCAAAATTCGGCATCAGGATATTTTTCTACCTTTAGAGCTTTGTTGAAAGTAGCCTACAAAGAAAAATTCTTTAGAGAAAACTTGAATGACTTTTTAGATGCTATTGAAACTACTGATGTGAAGAAAGAGTATTTGACTTTGGACGAATTGAAAACTTTAGCAAATACACCTTGTGATATTCCAGTTCTAAAATCTGCATCTATCTTTTCGTGTATGACTGGGTTGCGAATCAGTGATGTGTTGAAATTGACATGGAATGAGATTGAGCCAGCTTCAGAGGGTGGCTATTGTATGCGAATTAGAACAGAAAAAACGGAAACGGAAACAACACTCCCTATCAGTGATGAGGCGTTGCAATGGTGTGGAGAACGTAAAAAAGGGAAAGTGTTCCAAGGATTGCAAAGAAGTATGACTCAACAACCATTAAAAGCATGGGTAGCTAGTGCTGGAATAACAAAGCACATAACCTATCATTGCTTTCGGCACACGTTTGCTACCCTTCAAATAGCCTTAGGTACAGACATTTATACTGTGAGTAAAATGCTCACGCATAAAAATGTATCTACTACTCAAATTTATGCAGATTTAGTAAATTCAAAGAAAAGAGAATCTGCAAATAGAATTAGTTTGCTATGATAGTATCATTTGATTGCATCAAGAAAGAATATATAAGTTATGGAAAAGAATAAAATAAACAATAGTGAGATTGTAATTTAAAAACAGCTAATGGTACTACGCAGTTGGATGTAAAGTTAGAAAATGATTCAGTATGGTTATCGCAATCACAGCTGATAGAACTGTTTCAGTCTACTAAGCAAAACGTTAGTTTACATGTAAATAACGTATTTAAAGAAGGCGAACTTGATAAGAAAGCAACTGTCAAGGAATACTTGACAGTTCGCCAAGAAGGCAATAGAGCCGTACAAAGAAACATAGCAAATTACTCATGATAGTGTCATTTGATAGCATCACAGTAATACCAACTTGTAAGAATTCGTTACAAGTTCAACAGAATGATTGAATTAGTAATACAAACAAATTTGAAGTTATATGATTAAAGAATGCACCCAAACAAAGCATCCATATACCTTAGAGAAAAGTGATGGTTCTCTAAGATTGATTATTGAGGCTCAAAGAGATTTACCACTATTTCATCTTGGTGGACTGATACTATTTAGTAGTTTACTCATATTTCATATAGGCTTTCAAGTGTTGGTGTTTTCAATACTTGAAATAACAATGGGATATATTATTGCTAATACTATTGTTCTTATTCTTGAAATTTTCTTGATCCTTTACTTTTTTTCAAACTACTGGTGGAGAAAGAAAGGAATAGAAATATTTACATTATATTCTAATAGTCTTGAGTATGAACAAGTCAACAAACCATTTAAATCAATAAAGGCGATTAATCATTTTGATAAAATTCAATTTTGCTATCAATCAGGAGAGGATTTTTATTCCAAAGAAGAAGCTCTAGAGCTAGGTGTAGAGTTGGACTTAGACAAAGCAACTGGTAACTACCCTATACAATTCTACTTGAATAATGGAGAAAAAGTAGTCGATTCAGAGAGGGAGATACCGATTGATGTGATTAAGAAAATGAGAGATGAGTACAATAAATCAATATCACATAAAGATTTATAAATGAACTTCAAAACAAAATTATCCACACGTATTGGAATGGAAGATATTTATGAAATAGGATATCTCACACAAGGCAAGGATGCTCGAAAACAAGAATTGTTCGATTTGATTTTTGACGAAGATGAGTATGTAGCATATCAAGCGACGTGGGCAATGACGCACTTTTCGCTTGGGGAAAATCGTTGGCTATATTCCAAGCAAGACAAATTGATTGATGAGTTGATGCAATGTACTCACAATGGTAAAAAGCGAGTTTTGCTCTCACTTATTTATCGTCAGCCAATGGCAAATCCGCCACGTGTCGATTTTCTCGACTTCTGTTTAGAGAGCATGATCTCAGCAAGTGAGCCTCATGCCGTTCAGGCTACTTGTATGAAAATTGCCTATGAACTTTGTCGCCCAATTCCTGAGTTGTCGCAAGAATTGAGAATCACTTTGGAAACAATGGAGAGAGATTTATCGCCTGCAATGAGTGCTACCAAAAAGAACATTTTGAAAGCAATGGTAAAGGGAAAATCTTTACAAATAATATAATATTCGATGAATTACAAGGATATAAATAACATAACGCTAATAGTTTGTGGCACTATGGGAATAGCAGTTTTGGCATTGCTTAGTCGCTACTTTTTCCTTTCTCAAGGGTTTGATGACTTTGGGGCTAATACTGTATTTTTCATTGTGTTGGTTATTGGCATTCTATTTTTCATCTCTTATATCGAATTACTACAACACATTGTAGGCAAGCCAATTGAAAAGAAAGATACATTAGAAGAGGTAATAAATCAAACAATAGAAGAAGAGGGACAAACTTTAGACTCAATACGAGAACAATATCAACTCGATCAATATCAACAATACACACTAGCACTTGACAATGCTATCAAATACACTCAAGAAACCTTTGCTCCTTACACATCCAATGAGAATATAAAAGTCATTTGTTCTGCTCTTTCTGATTATCTCTATGACATTGATTTGAAATCTTCTAAAGTAATATCAATTAAAGAGCTAACAAATATCGACCTCTACCATTATGGTTGGAATAGTTGGAATTACTTCAAACCTATCAAGAAAAACAAGCAGGAAGATATTGTACATTTTCTAAAGATTGTTTTCAATAAACAACTATCAGATATTGACTCAACAACCATCAGAAAGAAGTTGACATTTGACGAAGGAGCATGTAAAATAGAATTGAAGAAGGATATAATCCTCTAAAACAGCACTTGCCACAGCAGATATTGGAGCAAAGTTTGTCGAAAATGTATATCTCCAACAAATCATCACTGCTACACTACTGATTATCAACACTAATATTACTATCAAGCACCAACTAGAAGAGATTTTTGGGTGATGTTTGTCCCCTTTATATCACCTCGTACACTTGCACATCATTAATTAAAACCAAAAATTATGACGTGTACAGAAATTACATTTGACAAGTTGCCCGAGGCGGTGGCTTATCTAATTCAATCGGTATCAGAGTTGAAAACTTTGATAGCTGAAAAGAAAATTACTACTCCCGAAAAAAGGATGCCCATCGACATTGATGAAGCTTGTCGCATTATCCAAAAAGCCAAACCTACTATTTACGCTTTAGTCCGAAAAGGATTGTTGCCAAGTTACAAACGAGGAAAGAAACTTTTCTTCTTTGAGGATGAGTTGATAGAATGGATTGCCAAAGGAAAACGTAAAACTGTGGAAGACATGAGAGCAGAAATAGAAGCTGAAATGTATCCTAAAAATAGAAGGCGATGAATCTCTACGAATTACTTAACAACTTTTGGCGAGTAGACGAGCAAGAATCGTTCACTGGCAATGAAGCCAAATTGTACTTCTTTTTGATCTATCTCGCCAATCGTTCCTATTGGGCAGAATGGTTTGAATATGCAGACTCGAAGATGATGGGAAATATGGGATTCTCAACTCAAGTTTTGCGAACAGCGAAGCAAAAATTGAAAGAAGCAAAGCTCATAGACTATGCGATTGGGGGTGGATATAGGTGCAAAGCTAAGTATCTGATTCTAACACCTAGCCTCACCCCTAAACTCTCAGACTATATAAAGACTAAAGATAAAAATACTAATACAAAGACTTATGGAAAAAAGAAAGGTTTTGTCTATTCGGGAAGTGACTTCGACTAGTGGCAGTTTTTACGACATGCTAAAAAATGACATTGAAGAATTAGTATCCCGTGAAAAGAAAAAGATAGAACAGAGATTTGTTCCACTCCCGATTTCGTTCGATGAGTTTTGCAATTTGTTTTTGTCTTCTGGCACTCACTTTCTGCTTCAGCAAAATCAGCGCAAGAGTTTTGAGTTCGACCAGCACAATGAGCCCATCATCAAACAGCTGTTTTTGTATCTCACTAGAGATTCATCATTTGCTGGAGATCTAGAAAAAGGAATCATGCTTCAGGGAAAATATGGTTGTGGAAAAACTGTCCTGATGGGAACATATTTGCAGATTCACAATTACATCGTCAAGCGATTGGCTTTGCAGATTCCGAATATCACATTTATCAAGTCGAGCCAATTGCAGGAGCAACTAATCAAACAGAGTTCTAGCAATTTCGAGTTTCGTCCACTCATCATTGACGAGTTTGGAAGGGAAGCGAAAACAGTGCAAGATTTTGGAAATATTCTTCATCCAGTATCCGAATTATTGAGTATTCGGAGCGATAATAATTCGATAACTCATGGTACTACAAACTTCACTTGGGAGACTTTGTCATCCAATGAATACTATGGTGGGATGATTGGCGACCGACTGAAAATGATGTTCAATTTTATTCCCATGAAAGGAGAAAGTAGAAGGAAATGAAGAGTGAAAACATGATGGGTGGAATACCCTATCTCATTTCAAATTTTAGCGTAGCAAGTTTATGTTTTGGTATGCCCAAAACTACTTGCTCTCCGCTTCCGATGGGTGCAGAAAGAGAGAATCCCGTTGGTCTGAAATTAAAAACTAAGAGTGAAATTATGATTCAAGATAGACCAAAAGGAGGTCGCCCAAAGAAAGAATTGGGGAAGAAAAAGACCTACCGAATCAATGTAAAATTAGAAACAGGGGAGTATTATTCATTGCTTGCAAAGGTCAAGAAAGCAAGTAGCAATGTCAGCGAATTTGTAAGGAATTGTTTGTCAACTGGCTACATCAAAGAGCGACTTTCAGTGGAGCAAGCTGATTCTATTCGAAAGTTATCAGGCATGGCAAATAACATCAATCAGCTTGCATATCGTGCCAATGTACAAGGTTATTCGATGGTGCGAGATGAGTGTGAAATGCTAATGGAGCGTATCGACAATTTACTAAAAGAGCTAAGGCTATGATAGCTAAAATTGTAAAAGGTAAAAGCTTTTCTGGTTGTGTCAAATACATTTTGGATGACAAGAAAGGTACAAAGCTATTGGATGCACAAGATGTGAGGCTGAAAGATAAAGCGTCTGTCATTCAGAGTTTTGTTGCTCAAGTGAAATTGAAACCTAATTTGGCACAATCTGTTTGTCATATTTCGCTTAGTTTTTCTGCTCATGATATTGGCAAACTGTCAGATGAATTGATGGTAAAAGTTGCGAGAGAATATCTACAGAAAATGAGTATTAAAGATACTCAATACATTGTGGCAAGGCATTTTGACAAAGAGCACCCACATATTCATATCTGTTTCAATCGAATTGATAATCAAGGCAAAACCATATCTGACAAGAATGATAGACATAGAAGTACCAAGATTTGCAGAGAACTAACAGAGAAACATGAGCTCTACATTGCATCAGGCAAGGAACGAGTAAAAGTGCATCGACTAAAAGAGCCTGACAAAACAAAGTATGAGGTGTATAATACAATTAAAGACACTTTACCAAAGTGTAAAAACTGGGATGCTCTTACCAATGCTTTGCAGAAGCAAGGTATTGAAACGCAATTCAAATACAAAGGACAGACAGATGAAAAGCAAGGAGTTATTTTCAGCAAAGGAGAATATTCTTTCAATGGCTCAAAAGTGGATAGACAGTTTAGTTATTCAAAGATTGATTATCAACTAAACCTGAATAGCCAAGAGCAAAAGAATATCATCCTTCAACCTATATCAACGGACTCTTCCTTAGAATCTGTGGCAAGTTTAGCTACTATGGAACAACATGGGGAGGACTTTGATGAAATAGCATTTGCAAATAGAATGGACTACGAAGAAAAAGAGCGTCAACGCAAGAAAAAGCGAGGATTAAGATTTTAAACATTTAATAAAAGTAAGATTATGAGTGAAATAGAAACAGTAAGCATCATGTTTGAAGAGTTAAAACAGATGCTCAAAAGATTAGAAACAAACTTGACTGATAAAACCAATCAAGAATCGAGTATCAGCACGACTGATATCCAAAAGATTACAGACCAATTCTATCAATCAGAGGTACTCATATTGACAAAACTAGAAAGTATCGAGCAAATTCAACTAGCCCCTAAAAAGGTTAGTCATAGATTGACAATTGACATCGCTTCCTCATGGGTATTCTTCAGCATGCTAGGAATGGGTATATTAATCATCGTGTCTTTCTTCTTTCATTATCAACAACGAGAAACTATCAGTCAATTATCTGACAATGACTTAAAATATAGGTATATCAAAGCATTCAACAAATCAGATTCAACTAGTATCTATAAACTAGAGGATATATTTGGATACAATAGAAATCCTGAAAAAATCAGAGAAATACGAAAAGTTACAATCCAATATGAAGAGGAAGTTAAGGCTAGAGCTGAACGATTGGAGCAAGCTAAGCTAAAGGAAGAAGAAGCGAGAAAACTACAGTCTGAGGTAATAGATTGAAGCAATGATTGCACATACACTCATTCATGCGTTCATGCGTTCATGCGTTCATGCGTTCATGCGTTCATGCGTTCATGC
>CAZOVL010000025.1:10494-24875 GCA_964583185.1 uncultured Bacteroides sp. | reverse complement strand
TTCATGCGTTCATGCGTTCATGCGTTCATGCGTTCATGCGTTCATGCGTTCATGCTAAACTACATTACAAAGGTATCCACCAAGAATAAACAGACAAGACCAAGCCTATCGGTTTTCCACAAAATCTTCCTAGTTTGCAACTAGCGTATTTTGTGGAAAAGTCTTGCTTGTTTATTCTTTTGGTGTAAATGGGGGTATTGTAATTGAGAAGGAAAATAGATTTTTTACTTTTGAATTAAAATATAAGAATTATTATCGCTAGCATATTCCTTCAAAAAAATATTTAATTCATCTACATATTGAAATACTAACTGTGATGGATCAATACAATTATGTACTCCATCACTTGAAATAATTAATTGATCAAATTTATGACTTTTAAGTTCATAATAGCCGAAATCAATAGTCTCCATTTTCCCTGAAATACTTTTAGTTACAATATGCTTATACTTTTTAATCATTTCGCTGGAAACTAATTTTAAATGTTTTTTCATATCTTGGATTAATGTATGAGGTTCTGACTTAAAAACACTTTCATTGTTTTTTAGCAAATCAATTTGAACATCACCAACCCAAAATACTATAGTCTGTCTTTCAGTTATAATTGCACCAGCAATTGTAGCTCCAGATTTGATATTGTAATGTTCATTGAATTGTTTTAATATTTGATTTGAGTTATGTATAGCTTTCTCAATATCATTTCTTAAATACACATTTGTGTTTAAGCTTCTCAAATATATTTCAATGTTTTCTACTATAAGCTTTGCAGCCTTATCACCAGATTCGTATCCTCCCATTCCATCAGCAATAATTGCAAATATAGTATTAGGGTGTAATTCCTTTACAAGTATTACATCTTCATTTAATTTTCTTTTTCCTATATCTGAGTATGTTATAATATTCATTTATCTATTTGCCTTTAATGTAGCTCCTCCATGTTTAGAGAATCTGGGACGTGTACTTATCTTTTGAGGCTGATTTGTTATAGAATTATCAGTAGCCTTTGAAGCCCATAAAAAGCCCTCACCTGGTTTTAATAAACTCATATCGTTAGGTGATAACGAACCCAATTGCGTTATTGATTTTTGAATATGTTTTAACCATTGAGGTGAATTAAACTTATGTATTAATACTATTGAACTTAATTCAATAATTTCATTTGGTAAACTAGGCGGGTCTTGGCTTGCTATCATTATACTCACTCCTTTGTGTCTCATCTCTCTGATAGCTGTTACAATATTATTAGTAAGGTCTTTGTTATCCATATATTTATGAGCCTTGTCAAACACTATGAATTTATTGAATGGGTTGTTATCTATTTCTTTCACACCAGAAAATATATTTAGCATTATTACAAATAATCCTAATGCTTCATCTTTCTCTATGAATTCATCTCTAAGATCAACTATTACAAGTCGTTCTGGTTTAATTGTGTCCTTCAAATAAAATTCGTCATTTATATATTCTTGAGCAAAAGACAAACGCTGCCTAGCTAATGCTTTTTGCGTATTTGACAACAACAAGGAATCCTCAACACTCTGTTTCAAACCTTCAAGTGTAATATTCTTACGTTGTTCCTTCATTATAGCCTTTAGCTGCTTGATATATGACGAATCGTTACCTATAGCACCTAAAAGAAACATCCAATCTTGTACATTTAACTCTTTAGAGTTAAATCCTATCGGTCTGACTTCTATTGAAGGAAACTCTACTCTTCGTTCATCTACTTTGTCTACAGGAGCTAGAAGTATCACATCCTCAATCTTGTTAGGGGTTGCTCCATATCTTTCATTTAATAAAACTATTTCTCGTTCTACATCATTTGGATACATCATAGAAGTAAATTCAGGTTCATAATCCATACTTTCACTATAATGGAAAATTACACCTGCAAGTGGATGGGTCAATTTGTTAATATGACTTACTGGCTTTAATACCATTTCTGACAAAGTTCCAATTGTATAACTTTTACCTCCACCTTGAACACCAAATAGACTAATGGTATTAGTTTCAGACAAATCAATAGCAATCTTTTTATTATGAATTGAGGTTCCTAAAATCCCATATTGATCCGAGTCGGATGACTTTCCAATTAAAATATCATATTCAGGATGTATAAATTCAGTTTGAGTCTTTTCTACCTCTGAACTAGTTATTTCATCTTTCTCTTCTGTAGGTATTACTGCATTAATGGTATCAGCAGATTTTCTATTTAAGTTTGGCTCTTTGGTCTCAATCCTAGACATAGTTGTCGTCACATCAGACTCCCCCTCAACTCTAAAATCATTCTCTTGAAAATCAATCTCTTTAGGTTTCAATTTAGTTTTATACTTCCCTATAAAATGCTTTAATTTATCATTGTAGTCCAAAGATAATATTGGACGTAAATATACACTTAAAATGAATGTAGGTAACATCTAGCTGACAGAGATTTTTTTTAGAATAAATGAGGATAACCTTTTTGAGTAAAGGTCGATATAGCAGATTTACCAAAATGAAATATTCAATAACTATGGCATTTATTTGGTTGGTCTGTGCATCGTATTGACTTTGTAAATTCTCTATTTTAAGCTATTCTTGTTTTCTTTGTGCATCATACTTAAAAACAGTGTGTGGTGGGTATAGACATTTACGAGTTTACTCTCCAAAGGGGGAAGGTCAGGCTATTCCGGAGTCTGCAAATATATCAAAGAGGTAAAAATACAGATAAACTGTCGTCAAAAGAAGTCTTTATTCATGCCCTTCATCCCTCAGGTATGAGTTGTGAGTTCGATTAAGGCGAAGTTAAACTTTAGATTGGGTGAATATCATGATAAGTTAACTCAAATACCTCATATAAAAACAATAATATCAGATCTATGTACAATCAAAAAGAGGAGTACATAAAACAGATGTGTACATTCTATCCATTAGGACAGTATTATTTTAGTCTGATTTAATTACCTTTGTGATAAAGCTATGGAAACACGTATTATTATGGTGCGCATTGATAAGATATAGTGAAATACGCAGAAATCTCTTTGCTTTTTTATTTATGAACTTGTTGCTCTTAAGTTATGAGAATATTGTTGAAATGTACTATTGTTATAGTATTATGGATGGTAGGTATTACTGTCAATGCTAAATTAACCAATAACATGTTTGATATTAGACATATTGGTTACTCTGAAGGTCTTAGCAGTCTACGGGTATTTTCTACCGTGGAGGATAAGTATGGTGTGATGTGGATTGCCTCCAAAGTTGGAATTGATCGTTATAACGGCCATACTGTAAAGAATTATACTTTACCAGGCAATTTTCACTATGGAGACATGGCTGGGCGTAGACTTCGTTTGTTATATGACGAGCAATATGGTGTATGGGCATATGATAATACAGGAAAGATATATCATTATTCTATTCAGAATGACGCGTTTGAGCAATATCTATCTCTGAATGAATTTATTAGCGGAGAGATTATACTAAATAAAATCTGTCTGGATAATAAAGGCATTTTATGGTTGGGGCTAAGCAATGGACTATATAGAAAAGAAGTAGATGGACGCATCACTCCTGTAGTGCAGGAACACTATGTAAATGATATTGTATCCACAGCCGAATTACTTTTTGTTGGCACTTCTAGGGGAGTATTCCAACTCCCACATAATCAATTGAACAAAATTCATTGGTTAGTAAACGGAAAGGATGTACAGACATTATTCTGTGATGTAACTAAAAAAGAACTATGGATAGGAACTTTCAATAATGGTTTATGGGTGATGAATCTGAACACTGCCAGTTTGCGTCCACTAAAAGAGCAGAGTTATAGCTTTCTCAACCCAATACGAGCTATCACACATTATGATGCCCATACTGTATTGATAGGAGTCGATGGGGGAGGTGTGTACACAGTAGATAGAGATTCAAAAAAAACACATCTACTGATGGACACCGAAGATAGTTCAGATATTTTCTTGCGAGGTAATGGTATCTATTCCCTCACAAAAGACCGTCAAGGCAACATATGGGTAGGAAGCTACTCAGGAGGTGTGTCTGTTGCTATCCTATCGAGACATCCTATTACACTATTGATGCATGAAAGGGGGAATCCACAATCACTGGCAAATAATAATGTCAACGCTATAAAAGAGAATATCAATGGAGACTTATGGTTTGCTACTGATGATGGTATCAGTATCCAGAGTGCCTTTTCGCATATATGGAATCATTGTCTAAAAGGTAATGTGATAGTTACCTTATGTCGAGGCAATGATGGTTCAATATGGGCAGGAACCTATGGAGACGGTGTATATCTGCTCAACAGTAAAGGGCAAATTATTCGTCACCTCACTCAACAGCAAGGAATACTTACTACAAACTATATATTTTCTATTAAGCAGGATCTAGATGGAGACTTATGGATCGGAGGCCTAGACGGATGTTTACAAATGCTGGATAAGGAGGGAAGGCACATACAATCATACGATATAAAATGGATTCATTCGTTGGTTCCGTTGAATCATGACAAAATAGCAGTCGCGACCGTAAATGGTTTTTATTTGGTAAATAAACGTACTGAAGATATACAACGCTATGCAACTTTTCAGGAGTTTTCTGATCAAGATGCGAGTGCCTATATTGTTTGCATGCTATTCAATGATGATGATACCGTTTGGTTGGGTACTGAAGGAGGAGGTCTCAATCTATACAATATGAGTACCCGAGAAACAAAAACGTTTACTAAGCATGAGGGGCTTCCATCTGATGACATATATAGTCTGCAAAAAGATTCTAGAGGACGTTTGTGGGCAAGTACAGGGAAAGGCCTAGCACTGATCGAAAACTTTCGGGTGTCAAACCTCAATTATATTGGCGATATAGATAAGGAATATAACAAATCTTCATTTGTCCAGTTGGCAGATGGTAAATTTGTATATGGCAGTACCAATGGTGTTGTTTGTGTTATACCTGATGCTATTAGTGCTACCAACTATCAGGCACCATTACGATTTACTGGTCTGATAATAGAATATTTAGAGGCTGATGAGGAAAAGCTTTTACGCCCCATGATTTATGATATGCTGACTAGTGGCACAGTCCAACTTGATTATGACTATAACTCTTTTGCAATCACATTTGAGTCCGTTAACTATCGCTTTCAACGTGACATTACCTATCAGTATATGATGGACGGATACGAAAAATCATGGAGTAGTGTATCCTCTAATGGCACGGTACGATACACAAACGTATCACCAGGCTCTTACTTACTGAAAGTACGCAGCCTACGCCAAAGTAATGGGGAAGTAATATCTGAAAGATCGCTTATAATAAGTGTGTCACAGCCTTGGTGGAATTCTTTGGGGGCATGGATATTTTATATTTGCATCGCAAGTTCCATTTTCTACTTCATTTTGAGATATAATAGTAATAGACTTCAAAAAATATACAATGAAGATAAAGTGAAATTTTTCATCAATACTGCTCATGATATTAGAACACCAGTGACACTAATAATGGCACCACTGGAAGATCTAAGTCAGGAAAAAGAACTCTCTAGTAAATCTCTTTACTTTCTGGAACTAGCACGCAACAATACTCAAAAGCTCTATACACTGATCACACAATTACTCGAATTTGAAAAAGTTGATACTCATAAGCACCAACTTATATTGACTACAGTCAATCTCAACGAAATCCTTGTAGAAGAAGTTGCGAGTTTTCAATCATTCTGCGATAAGAAACAATTACACTTAAGTCTTTCTTTACCCGATAGAGATATTTATATTAAGGCTGATAAGCACATGGTAGAGATGCTGCTAGATAATCTTATTTCCAATGCTTGTAAATATACGATGCCACAGGGCAATGTGTCTTTAAGTTTGAGTTACACTAAGCGGAAAGCTATTATAGAGGTCAAGGACAGTGGCATTGGTATTCCTCTAAAAGACAGGAAACATCTATTTAACGAAGTACACAGAGCCGAAAATGCAAGGAAGTCACAGGAAGATGGTACTGGATTTGGTCTCTTGCAAGTACAACGTATAATAAATATCTTACATGGAAAAATAGCCTTCACATCTGAAGAAAATAAAGGTAGTACCTTTACAATTATGCTGAAAAGAACAGATGCTGGCACAATACTAATTCCTAAACAAACTATTGTGAATGAGGAATTTTATTCTGATATAAATACAGAGGAGACAGATATTGAAAATGCCGAGAGAAACAACAGCAGAAATATAAGCAAGCAGAATGCGAAAGATATGTTGCTTATTGTAGAAGATCATGAGGCTCTTCGCTATTACTTACGTAAAACGTTCGAAAACGATTACCATGTGGTTGATGTCTCAAATGGGCAAGAAGCACTTACCTTTCTTTCAAACGAATATCCTGATTTGATTCTGTCCGATGTAATGATGCCAGGGATACAAGGTGATGAACTTTGCAAAATAGTCAAAGAGAATCCAGAAACATCAGGTATTCCTTTTATTCTGCTTACAGCAAAAGCCAATCACGATGCTACAGTTGAAGGATTAAAGAAAGGGGCTGACGATTACATTTCCAAACCGTTCAGTACTGAGATATTAAAACTGAAAGTACAAGGGCTGATTGAAAACAAAAATAGGCAAAGAGACTTTTTCATGCGACAAGTTATTAAACAAGTCGAAATGGGCAAAAGTCACGCTACGAATAACAAAAAACAAGAGACAGCAGAGACTATAATGGTCTATGACAGTAAGTCGGACGAAACGTCGACAAACGTTCTCTCAGAAAATGATAATCAGTTTGTGATACAAGCCACTCAACTTGTAGTAGAAAATATAAGCAACACCGATTTTAATATCAATATTTTGTGTCAGGAAATGGCCATGAGTCGCACCTTATTTTATAGTCGCCTCAAATCTTTGACAGGAAAAGCTCCACAAGAATTTATTCGTATTATACGACTTCAAAAAGCTGCCGAACTATTAAAAGAAGGTCGAAATGTGTCAGATGTAGCACTTGAAACAGGATTTATAAACACAAAATACTTCAGTTCCTTATTCAAAGAACAGTTTGGTATTCAGCCTAGTAAATATGGTCGACAAAACTAAAATCATCGAGTTTTTTAATGCTAGAATAAAGCAAAGGTATTTATAAGGTCAGATAGTCTCCTGCGAGAAAAATGTTAGCTATCAAACCTTATATGTCAGCTATCAACCCATTGTTTCTGTATACAATTATCATCTTTGTGCCGAGTCGTAAAACATTCGGACAGACTTGCTGCTGCTGTCCATGTTCAAGACAACTAAGTTTAACTTTAAAAAATTTAACATGAAAAAAGCAATAGTCTTGCTATTATTAATGTGCTCAATGTATCAATCTTGCTCATCCAACGACAAGGATACAGAACCAAGAGAGACATTAGAAGATTTTCTTTTCAAAGATGATTTCGATTCTTTTAATGAAAATGTATGGACCAAAGAAACTCATGAACCAGCTTGGGTTAATCAAGAATTACAAGCCTATGATCCAGCTTATGTATCAATTGGTAAAGATGGAGATAAATCGGTTTTGATTCTGACAGCAGAACGTAAAGGAGATAAGTTTTTTTCAGGACGAGTAAATAGTCAAGGGAAAAAGAACTTCAAGTATGGAAAAATAGAAGCAAGCATAAAACTGCCTAAAACAGCCAATGGTCTATGGCCTGCATTTTGGATGATGGGAGATAACGACAAGCATTGGCCACAATGTGGAGAAATTGACATTTTGGAAATGGGCGAACGCAACGGGATTATCACAGGTACTTCTGAGACATATATAAATTCTGCGATTCATTATGGTACTGATGAGAATGCAGGACATAGACAAGAATTTCATGCTACGAATTTTGTTTATAGCCTGCAAGATGGAGGATATCACACTTATTCATTAGACTGGAATGAAAATAGCCTAACAATAGCTATTGACGGTATCAAATTTCGATCTTTTGATATTAGTTTGGTAAGCGGACGCCATGAGTATTTCCAAGACAGTTGCTACATTTTGTTTAATCTTGCTGTGGGAGGTGCTTTTCCCGGAATCACCAATATAGATGAGATTACGGCATTGAAAGATGGCGAAAAGGCGAGTATGTACATAGACTGGGTAAAAATATATTAAAATCTTAATTATATATTCCATGAAAATAAAAAATAGTAAATACACATTGTTTTGTGGAGCTTTGTTTCTCTGCTTGTTGGGAAACATTACACAAATGAACGCAGCAAAACCAGATTATTCCTCTATTGAACAGCAAAACAACAAAATCTCAGGAATAGTGAAAGATGATCTTGGTCCTGTTATTGGAGCTTCTGTTGTTGAAAAAGGGAGTGGAAGCAATGGAACGGTAACCAATGAGGATGGCAAGTTCACTTTGAATATCTCGCCTGGAGCAACTCTTGTAATCAGCTTTCTAGGCTACAAGTCACAAGAGATAGAAATAAAAAACAACCAAATCCCCTTGGATATTACATTGGAAGAAGATCGCAAGATGCTTGATGAAGTAGTAGTTACAGCCTTAGGCATCAAGCGAGATCGTAAGGCATTGGGCTACGGCTTAGACGAAGTAAAGGGCGATGCATTGACCAAGGCTAAGGAAACTAATGTAATCAACTCTATGGCTGGTCGAGTAGCAGGATTGGTAGTTAGCCAGACAGCAGGTGGTCCATCTGGATCTACACGTGTCATTTTGCGTGGCAGTACCGAAATGACAGGTAATAATCAGCCTCTGTATGTTATTGATGGTGTCCCTCTTGACAATACTAATTATGGTAGTGCAGGATCATCTGGAGGTTTTGACCTTGGTGATGGAATCTCAAGTATCAACCCTGACGATATTGAAAATATGTCTGTACTAAAAGGTCCTGCAGCCTCAGCTCTTTATGGTAGCCGAGCGAGCCATGGTGTTATTCTTATTACTACTAAGAAAGCTAATGGTAAAGACTCTTTTGGAGTGGAATATAATGGAACACTAACCTTTGATACACAACTGGCTAAATGGAACAATGTACAGCAAGTTTATGGTATGGGTAGTGGTGGAATTTACAGTATTGACGCCGTATCTAGCACCAACAAAAGTTGGGGTCCAAAAGCAGATGGAAGCAATATGCTCAAGTATTTTGATGGTGTGGAACGACCTTACCTCATCATACCTAACAATACCTCAGACTTTTTCCGTACAGGTCTCACAGCTACCAACTCTGCCATCATTAGTTCAAACAGTGGCAATACGGGTATACGTTTTACCTATACGGATATGCGTAACAAGGACATTGTACCAAAAACTCATATGAGTCGCGACATCTTTAATCTGCGTGCTAATACAACTGTGTCTAAAGTGGATCTCGATTTCAGTGCAAACTATACACGTGAGGATGTAAAAAACCGTCCTGCATTAGGTGACAGTAAGTCGAATATAGGTAAAAACTTGATGACACTGGGCACCACTTACGATCAGAGCTGGCTGAAGACTTATCAGGATGCAGAAGGCAACTATTCCAATTGGAATGGTATGGACCCGTATAATGTTAATCCTTATTGGGATATATATAAAAATTCTAATAACTCCAAGAAAGACCAATTTCGTTTCAACGGAAAGGCTCTTTGGAATATCAACGAACGCGTCAAAGTGCAAGGAACTATGGGTGCTGAACTCAATTGGTTTACTTTTGACGACTTCAAAGCCCCTTCTACACCTGGTTATGAAGCGGGACGCCTTCAGAATAGCAACTTCCGCAATCGTATGTACAATTTTGAACTATTAGCACTTTACAATAACAATTGGGGTGACTTTGACTTCAATGCTACATTAGGGGGCAATGTATATAAAGTGAACAATCATACTATGATTAATACTGGACAAGATATGCAAATTCGTGAAGTGGTAAATCTGATGAGTTTTAATGAAACTAGCTTGGAGGAGGATAGTTATCGCAAGCAAATCAATTCAGTATACGGAGCTGTCAATCTGGGATGGAGACATATGTTATACTTTGATGCTACCTTACGTGGCGACCAGTCTTCGACTTTACCCATAGGTAACAATATGTACGTTTATCCGTCATTCTCTGGAAGTTTTGTATTCTCCGAATTGACCCCTCAGCTACGTAATACCATGCCTTATGGGAAACTTCGTATGTCTTGGGCACAGGTAGGTAGTGATACCGATCCTTATCAGTTAGGGTTAGTTTACTCTAAATCAAAGTATACTTATCCTGGTTACACGATTGGTTACATTGATAATAACACAATTCCGAATAAAGACTTGAAGCCTACAAAGACCAATTCGTTTGAAATCGGTTTGGATCTGAAATTTCTGAATAATCGTATTGGTCTAGATTTTACCTACTATTCACAGATTAGCAAAAACCAAATAATGAGTATGGCTACTTCTTGGACATCAGGGTATACTTATCGCCTCATCAATGCTGGTGAAATAGAAAATAAAGGGATAGAAATTTCACTAAATACACGTCCTATCGAAATTAAAGACTTCTCATGGGATGTGAATGTGAATTTTTCTAAGAATAACAATAAGGTAAAAAAGCTTGTTGATGGTATGGATATGATTGAGTTAGAAAAAGCAACCTGGCTTGATGTTCAAGTTGCAGCCAAGGTTGGTGAGAACTTTGGTTCCATTGTAGGTCCCGATTTCATGCGTAATCAAGATGGTGACATCCTCATCAATCCACAAACAGGTCTGCCTCAGTATGACAAAAGCAACCACGTGTTGGGTAATGCTTCTTGGGACTGGACAGGAGGTTTGTCTACTACTTTCACTTACAAGAATCTTTCGCTTTCTGCTCTCTTTGATGTGAAGGTTGGTGCTGATCTTTATTCTATGTCAGCTCGTGCTTCTTACGAGTCAGGCAAGGAAAAAGGAACGCTTGCTGGACGCGAAGAGTGGTATATATCAGAAGAACAACGTCAGGCTGCAGGTATTGCCAAAGGATCTTCGACATGGAATCCGACAGGTGGTTTTGTAGCTCCAGGGGTAATTGACAACGGTGATGGTACTTACCGTCCCAACGATATTTACATCAACCCTGAAGACTACTGGATGAGTGTAAGTAGGAATGCTCCGTCGATGTTTATTTATGACAACTCTTATGTGAAGTGCCGTGAAATAACCATGTCTTATAATGTGCCAAAAGCTTGGTTGAAAAACTCATTGAAAGGTCTTACTCTCTCGTTTGTTGCACGCAACCCGTTCATCGTATGGAAGAACATTCCTAATATCGACCCTGATTCCAATTATAATAATACAACTGGTATGGGATTAGAGTATGGTTCGTTGCCATCACGTAAAAGTTATGGATTTAATGTTAACGTAAAATTCTAAAGAGAATTTAGTTTTTAATTCATATATAATAATATACAATGAAATACAATCGATCATATATCACAATAATATTAGTGGCGTGTGTCATGTTATTTGCTGCATGTAGCGACAGTTATATGGAGAACATGAATACCAATCCGTCAAAGGCTCCCAACATCGACCCAAATGCACAGCTCACCACAGCACAGTTGCAGACTTATGGAAGTTTAGATATGATGGAAATTAACCGAAACTATCTCTATGCTTTCAATCAGCACCTTATGGGGTGTTGGAATACTACTAATTTTGGAGGACGTCATACACAAGACAACAGCGAAATGAGTCGAGTATGGACATTATTCTACGCTAATGGCATTAAAAATATCACTGATGCTCAATCTCGCACTAAGGATAATCCCGAAAAAGTAAATATCAATGCTGTGCTAGATATATACAAGGTTTACTTGATGTCCATTATTACAGATATTTACGGAGATGCACCATACAGCGAAGCTGGGAAAGGCTATCTTGAAAATAAATTCAACCCTCGTTATGATACGCAGGAGGAGATATACAATAACTTTTTCATTGAATTAAGTGCAGCTGTTGCTAGTTTCGATTCGACCAAGGATAAAATTACGGGCGACGTCATCTTTAATGGCGATCTGGGGAAATGGAAGAAGCTAGGCAATTCACTTCGACTACGCTTTGCGATGAGAATTTCCGAAGTCGCTCCACAGAAGGCTCAGGAAGAATTTGAGGAGGCTTTACAAGCTGATGGTGGAATCTTAGAAAATGCCAGTGACGATGCACTTATCAAATATATGGATATAGCATTCAGTTTTGGACAGGAAGCTTATTCTGACTACCGTGGCAATGCTTTGTCACAACTACTCTTTGGTCCAGATCCTGCCAATAATCCGAGTTATTTGTGCTCTACGTTTTTCAATCAGCTCTATACTACTGGCGACCCTCGCACATTTAGAGTTGCCCGTTGCTATTATGATGGACTGATGAGCATCACAAGTCCTGACAATCGTATTGATTTGACTGATGAAATAATTGAAAATAACATTCAATTTCAGCCACGTGATCCAGGAGCTTACTCTTGGGAACCTTGGCCAACAGGCTACAAGAGCGACATTTTAGAAAAACTGTCTGAGACCAATCCCTCAGTTGACCCTAATGTGGCACGCGAAATTGAGCCCAAATTATCTAACAACTTCTTGAATGGCAGTAACCCAGGTGTGGTGATGACTTCTGCTGAAGTTAAATTTTTGTTAGCAGAGGCTGTGGTAAGAAAGTGGAGTGTTAGAGGCGAGTCTGCCGAAAACCTCTATAAGCAAGGTGTACGTGCAGCTATAAATTTTCTTTCAGACAATTATAAATGTGAAGTAGTATCAGACGAAGTTTTTGAAGAGTTTATCCTACACAATGGTATCGGTTATACTGACGAACAAAAGAAGAAATCTATTAATACACAAGCATGGATACTTCACTTCACAAATCCTGCCGAATGCTGGGCTAATGTGCGTCGTTCGGGCTATCCAGTATTGAAATCACCAGCGGAATATGGTTTTGGACAATTCCTTACTGGCGGTTCTGAAATTCCTGTACGTCTTTGCTATCCTATACTTGAGTCTTCATACAACAAAAAGAACTATGATGAAGCATTAAGTCGCATGGGCGGCACGAATAGTTGGAACACACCTGTATGGTGGCATATTGTAAAATAACTATAAAAATAAAAGGCGAATATGAAAAATATATATTACATCCTGCTGACTATGCTAGCTATGAGTTTTGCATTTACAGCTTGCAGCGAAGATAATCCGTTCTCTACAGTTACGGCAAACGATGAGCCAAGGATACTTGACCCGATTTTTCCAGACGGCAAAGATGGCAAGCTGCCCGTAATAGCCGAAATGAATAGAGATGCACCTCTCTCCATAAGTCTGACAGTTACACCAGCCAATAATGTGAGTATTTCATGGCTAATCGACGGACACGAAGTGGAAACAGGGAAAACAATTGATATTTATCTGAAAGCAGGCACTTACAAGTTCAAAGTAATGGTGACAACTGATGCAAGCAAATCAACCTATCGTGAGGGTACTGTATTGGTAAAACCTTTGGTCGATGATCCATCGTCAACAGCAATAGGCGTTGAGCGTATAGTTATACCAGGAGCAAAGGCTCGTTTTTATGGTAGCAACTTGGACAAGGTGAAAAGTGTTATTATTGATAATAAAACCATCACAGACATAGCTCATGTAGGAGATGGAAACTATTTGGAATATACAGTTCCTGCTGACTTAGACGAAGGTGAGCATCGTGTGATTTTTGTAGATAACAATAGCTTTGAATATGGGGCTAATACTATCACTGTAACTCAGGCTACATTAATAACCGCAGGGGTTGATCGCACAAATGCCAACAGAGAGTGGACAATAACAGGGCTTAATCTTGACCTAGTCACTTCATTGACATTTGCTGAACAAACCATAACAGAATTCACAAAACAAACAGCTACTGAGATTGTGATTACCTGTCCCGATTTACAGGACGGAGAATATAGGCTGATAGGTAAGACTAAGAGTGGAGAAAATGTGCAATTCTATACTGCAAAAGGTATAGTTGCCGAACATACAGTCATTGTATCTTCAGAGACAATTCTTTGGGAGGGTCATCACTATGTATCATGGGATTTACCAGACGAAAGTCCTAGCAAGAAATTTGACTTGATAGGTAAAGAAGTATTTGCCTCCATGAAGGCTGGTGCGACATTGAGTATTCACTACTCGGTCAACTCACAAGATGATTATCATCAGTTGCGAACTACTAGTGGACATTGGGCAGATTTGCCTAGTACTGCTGTGATAGAGTTCTCGGAGGGTGGTGTGAAGGAAGTTCAGCTCACTCAGGCAGTGCTGGATAAAATTCAGGCAGAAGATGGCTTCCTATGTATAGGGCATGGATACTATGTGGATATGGTAACGGTGCAATAAGACAATTAAAAGATAATAAATTTCTAAATATGATAATTAAAAAGATAATA
>CAZOVL010000025.1:0-10394 GCA_964583185.1 uncultured Bacteroides sp. | reverse complement strand
AAAAGATAATAAATTTCTAAATATGATAATTAAAAAGATAATATTAATTTCAACATTAGTAGCAATGGCTGCCTGCTCTTCGCAGGTAGCTCCGCCTGCCATTACTAAAGATCCAGAGATAGAAAAGCAGATAGAGGCTGTTCTTTCAAAGATGACGTTAGACGAAAAAGTAGGTCAAATGACAGAGCTTTCTATTGATGTATTGGGAGACTTTGTAGATGGTGAATTCCAAATCGATGATGCCAAACTTCATAAAGCTATTGTGGAGTTTAAGGTTGGCTCTTTCCTCAATGCTCCTGGACCTGTCGCACAAAGCAGAGAAAAATGGCAAGAAATTATTGGAAAGATACAGGAAATATCAATGAGAGAAATTGGCATTCCATGTATCTACGGGCTAGATCAGAATCACGGTACCACCTATACATTGGACGGTACACTGTTTCCGCAGAATATAAATCTCGCAGCTTCACTTAATCCTGAACTGGTATACGAGTCGGCACGTGTCACTGCCTACGAAACTCGTGCGAGTAATTGTCCATGGACTTATTCTCCGACTTTAGACATGGCACGTGACCCACGATGGTCACGTATTTGGGAAAGTTTTGGTGAAGATTGTCTGGTCAATTCTGTGATGGGTGTTTCTGCGGTTCGTGGTTTTCAAGGTGATGATCCTAACCATATCTCGGCAGATCGTGTAGCTACATCAGTAAAGCACTATATGGGTTACAGTATGCCACGTACAGGAAAGGATCGTACTCCAGCTTATATATCCGATTCCGATTTGCGAGAAAAGTTCTTTGCCCCTTTCAAGGAGAGTGTGGAAGCCGGTGCTTTAACTATCATGGTTAATAGTGGTTCTATCAACGGAGTACCAGTGCATGCCAACCATGAATTACTCACCAAGTGGTTAAAAGAGGATTTGAATTGGGATGGTATGATTGTTACGGACTGGGCTGATATCAACAACCTCTATACACGCGAACATATTGCTGCAGATAAGAAAGAGGCAATCCAAATGGCCATCAATGCAGGTATTGATATGGCGATGGAGCCTTATGATCTTAGTTACTGCACGTTACTTAAAGAATTGGTGCAAGAAAACAAAGTACCAATGAGCCGTATCGACGATGCTGTTCGTCGGGTTCTCAGACTCAAGCTCCGTCTGAACCTCTTTGAACGTCCTAATACATCATCAGAAGATTATCCCCTTTTTGGTAGTAGCCAACATGCAGAATTAGCTCTTCACGCAGCTGAAGAATCAGAAGTCTTACTTAAAAATAAAGACAATATATTACCACTCACAAAAGGTAAAAAAATTCTTTTAGCTGGACCTAATGCTAATTCTATGCGCTGTTTGAATGGAGGATGGAGCTATTCATGGCAAGGGCATCTAACTGATAGATTTGCTGGAAAGTATAACACTATTTATGAGGCACTGGGCAACAAATTTGGTGCTGAAAACATTCGTTTAGAGCAAGGGGTGACTTACAAGCCTGAAGGCAGTTATGCCGAAGAAAATGAGCCCGAGATTGAAAAGGCAGTTACTGCAGCACGCAATGTGGATATCATCATCACTTGTATTGGAGAAAATTCTTACTGCGAAACACCTGGGAATCTTTCCGATCTTGCTATTTCAACCAATCAGGCTAAACTAGTAAAGGCATTAGCTACTACAGGTAAACCCATCATACTAATACTTAACGGAGGTAGACCTCGTATTATAAATGATCTAGAACCTCTTGCTAGTGGTATTATAAATATTCTATTACCTGGAAACTATGGAGGTGATGCACTCGCTAACATTTTGGCAGGAGATGTAAATCCTAGTGCTAAAATGCCTTATACGTATCCACGAAACCAAGCAGAACTCACTACATATGATTATAGAGTAAGTGAAGAGATGGACAAGATGGAAGGAGCGTATGATTACGATGCGGTTATCTCTGTGCAGTGGCCTTTTGGATATGGACTCAGCTACACAACTTTTGAATACAGTAATTTTCAGGCAAATGTCTCCTCATTTACAATGGAAGATGAACTTCTCTTTTCTATTGACATCACCAATACTGGAACACGTGTAGGAAAAGAAGCTGTCATGCTATTCAGTCGTGATCTTGTTGCATCTCTTACCCCTGAGAGTCGTAGGTTGCGAGCTTTCAAAAAGGTAGAATTACAGCCAGGTGAAACTCAAACGGTTACACTGACTATCAAAGCGAGTGATTTGGCATTTGTTGGCAGTGATGGCAAATGGATACTAGAACAAGGAGATTTTCGTATGCAAAGTGGCAACCAAACATTGAATATCACATGTCACCAAACATACAAATGGGATACTCCTAATAAATAAATATAGCCTTTTTATTAAGGTTAAGATAGTTTTTCTGCCCACATGCTTCAAAAGTCTGTGGGCAGATTTGTATGTTATAATTACTTTGGTTTGTGGCAACGATAACTTAGAGATTCATCTTCCAATAACAAAATATACTTATTCAGATATTATTATTCGAACGTATATATGCTATTATCGGAAAAAATGGAACAGGCAAAACCACTTTTTTGTCTCAATTAGCACATGATTTTTCTAAATCAGCACCTAGTTCAATAATTCCGCGGAAACCTTTATATAATAAAGTAGTAACAATATCATTTAGCTTTTTTGACAAACTTCCTTTACCTCAACAAAATGCAGAATTTAATTACACCTATTTAGGACTAAGAAATTCTTCTGAAAATATTGATCATACACTCAGAAATAAATTTCAGTCTTATTTAAATGTAATCAATGAAAAAACCCGGGCTTACTTATGGAACGATATCATTAAAAATATAATACATAATAAATTATCATCTAGTTTTATCGAGGGAGAAAGTGTTCTTCAGCAAATAAATATTGGCTCTGTCATGGAAAGATATAATCAATTTAGTTCTGGAGAAAATCTATTGCTTTATGTTATAACTAGCCTTTTAGCCGAGATAGAAAATAGTACATTAATATTATTTGATGAACCAGAAACACATTTACATCCAAATGCAGTATCATTATTGATGAATGCTCTATATTTATTAACAGACCAATTTAATTCTTTCTGTATTATTGGCACTCATTCCCCATTAATAATACAGGAAATAACATCTAGAAATGTAATAGTTTTTAAGAGGTTTGATAATAGACTAGAAGCAGATACAATTGGTTACGAAACTTTTGCAGAAAATATAACAACAATAACGGATGAGGTTTTTGATAATAGAGAAATTGCAAAATATCATTATGACATACTAAGAGAACTAATAAAAAAAAATAAGGGAAAATCATATGAGGAAATAATTTCTATTGTTAAGAATGACAAAATTCCCATCCCTCTAAATATTCAACTTTTTGTAAAATCAGAACTAAGAAATAATGAAAAATCTCAATGAATATAAAGGCGATGCATTCTTAGAATAAATAATTTATAAAAGGACTGATTATCTACTTAATTAACAGAGCCTGGAGAAATTTCTATAAAAAAAATACCTCAAAAGTAATTATGGATAAATTCTATTTATTAAGAGTAATAGTATGAAGAATATTTCCTTCCTTATTGATTAAACGTAAGTAGAATTTATTATCTGCAACAGTACAAATAGTAAACCCGGCTTCACTGCTGGAAAAAATTGTACCTTCAACAGGATTCTTTACTTTTCGACTTAATGATCCCGATGAATTAACGAGGTATTCTATCTTACTTCCTTTAGGTTTAATATGCTGAAAGTTATGAATATGACCACATAAATAGGCATCTACATTATATTTTTCGAGTATCGGCTTTAATCTGTTTTGTAGATCAATCCGCTCTTGATCAGTTTTAGATGTTTCAGCATAAATAGGATGGTGTCCCACAACGATTTTCCATTTTTCAGTAGCATTCTTTAATGTAGCATCTATCCAGTCTAGTTGTTTCTGAATATCTTGCTTCGGAGCATCAGGATACTCTATATTTCGATACTTATCAATTAGTGGAGGCGTGTCTACAAATACAAGCAAGAAAGATTCTCCATCTTCGGTTTCAAATGATTTAGAATAGTAACGATCGGGCATACACCAACGGCGACTAACTTTGCTATAATCTATCACAGCCTGTGTATTCCCCTTATATTCGTGATTTCCCAAAATAGGATACCATTCAACTAATAATTCCGGGTGTGAATATATTGACTCGAAGTTAGTCATCCATAAAGGATCAGTTGTGCTTTCAACTCCATCATAATGATGGGTATCACCACTGGTAATAACAAATTCTATATCAATATTTTCTGCCACTTCACCCATTTTAGCTGCAATTGTTTTTTGGTCGTAATACCCATTCCTCCCTAAATCGGTTGCAAGAATAAAACTGAAGCGATCTTCTAGCGTTTCTTTATGACTCAGAATATTATCTTGAGCATAGCTTGAAGAAAATATAACTATGCTTAGTAGTAAAAGTAAATGTTTTTTTATTCTCATAATTCTATTTATAATTATAAATCAAACTTAATTCCGATGTTAAATGTTGGTCTGTAATATTCCAACTGCATCATTCTATCTTTTGATCCTTGATAGTAGCGAAGTGGCTGATTAGTCAAATTATTTGCTTCAGCAAATACTCGTAAACTTGGAATAATTTTATAAGATGCATTAACATCCAAGAATAGTTGTTTATCGTAATAACTATCATAGAATTCACTAGCCCCAAGAACATCAATATAACTAGAGGTGGTGTTGAGAGAGGCTCTGGCTGAAAATTTCTTGTTTTCCCAAGACAAAGATGCATTAAACATATGTGGAGCCGTTCCTGGTAAGCTGATATTATTTCTTTCATTACCGTCTTCGTCAGCTATACCTTTTGCTTTAGAGTGCATATAAGTATAATTCAGATACACTGCAAAGTTTCGCAAAAAAGAGGTTGGCAAGAAATCCAATTTACGTTGTAAAGCTACTTCGAAGCCAAATATATCAACCCCTTTTCCATTTCGTGACTGAGTGAATTCCCATTTTTCACCGGTTGGTATAGGATTCGACAATTCCGGAAAATCCTTAGCATACTTATCAGTATTGTATTGCATATCTTTATACTTGTAGATGAAATTATTCAAATTTTTATAAAACACACCGCCCGATACGATCCCGACTGAACTTAAATAATACTCTACCATCACATCAAAATTATGTGAATAAGTAACCTTTAGATTCGAATTACCAACTGAAAGTTCTTGGTCTTTAGAGACTATATTGGTATAAGGAACAAGATCGTAATAATTAGGACGGGCCAATGCCGTTGTATAGGCAGCTCTTAATATAAGATTGTCCTGTATATTGTATTTATAGGTTATACTCGGTAATATATTCAGATAAGAGTTGTCATCTTCGATTTGTTTTTGAAACTCTTCATCAGTTACATAATTTCCTGTATAATCTACCCAAGTTCCTTCAGCTCTTATTCCCAATATGATTAACATGTCATTGGTTAGGTTTTGATCCCAACGCAGGTAACCGGCAAAAATCTTTTCTTTAGCTTTATAATTTCCAGCCAAATATTCATCCGGAACCAATTCTCCTTCGAACAACGATTTATCAGCTAAGTTCAAACTACCTAAAAATTCTTTCGATGCAAAAACACCTGGAGCATATTGACTACCCGGTTGAAAATCTTTACCATTATAGTGGCTCTGTGGAGCATCTGCTAACGTCTTAGGAAAATTGCCCGAAGGTTTGTATTCATAAAAAATATTATCCCTCTCTTTATTTTTAATGCGAGCTCTCACTCCAAAACGCAAACGCCCTTTCTGATCATCAATTATTGATAGAGGAATCCTTGCATTTATCTTTGCAGAATATTCGTCTTCACTGGTATAATTATGGTTTTCAGTCGGATTTTCAAAGTTCATTTTTGAAGGATCTGCTCCAGTTGCACTTAGTAATGGATAGCGCTCGTCCGACAAATCCTGAGTAATTGCCAATTTCTTTTGTCTGTACTCAATATATCTTTCGTTAGGCCTGTCTTCACTCGCTTTTGAGTAACTTAGATTCCAGTCCAGATCCATCGTTGCCGACACAAGGTGCTGTCCTCTCAATAAATAATTTTGTACACGTTGATCTTCTAAGCGGCGGTTTTTATTTCGACTGTTGTCTATCCCTCCTTTGGTTTCTCTTCTCAGTTGACCTTCGTAACTTGTAATGTTATTGTTTGCATCATATTTGGGTTCTATTTTTGTATATCTCGCTCTGTAGCGATTTTCTCTGTCATCACGCCAATTGTAAATAAGATCGGCTGAAATAGAATTGTTTGCATCAAACTTAAAATCTAATGAAGAAGATATACTTCTGCGTACTCGCTGTACATCATATTTTCGAATATCAGATGTCACAATATATACATTCCCAAATTCGTCTTTATCCCATTCAGCTTCTATATTATCCGAGCCATAATCTTTATTCTGCAAAGAACCACTAACGACAACTCCCAATTTATTATCAACAAAACGATTACCATAAACAAAAGCACCGGAGTATGTATTTTTCTCTCTGATAGGATTGTATCCACCTGATATAGTTGCTGATATTCTTTGTTTATTAGGCGTAGCACGTGTCACCAAGTCTACAGATCCACCAATGGCATCGGCATCCATATCCGATGTTAGAGTTTTGCTAACTTCTATTGTTGAGATCATATCGGCAGGCACAAGATCCATCTGAACATTTCGATTGTCCCCTTCGGCCGATGGTATTCTGTTTCCATTCAGAGTAACTGAATTGAGATGAGGAGCAATTCCCCTTATAATAATATTACGAGCTTCTCCCTGATCATTTTGCATCGTAATACCAGTAACACGCTTTAAAGCATCTCCAATATTAGAATCCGGAAAACGCCCAACCTGATCAGACGAAATAACATTAGTTACATTCGAATTGGTCTTTTGTTGATTCAACGCTTTAGCTTGTCCTCTCAGCATTTCACCCATTATGACTACCTCTTCTCCTTCTATCGAATTTTCATTTAATACAATATTAACGACTACATTGTTTTTTGCAGTGACTGTTACCGGATATGATGCTTTATGAAAACCGATATAGGAAACTTCCAAAGTATAGCTTCCTTCAGGTACATTTAAGAATTCATAGTAACCTTTTTCATCAGCGATAGTATATCTGTTATATTTGTCCAATTTTAGGGATGCACCCGGTAGTGAAATTGAACTTTTATCTTTTACAATCCCGGATATAAGTCCTCCGGTTTGAGCATAGGTCATAATACCAATATGCAACAAGAGTAATGCTAAAAAAGCTTTTTTCATCGTTTACAATATGTCTTTAGTTAAAAAATGTATTCTAGACAAAGAGAACGATATAATGTTACCATCATGTTACCACTAAGTTTCGATATCATTAATATTCACCATCGTTTATGTTTGATTATGAAATGACAATATCGGACAAATAGAAGAAGTAAGTAGATCGAGAAAATTATATTATTTAACGGATTATACAAAAAATATATTTAAGCTAATGTTATGTATGTTTTAACGCAAAGTAGAAATAAAGTCTATTCTATTCGTAGAACATATACCTGATTTATTTTTGTTTTAAAACATTTTGAAAAGCTCATTCTTTTTACTATTAATGCGTTCATTTTTCATCTCAGATATTCTCATCTCTGCTTATAATTTATACTCTATACTGCCATCCATTTTTCTCATAGATTTCTTGATCTTTCGACCCCATCGTTGCAAACATTATTAATTTTTATACTTGAGGGGGGACTTGTTAGCTTTTAATTTTACCTTCTACTTAGTCTTTTCCACTAACTGCATCCAGAAATACAACTCATTTCGTCCCTGCGAATACTGATGTTTCCTACCTTTGTGGTAATACTCAATATTAACCATTTAATTCTTTGTTATGTGTAGTGTCACCTTTGTCCTCCGCCCCTCCCGTAAAGGGCGTGATTTCGCAGGGCGATTATTTATCCGGCTGATTCGGAATCGTCGTGCAAGTACTGTTACTACCCCTTATCAAGTCTTTCACAACGAGTGGGATGCACGTCGACATTGTCTGATCTATAGCGGTTGTGATCCAGTCCGTCGTCGTGAACTTTCTCTGATTGAAGAGGGTATTCAGCGCGATCTTCGATGTTTGGAGAGTATTATCTCTCATCAGGAAAAAGAAGGGTATTGCAGTGCTTCCGGTGTAGGCGAAGCATATCGTCGCAGTACAGATAAAAAAAGCCTGTCAGCCTTCACCGCCCGTTTGTGTCAGGATTTGCAGCAACAGGGGCGTGAACGTACTGCCCGCGCATACAATACAGTTACCCGTGGTCTGCTCTCTTTTTTAGATAGGAATGACCTTTCTCTGATTCGTATGGAAAATCACATCCTGCAATCTTTCGAAAGATATCTCAAAGAACGGGGGCGTGCGGCCAACACTATATCCTATTATATGCGTAATCTGCGCGCTATTTACAATAAAGCCATTGACGAGGGACTGATCGAAAACGGTAAGTCCAATCCCTTCTCGCAGGTATACACGGGAGTGCGTTCCACTCGTAAACGAGCCTTGAGTAAACCTAGCCTGCTGCGTTTAGCCGAGCTGGATGTTTTGGCCGATATCTGTCCGCAGCGTGCTCCCAAAGAATATGGACAGCGAGGCGAGCTGCTGGATGCCCAACGTCTCTTTTTTTTTAGTTTTCATGCCCGGGGCATTTCCTTTGTGGACCTGGCCTATTTAAGAAAAGACAATATTCGTCATGGCGTATTAAGCTATTACCGAAAAAAGACCGGACGGCAGATAGAGGTTAAGGTTAGTCCGGCCATGCAAAGTATCATCAACTCCTTCTCGGAGCGAGTCCGTCAAAGTCCATACCTTTTTCCCATTATCCGAAACAGTGGAAAGAAAACGCGTCTGCAATACGAAAGCGGACTTCGGCTGCAGAACAAACGTTTGAAAAAACTGGCTAATCTGGCGGGAGTTAAGGAGAAAGTAACCACTCACGTAGCCCGTCACAGCTGGGCCACAATGGCCAAGAGAGAGAATCTGCCTTTGTGGGTTATCAGCGAAGGATTGGGGCATAGCAATGAAAAAACCACCTATACCTATCTGGCTTCTTTTGAACGATCGATCCTTGATCAGGCAGGTGAACGTATCTCTACTTTGGTGCAAGGCCGGCGGGGCTGTTATCTTCAGTAAGCCTGTTCTCTGAGCCCGAAAGGAAAAAACATACAACTTTACCTTGTCCTTATTCGTGATTTGAAGTGCGGTAGTTTTCACTGTGCCGGGTTCTCTTTGTCTTTTTATCAGGGTATTTTTCTCTAGCAGACGAATAAAAAGAGTTTTCCTGGTTTTTTAAGGAAATAAGCAGAGGACATCTTTCTTTTTTAACTTTTTTCGCTATCTTTGCACTTGTTACATAGATTACTATATTATTGTATTCAAATCGAATCGTTCTGACACTTAGCAAGTGTCAGAACGAATTTAGGTTTTATATCTATTTGATAATAAAGCAAAATTGAGATAAAAAAAAAGAATAGTTCAGGTAAAATAAACTAAGATGAGAATGGATACACAATATTTTATTTCAGGCAATTATTCCAGATTAGTAAATCCTCGATTTTCTAGAATAGGCGAGAACATGGTTTTTGAAACCGAAATTCACATTGATGGAGATATGATTGATCGGAATCAGAGGTTGGCAGTGATACCTGTACTACATTATAAAGACATGAGGATCGAACTACCTCTGGTGCTTGTCAATGGAAAAGAAAGGCATCGTGCTTACAAACAAATGTGTGCCAACATTGGGGGGACACTCTCTATAGAAAAAGCCTATCGTATCTATAAAGCGATATCTGCCGGAAAGGATCTAAAGTGTCGCTACCATCAAGAGATACCCTATCATGATTGGATGGAACATGCGGATCTCAAAATTAAAGAAGAATAGAAATATAAAAAAGGTAGATGATCACATCAAAATAGCACATCCTTAAGAGAAGAGATGATAATTCTCATTCATCTAGATTGGCTCATGACTTATAATAAAAGCATTGGGCAGGTTTTGTATGAGGATATGAAAGCGCTTCAAAGAGAGACATAAACTGTATGGAACAAAATTATAAAATTGCAATTATTGGCTTGGGATATGTGGGATCACCACTAGCAAAACTTTTTGCCGGAAAATATCCCGTAATAGGCTTTGATATAGATAAAAATCGTATTGACGAGTTGCTATATGCGGAGAATAAAACCTTGTTACCAATTAATAAAACGATGAGAAAGGATTATAAAAGTCTGGACTTATCAGTCAAAAATGGTTGTCTTCTAACCTCTAACCTGGAAGATATAAGGCATTGTAACATTTATATTATAACTGTTCCAACCCCGGTAG
>CAZOVL010000024.1:0-34472 GCA_964583185.1 uncultured Bacteroides sp. | reverse complement strand
CTAATGAAGGAAAAGTATTATTTAATTTTATTTAAGAGGGTAATATGAACAAGGTACAAATTGGATTTATGGCCGGAAAAATCTGGCAATTATTAAGCAATAATTCCCAATGGAGTTATTCGGAATTAAAAAAAGTGAGTGGTCTGTCTGATTTTGAATTAGGTGCAGCATTAGGTTGGTTGGCAAAAGAAAACAAAGTGGTTTTTGATGGAGAAGAAGATCTTCAGTTCAAAGTTTACTTGTATTCAACATCTGACAACTTTTTTGGTTAACAACAAATCTATTTCAACTATTTCTGAGTTAAGAGATAATTAAAATACAATAATGTTTTGTGAAATCACATGACCTTGCACAAATATGTGCTTTAGGTAGTGTGATTTTTTTTGTTTAGATTTTAATTTTCGTAGGATATTCCATTACTTTGCATATAAATATAACAGTTAGTTTATTATGAGAAGTTTGGCATCCGATAATAATTCAGGCGTTCATCCATTAATCTTAAAGTCCATTCAAGAAGCAAATATAAACCATGCGTATGGGTATGGCGATGATGAATGGACACATAAGGCCGTACAAAAAATAAAAGAGATTTTTAGCCCTTTATCTGAAGTTTTGTTTGTTTATAATGGCACAGGAGCTAATGTGGTGGCTTTGCAGTTACTTTCTAAGCCCTATCATTCCATTCTTTGTCCCGATACAGCACATATATATGTGGATGAATGTGGTTCTCCAACTAAAATGACAGGAGCACAAATTACACT
The DNA here is from genome assembly GCA_964583185.1 of uncultured Bacteroides sp. Classification (GTDB taxonomy): domain Bacteria; phylum Bacteroidota; class Bacteroidia; order Bacteroidales; family Bacteroidaceae; genus Bacteroides_E. The sequence goes on along the minus strand of CAZOVL010000024.1, from coordinate 33,711 downwards.
CATACCCACTAAAGATGGTAAGTTAACCCCCGAGTTAATTCAACCCTATTTACGAGGGTTTGGTGAACAACATCACTCCCAGCCGGGTGTGATATCCATATCACAAACTACGGAAGTTGGAACAGTATATACTCCGGAAGAGGTGAAAGCAATTGCCGACTTAGCTCATAGTTACGGTTTAACCTTGCATATGGATGGTGCTAGACTATCTAATGCTGCTGCTGCTCTAGGAAAATCACTCAAGGAAATAACTCTTGATTGTGGTGTGGACGTCTTGAGCTTTGGAGGTACAAAAAATGGTTTAATGATGGGAGAGTGTGTTATTTCCTTTAACTCTGATTATCAGAAACAAGCAAAATATATTCGAAAACAATCTGCCCAGTTAGCCTCGAAAATGCGTTATATATCGTGTCAGTTTAATGCATATCTAACCGATGATTTATGGTTGACCAATGCAACACAAGCCAATAAAATGGCTCAGTTGTTATATGAAAAACTAGTTGAGTATCCTCAAATACGATTTACTCACAAAGTAGAAAGTAATCAGTTGTTTTTTGAGATGCCTAAACCTTTAATTAAACATTTACACAGTGAAGTTGGTTTTTTCTTTGAAAATGAATTGACGAATGTTGTTCGCTTAGTTACGTCATTCGATACAACGATTGAAGATGTTGAATATTTCATTTCAGGAGTTGAGAGTTATTATCAATTGAATAAACAATAAAAAATAGCAGTCTGTAAAATAATAAAGGGGTATTCCAATTTTGGAATACCCCTTTATTATTTTACAGGTTCTTAAGAGAGGAAACTACAAGGTTACCCCTGTCTTAAATATGGCAACTTCCCTGTATCCATTTTTTTCGTTGTTTACCCATTCACCACTTGCCACCTTAATAATGTAATCTGTGAATTGCTTACATACATCCTCCATTGTTTCATTTTCAAGAATAATACCTGCATTAAAATCAATCCAATTGGGCTTTTTATTGGCTAGATTGGAATTGGTAGATATCTTCATTGTGGGAACAAAAGCACCAAAAGGGGTTCCTCTTCCTGTTGTAAAGAGAACCATATGACATCCGCTAGCGGCTAATGCCGAAGAGGCTACCAAGTCGTTTCCTGGTGCTGAGAGTAAGTTTAGCCCTTTGTTTTTTAATCGCTCCCCATAAGCTAGAACTCCAGAAACAGGACTTTTACCTCCTTTTTGTGTGCAACCTAAAGCTTTTTCCTCTAATGTTGAAATGCCTCCGGCTTTATTTCCGGGAGAAGGATTTTCTCCCACAGGTTCATTGTGCGATAAAAAATACTCTTTGAAATCGTTAATCAATAAAACTGTTTTCTCAAAAAGATTTTCGTTTTCACATCTATTCATTAAAATGGTTTCTGCTCCAAACATTTCAGGGACTTCGGTTAAAACACTGGTTCCACCTTGAGCAATTAAAAAGTCTGAAAACATACCCAATAGTGGATTGGCTGTGATTCCGGAAAAACCATCGGAGCCTCCACATTTTAGACCTACTTTTAGTTCAGCTAAAGGAATGTCTTCTCTTTCATCTTTTACTACCTTATTATATAAGTCTCTAAGAATTTTCATTCCTTCTTCATACTCATCCTGAACTTCTTGAGTAACCATAAACTGAATCCTATCTTCATCATACTCACCAAGAAACTCTTTGAATACATCCGGTTGATTGTTTTCACAGCCTAGTCCAACAACAAAAACTGCTCCTGCATTTGGATGTAAAACCATATCTTTCAGTATCTTCTTTGTGTTTTCGTGATCTTCTCCTAATTGTGAACATCCGTAATTGTGAGGGTAGGCCACAATGGCATCTACTCCTTTACCTTTTGTCTCTTCTCTTAACCCTTCAGCTAGTTTTTCAATAATACCATTCACACATCCTACAGTGGGAATGATCCATATTTCATTACGTATGCCTACATCTCCATTTTTTCTTCTAAAGCCTTTGAATGTCAAATTCTGCTTTTCAATTTCAATGTTTTCTTTCTCTGGATTATAGGTGTAGTCCAATAACCCTGCTAGGTTGGTTTTTATATTTGAGTGATCTAGCAAATCTCCTTGTGATTTATCTTCTAATAAATGTCCGATTGGATACCCGTATTTTATAATATCTTCCGATTGAACAAGGTTTTTTAATGCAAACTTGTGACCTGAGGGAATATCTTGTTTCAATGTAAACTTAAATTCATCAATGGCTATTTCTTCACCGGCTTTCAATGGTAAAATGGCTACTGCTACATTATCATCAGGGTGTATTCTAAGGTATTTTGTACTTATCATTTTCTTTCATTTAATGTTTATAATAATCTATAGTCTCTTTCGACAACAAATCAATCGGCATATAATTAATTTTGTTTACGTCTTTTTTAAGTATCAAAAAATTACATAAGGCTTCAATACTATTATATCCTTGATGCCTAGGTTGCTGTGCTATAAGAAAGTTTACTACTCCACTTTTAAGATAGGCAATGTTGTTTTCCAACAAGTCATATCCAATAAACCGGAAGTTCTCTTTTTTATTTCTCTCTAAATATTCTGCAATTAAATAGGCTTTGGAGTTAAAAACGATGCCAGCCTGGATTTGTGGGTTTTTATTAAAGAAATTATCTAGTAACTCTGTGTTTTTATTTTCCTCGTTTGTTAGTAGATTTAGCTCATGAATGGTACAATCAGGATGATGCTTTTCCATGTATTTTCTAAAGCCAATTTCTCTATACTCCTGTTGGTTAGAACCTACTATTCCTTTATTTATATGTCTAAAAACAACAATTTCTTTTTGATTATTAACAAGCAACATAAGCATTTTTGCTGCAAAGAATCCGCTTTGTGAAGAGTCTTGTCCAAAAAAAGCCAAAGGATTGCTGTCTTCAATATTAAAGTCTAAATAGATATAAGGTATGTTGAGCTCTTCCAATTCCTTAGTGAATGCTAACGTATAGGTTGGGTTGGTAGGTGCAAAAACAACACCATCAGGTTTTTCTTTCAATACTTCATTGTATTGGGCAATAAAAGAGTCGTATTGGTATTGGTTATAATAAACAATTTTCGCAGAGATATTAAAATCAACATAATAGTCAATGGCATTTTGTATGCCTATTTCTATATCAGTCCAATATTCTCCTTTATTATGTGAAGGAAGTAAACAGATGAAATTGTATTTTTTATTTGAAGCCAATGCACTGGCATACATATTGGGTTGGTAATTCAAAAGTTGAATAATTTCTTCTACCTTTTTTTTACTTTCTTCGGAAACGCCATCGCGCTTATGAATGACTCTATCTACTGTACCCGTTGATACCTTGGCTAAACGAGCAATATCTTTAATGCGAACTCTTTTAGATTGTATATTTTTCTTTTCCATTCCTTTTGTGCACTTTATTCGTGAAAAAATAGATTTCTTTTAATCAAAGATAGAGAATATACTTGGAAAGAACAAAAATATTCCTATCTTTGTGTGCGTACACGATATTGACTTGTTTATTTGAAAACACATTATTAAATATAAATAAATCTGGATATGAAGAAAAAAGTTGTAACACTTGGAGAAATTATGTTGAGATTAACTGCACCTGGAAATTTAAGGTTTGTGCAGTGCGACTCTTTCGATGTTGTTTATGGTGGTGGAGAAGCAAATGTTGCTGTTAGCTGTGCTAACTATGGACACGATGCCTACTATGTGACGAAATTACCTGAACACGAAATTGGACAATCAGCAGTAAATGCTTTAAGAAGATATGGTGTACACACAGATTTTATTGCACGTGGTGGCGATAGAGTAGGTATTTACTACTTAGAAACCGGAGCATCTATGCGTCCAAGTAAAGTGGTTTATGACAGAGCCAACTCTTCCATAGCAGAAGCTATTCCTTCAGATTTTGATTTTGATGCAATTATGGAAGGGGCTGACTGGTTTCACTGGTCAGGAATTACTCCTGCAATTTCCGATAAAGCAGCTGAGTTAACCAAATTAGCTTGTCAGGCAGCTAAACGCCACGGAGTAACTGTATCTGTAGATTTAAACTATAGAAAGAAACTGTGGTCTACTGAAAAAGCACAATCTATTATGAAAGATTTGATGCAATATGTAGATGTTTGCATTGGTAACGAAGAGGACGCGCATTTATGTTTAGGTTTTAAACCGGATTCTGATGTAGAAGGAGGTCAAACAGATGCTGCAGGATACAAAGGTATTTTTGAGCAAATGCACAAAGAGTTTGGATTTAAATATGTTATTTCAACTTTAAGAGAATCTTACTCTGCTTCTTTCAATGGTTGGAAAGCTATGATTTATAACGGAGAGGAGTTTTATGAATCTTCTCGTTATGAAATTAAACCTATTATTGATAGAGTAGGAGGAGGCGACTCTTTTGCTGCCGGAGTTATACACGGTTTGATGACTAAATCGAACCAAAAAGAGGCTTTGGAGTTTGCCGTGGCTGCTTCTGCTTTGAAACACACAGTATATGGTGACTTTAATTTAATGTCTTCTGAAGAGGTTGAAAACCTTGTTGGTGGAGATGCTTCAGGACGCGTTCAACGATAAATTGTTTCTAAAAAAGAAAATATTGCGATGGCAAAATTTAGTAAATTAGAAGTTCTTTCTGTAATGAAAGAAACAGCAATGGTTCCTGTTTTTTACAACCAAGATTTAACTGTTGCTAAAAATGTAGTAAAAGCTTGTTATGAAGGAGGAGTAAGAGCCTTTGAATTTACCAACCGTGGTGATTTTGCTCAAGAGGTTTTTGCTGAATTAGTGAAATGGGCAAACAAAGAGTGTCCTGAATTAATTTTAGGTATTGGTTCTATTGTTGATCCGGGAACTGCTGCTCTGTACATTCAATTGGGTGCTAATTTTATTGTTGGTCCTCTTTTTAATCCGGAAGTAGCTAAAATTTGTAACAGAAGGTTGATTCCTTATACGCCCGGTTGTGGATCGGTTTCTGAAATTGGTTTTGCTCAAGAAATAGGGTGCGACTTATGTAAGGTGTTTCCTGCAGGAAATGTGGGTGGTCCTTCATTTGTTCAAAACGTAATGGCTCCTATGCCTTGGTCAATGTTAATGGTCACCGGTGGTGTGGAACCTACAGAGGAGAACTTAACCAAATGGATGAAGTCAGGAGTTACTTGCATTGGAATGGGGTCAAAGCTATTCCCAAAAGAAATCATTAAAGAAGAAAATTGGAGCTGGATTACAGATAAGTGCAAAGAGGCATTTAAGTATATAGAAAACGCTAGATAATATAGCGGATTTCAATCATTTTGTTTAAAGGTGTTTTTTTTATGGAGGAGACAATCCATCATTCACTATTTCGGTAATGAATTGATGGATTGTTTTTTATTATAGTGTTTTTGTTTTCTCTTCTTGCGACTAAAAAAGACTGCTTTTTAGTTGTTTTTCTTTCTTGCCCTGTTTTTGACTTTTAGTCGGTCCTAGACCGAGCACCCTTCGGTCCTAGACCGACAGGCCTTCAGTCCTAGACCGATGAGGCTTCGGTCTTAGACCTCTTTAGAAGCTCTGTGGGCTAGCTGAAACACAGACTTTTTCCGGGCAGTTTTTATGCTGTTTTCTTTCAGGTGGTAAGTCTTAATTTTGTTATTTCAGGTTGAACAATTGGATTCATTTATTCAGCAGAAATGCGTTGTTGTCAGATTGGTTCTTTTCAATATGAGGAGTTGTTTATCTATTCTATTGTACAGATTAATATCTAAAGTGTTTTGTTGGTTCTTTTATCTTAAAAGTAAATAAATGGGACATATTAATCGATTGTGAAAATATGTCTTGATTCTTAAAATATATTAAGAAAGATATTAATCGTCAAAATTACACTAATTCATAGGACTTAGAATTGGAATTATAAGTGAATGCCTTTCTATGAATTAATTAAATTGTTATCTTTGTTAAGAGGATAAGAGCATTATTTTTAATACTTCGACTAATAAATTACATATAAATTATATTATGATGACAAATAAAATTAAACCAGCTGAAGGTCGTTTGGGTGTATTAGTTGTAGGAATAGGTGGAGCCGTTTCTACAACCTTTGTTTTAGGCACATTGGCTGCACGTAAAGGACTAGCCGAACCGATAGGTTCAATTACTCAGTTAGCAACTATTCGTTTAGGAAAAAGAAACGAAAATCGTTTCCCTAAAATTAAAGATGTTGTTCCTTTAGCTGATATGAACGATTTGGTTTTTGGTGGTTGGGATTTGTTTGAAGAAGATGTTTACGATGCTGCTGAGGCTGCAGATGTGTTTAGTGCCAAAGATCTTAACTTGGTAAAAGACGAGTTGAAAGACATAAAACCCATGAAAGCTGTCTTTAACCAAAAATGGGTAAAAAGACTTCATGGAACACACGTTAAACCAGAAGGAACTTGCTGGGAACACGTTGAAATGCTACGTGAAGATATTAGAAACTTCAAAGAGGAAAATAATTGTACACGTGTAGTTGTTATTTGGTCGGCAAGTACTGAAATCTATCTTCCTCCTTCCAAAGAACACGAATCTTTAGCTTCTTTGGAAAAAGCAATGAAGGAGGACAATACAGATGTTATTGCACCTAGTATGTGTTATGCATATGCTGCTTTGGCTGAAGGGGCACCTTTTATTATGGGAGCTCCTAATTTATGTATAGACATACCTGCCATGTGGGAGTTAGCTGAAAAGAATAAAGTGGCCATTTGTGGTAAAGACTACAAAACAGGACAAACAATGTTGAAAACGGTTTTAGCTCCTATGCTAAAAACCAGAATGTTAGGATTGAATGGTTGGTTCTCTACAAACATATTAGGAAATCGTGATGGAGAAGTATTAGATGATCCGGATTCTTTCAAAACTAAAGAAGTAAGTAAACTTTCTGTTATTGACACCATATTACAGCCTGAGCTTTATCCGGAATTATATAAAGATTACTATCACAAAGTGCGTATAAACTATTATCCTCCACGTGGTGATAATAAAGAAGGTTGGGATAATATTGATATTTTTGGCTGGATGGGATATCCTATGCAACTGAAAGTGGATTTTCTATGTAGAGACTCTATTTTAGCTGCACCGTTAGTATTGGATTTAGTGTTGTTTACTGACTTGGCACAACGTGCCGGTATGGTGGGTATTCAAGAGTGGTTATCTTTTTACTTTAAGAGCCCTATGCACGATGAAAATCACGTCCCTGAGCACGACTTGTTTATTCAATATACAAAATTGAAGAATACATTAAGAAAAATGATTGGTGAAGAAACTATTGATCATTTAGAATAATATTGGAATGAAGTATGCTATTATAGCTGCTGGACAGGGATCTCGTTTGCTTGCAGACGGGATTTCTGTGTCTAAGCCGCTACTTGAAATTAATGGAGAACCTTTATTGCATCGGTTAATTTCTCTTTTTTTACGACACGATGCGGAATCCATTGCACTCATCATTAATGAAGATATGTCAGACGTAAGGGCTTATGTTGAACAGTTGGATTTGCCTATACCATTTGAGTGGATAGTCAAAAACACACCCGACTCATTACATAGTTTTTATGAGTTGCTACCTTTGCTTAAACATACTGATAAATTGTGCTTGACTACAGTTGATCCTATCTTCTATGAGAAAGAGTTTGCCGCTTATATTGATACATTTCAGAAAGAAGATTCTTTTGACGCTTTGATGGCGGTTACCGATTTTATTGATGATGAATCTCCTTTGTATGTTAAGACAGATGAACAGTTGAATGTTTTGGGATATGCTAATGAGTATTATGAAGGAGCACGTTACATTTCGGGCGGAATCTATTGTTTTACTCGTAAAGTGTTAGACTTATTACCTACTGTCATTGACCAGGGGGTGACTCGTATGAGAGGTTTTCAACAAGCCATAGTAGATGCCGAATTATTGATAAAAGCTTTTCCTTTCTCAAAAATTATTGATGTAGATCACGCTTCAGACCGAGATAAAGCCGAAAGCTTTCTTAAGCAATAGATGAAAATAGATAATGGAAAAACAACTTACATTTGCTGCCATACAAAGACATACCACATACTCACCTAATCATATAGGCAATGATTCTGCCATTATTCATGCAGTGGCTAAACAACTGGGAAATAATGGGCATAAAGTTCATTTTTATACTGAACAGGAGTTTATAGCTTCCGGCATTGAAGAGCAGTATGTTTTTACTATGCTGCGTAATAAACTAGCCGTTCAACGATTAAAAGAACTAGAAAAAGAGAGGGGAGTGGTAGCCGTAAACTCTGCATTTGGAATAGAAAATTGTGGGAGAGAACAAATGACCCGACTTCTTTTGGCTGCAGGTATCTCTTATCCTAAAAGCTGGATTGTTGATACACAGATTATTTTCGAAAAAATGAAGAGTGAGATTGAATTGGCTCTACCTTTTTGGATTAAACGAGCTGATTTCCACGCCATCCACCGGGAAGATGTAACTTATGTTCGTTCTCATTCTGAATTGAAACAAATTATTTCAGAATATGCTTTACGAGGAATTGATAGAGTAGTGATTAGTGAGCATCTGGAAGGAGATTTAATTAAGTTTTATGGTGTCTATGGAACGCCTTTTTTCTATTGGTTTTATCCTTATTTTAATGATCATTCAAAGTTTGGGATAGAAAAAATTAATGGGAAACCTCAAGGGTTAAGCTTTGAGGAGAGTCAATTAAAAGAGATGTGTAATGCAGCAGCAGCAGTGTTGAATGTAAAGGTTTATGGAGGCGATTGCATTGTTTCTCCTCAAGGTGAAGTTAGCATCATTGATTTCAATGATTGGCCTAGCTTTGCTCCTTGTAGAGATGATGCTGCACAAGCCATTGCACAAGTTATACTAAAAACAATTCAAGAGAATGAGTCAATCGGAAAATAAGAAAACTATTAAACCCTCTTTGGAATCTAGTTTGAAGTCGAATGATACGGAAGAGTGGATTGATTTAATTTTTTATCGACCTATTGGTTATCAATGGGCTTTGTTTTTTCATAAATTAGGATTTACACCCAATACAGTTACCATTATCTCTATTTTTCTAGGAGTAGGAGCAGGTATCTTGTTCTACCCTGAAAATTTAGTACTTAATGGCATAGGTATGTTACTATTGGTCTGGGCAAATATGTACGATAGTGCAGATGGACAATTGGCTAGAATGACCGGTCAGAAGTCAGAGTTAGGACGTATTCTTGATGGGGTGTGTGGCGATTTATGGTTTATTTCAATTTATGTAGCTATCTGTCTTAGGTTAACTCCTACCTGGGGGATTTGGATTTGGTTGTTAGGGGCAGTAGCCGGTTTTTTTCATGGTCAGCAAGCTTCAACTGCTGATTACTATCGAAACATTCATCTGTTTTTTCTCAATGGAGAAAAGGGGAGTGAATTGAGTAATTCAGCTCAACAAGAAGAGTTATATGAAAAAATGAAATGGAAAGACGGATGGATTCAAAAGCTTTTTTTGTGGTTTTACAAAGGGTATACTGCTTCTCAAGAAAAGAGATCACCTGGTTTTCAGCAATTTTTTCTTGCCTTAAAGCAGAAAAGACTAAATTCTATTCCTCAGTCATTAAAAGATGACTTTAGAAAAGCAAGCTTACCTTTGATGAAATGGACTAATGTGTTGTCATTTAATACACGTGTTTTTGTTCTCTTTATTTCGCTCTTGATTAATGAAACTTGGATTTACTTTGTCTTTGAACTAACGGTACTCAATGTCATATTACTTTATATGATTTATAAACACGAAAAACTTAGTAAACACTTCTATCAAACCTTGGTTGATTAAAGCCCTTATGAAAAACAGTAGATTAAGAAATTTCTTCTTTGCTTTTGGAATAATAGCTGTAGTTATTATGCTTTTCACCTTTAATGTGTCTCCACAACAGGTGGCTGACGATTTAAAAAGAGCGGGCTATTATTTCCCTTTAATTTTACTTCTTTGGGTTTTTATCTATTTCATAAACACCTGTTCGTGGCATGTAATTCTTTCTAGTGAAGGAAAATCTCCTGTGCCATTTCTTCAATTATATAAGTTTACAGTAACGGGATTTGCTTTGAATTATGTAACTCCTGGAGGATTAATGGGGGGAGAACCCTATAGAATAATGGAAACAACACCTTTCTTAGGCGTTGAAAAAGCCTCTTCATCTGTTATATTATATGTAATGATGCATGTTTTTTCCCATATCCTTTTTTGGCTTGTGGCAGTAGTTCTTTTTATTTGTTTTTATCCGCTGTCAACTATGATTGCTGTAATTTTGGGTGTTGTGTTTTGTTTTTGTTTGGTGTTAAGCTACCTCTTTTGGAAAGGCTATAAATATGGGTTTGTTGTGTCTTTTACTCGTTTGGGACATAAAATTCCTTATTTAAATAAATATATTTCCCACTTCTCATCAAAATATAATGAAAACTTGGAACGTGTTGATTCTCAGATTGCTTTATTGCACAATCAAGAAAAACGCTCATTTTATGGTGCTTTATCCTTAGAGTTTTTTGCTCGGATTGTTGGCTGTCTGGAAGTTTGGCTGATATTAAATATCCTTACCAGTCAGGTTAACTTCATCGACTGTATTTTAATTGTTGCTTTTTCTTCGTTATTTGCTAATCTTTTGTTTTTTTTGCCAATGCAAATAGGTGGACGAGAAGGAGGTTTTGCTCTAGCAGTTCACGGACTTTCTCTTTCCGGTGCTTATGGAGTATATACGGCTTTAATTACTAGAGTAAGAGAACTGGTTTGGATTGTGATAGGACTTTTAATAATGAAAATAGGAAATAAAAAAAGAAAGAATTTAAAATGATTGATAAGAATAGAATTAAAGCCATTGCTTTTGATTTTGGAGGAACTCTCGACTCTCCTTTTAAACATTGGTTTTCCATTTATTTAAAAGCATATAATCAGTTTTTTGATACTCCAATAGCAGGTGAGGATTTCTTGGATGCCTATGTTAAAACGGAGCAGACTCTTGAGCAAGAGGGGTTGATAGCCTCCCATTTTGATATGTATCAAACGCAGCTTACAAAAATAAACCTGCAGGTGGAGTTTTTGCTGGAGGCCGATTTGTTTCCTATTAGTTCCCCTGAGGAGTGTGCTGAAGAGGTGGCTCAATGTGTAACAAAATATGCTGAAAAATGGGCGACAAAATCTAAAGTGGTACTTGATGCTTTACAAGATAAATATAGAATGTTTGTCGTATCGAACTATTATGGAAATCTTGAGGCTGTATTGGATGGATTGTCACTACTTCCTTACTTTTCTTCTTTAACCGATTCTACCTTGGAAAATATACGAAAACCCGATCCTGAATTGTGGCAAATAGCCATTGAGAGGGAAGAATTGTTGCCTGAAAATGTGTTGGTAGTTGGAGATTCTCTTAAAAACGATATTCTTCCGGCTTTACATATTGGGTGTCAAGCCATTCACGGGGTAGAAAAACTACAAGATACAAATGAAGATGGTATTTTGGAAATAACTAATTTGAAACAATTATTGGAAATCTTATAAGAAAAGAGTCTGTTTTTGTGTCGTGATTCCATTCCTTTTTCTTATTTTGTATAAGTAACCCCTTCAAATAGATTGCCTATGAATAATTTTAATCTTTATACTCCCACAGAGTTCGTTTTTGGAAAAGAAACAGAACTACAAGTAACCGACTTAATAAAAAAGCACAAAGGAACAAAGGTGCTATTGGTTTTTGGAGGAGGTTCGGTTTTTAGAAGTGGTTTGCTGAACAAAATGGAGGATCTGTTGAATGATGCAAAAATTCCTTTCTTTCGGTTAGGCGGAATTCAACCAAACCCTATTGATACTAAAGTATATCAAGGTATAGATATTTGCAGAAAAGAGGGTATAGATCTTATTCTAGCTATTGGAGGAGGCTCAGTAATTGATACAGCAAAAGCCATTGCAGTAGGTGTGCCTTATTCAGGTGATTTTTGGGATTTCTTTGAAGGGAAATTGATTCCTGAAAAGGCCTTGAAAGTAGGAGTAGTTCTAACTATTCCCGCTGCAGGAAGTGAAGGGTCGGGAAATACTGTGATTACAAAAGTAGAAACTTTACGAAAGCTAAGTTTGCGTACTCCTGAATTGTTGCGTCCTGTTTTTTCCATTATGAATCCTGAGTTGACCTATACTCTTCCTGCATACCAAACGGCAGCTGGGGTAGTGGATATGATGGCACATATTATGGAGCGTTACTTTTCCAATACTCCTGAGGTAGAGTTAACCGATCGTTTATGTGAATCTACATTGAAAGTTATTATAAAAGAGGCACTTCGTGTTCAAAAAGAACCTACTAATTACGATGCACGAGCTAACTTAATGTGGGCAGGAACTCTGGCTCATAATGGTTTGTTAGGTGTGGGACGTGAAGAAGATTGGGCTTCTCATTTTATGGAACACGAAATAAGTGCTTTGTATGGTGTGGCTCATGGAGCAGGATTAGCTGTTGTTTTTCTGGCTTGGATGACTTATGCTGTTGAACACAATACTTCTAAATTAGCACAGTTTGCCAGGGAGGTGTGGAATGTTTCTGATGTAGGTGATGAGAAGGAGGTTGCTTTGAAAGGCATTAAGCAATTAAAAGGTTTTCTCCGGTCAATTGGTATGCCTGTATCTTTTAAAGAGTTGGGTATTGAAAATCCAAATATAGAGGAAATGGTTTTAAGATTACATCAAAATAAAGGAGAGATAATAGGTAATTATGTTTCATTGAGAGCCAGTGAAACACGTTTAATTTATGAGATGATGCAATAGTGTTTTGCGAATCTCTTTTTAATCTTAAACATAAAAAATGCTGATAATATTCATTATCAGCATTTTTTATAAGTATATATTTCACTATCCTATTAGCCCTTACGACCGTGACAGTTTTTATATTTCTTTCCGCTACCACAAGGACAAGGATCGTTACGCCCTGCAGTTTTCTCAGCACGTATGGGTTCTCTTTTTACCTGTTCACGAGTATCTTGTTGTGCAGCAGCTTGTTGATTAGGATCATTCAAGTCGTGCTTTTCTTCCCTGTACTGACTTCTGTCTGGTCTGCGTTCAGGTGCAGCTTCTCTTACTTGGCTAGGATCTTGAACCGGAATTTGCCCTCTCATTAAGATTTCAGCTGTTTCTTCGTTTATACGATTAACCATTGAATCGAACAAGTTTACCGATTCTAATTTATAAATGAGTAAAGGGTCTTTTTGTTCATAACTAGCACTTTGAACAGAATGTTTTAAATCGTCCAATTCTCTTAAGTTCTCTTTCCACGCTTCATCAATAACGTGAAGTAAAATGGATTTCTCAAAAGAACGAACAATCTCTTTACTTTCCGATTCATAAGCCGCTTTCAGGTTACAACTGATGTTGTACATTCTTTTACCATCAGTAATTGGTATTAAAATGTTTTCATACATTGCTCCTTGCGTTTCATAGACTTGTTTTATAACAGGATTGGCAATGTTTGCTAAATGTTCTTGTTTGCGTTTGTAAGCTTCAATAGCTGCTTGGAAAGTTCTTTCGGCAAGGTCTTCTTTCTTCTCCTCTTTAAACTCTTCTTCCGAGAGTGGAGCACTAATGGCCAATGTTTTTATTACTGCCATTTTGTATTCTTCATACGTAAAGCTGTTTGCAGCAACTGCACAACGATTCCATATAATATTAACAATGTCCATACCAATACGTTCACCCATTAATGCGTGTCTACGTTTGGTGTAGATAACGGTACGTTGCTTATTCATTACGTCGTCGTATTCAAGTAAGCGCTTACGTATACCGAAGTTGTTCTCTTCTACTTTCTTTTGTGCTCTTTCAATGGATCTAGAAATCATTTTATGCTCAATAACTTCACCTTCCTTGAAGCCTAACCGGTCCATAATTCCGGCAATACGATCGGATGAGAATAAACGCATCAAATCATCTTCCAGTGACACAAAGAATACAGAAGAACCCGGGTCTCCTTGACGTCCTGCACGACCTCTTAACTGACGGTCAACACGTCTGGATTCGTGGCGTTCTGTACCTATAATGGCTAAACCACCAGCATCTTTTACCTCTTGACTCAATTTGATGTCGGTACCACGTCCCGCCATATTGGTTGCTATGGTTACCGCCCCTTTCAGACCAGCTTTTGCTACAATGTCTGCTTCTCTTTGGTGTAGTTTAGCATTCAGAACGTTATGTGGAATCTTACGCATATCAAGCATACGGCTTAACATTTCAGATATTTCAACCGATGTTGTACCCACAAGAACAGGACGGCCTTCTTCTACCATTTTTTGAACCTCTTCAATTACTGCGCCGTATTTTTCCCTTTGAGTTCTATAGACCCGGTCGTTCATATCATTACGAACAATCGGACGATTAGTAGGAATTACCACAACGTCCAATTTATAGATATCCCAAAATTCACCCGCTTCAGTTTCTGCAGTACCTGTCATACCTGCTAACTTATGGTACATTCTGAAATAATTTTGAAGAGTAATGGTTGCAAATGTTTGAGTTGCGGCCTCTACTTTTACTCCTTCTTTAGCTTCAATAGCCTGATGTAAGCCGTCAGAATATCTACGACCTTCCATAATACGACCAGTCTGCTCGTCAACAATCTTCACTTGTTCATCAATTACTACATATTCATCGTCTTTTTCAAACATTGTATATGCCTTAAGTAATTGATTTATGGTGTGTACGCGTTCTGATTTTATTGCATAATCTGAAAGAAGTTCGTCTTTTTTAACTACCTTATCTTCATCAGAAATATCCGCTTTAACCTCAAGCTCAGATAGTTGTGATGCTATGTCCGGTAAAACAAAGAAAGATGCATCTTCATATCGGTCAGAAATTAACTCAATTCCTTTATCTGTTAAATCTACACTGTTGATTTTTTCATCAATAACAAAATACAAAGGATCAGTAACTTCGTGCATCCTTTTATTTTGTTGTTCCATGTAAATTTCTTCCGTTTTAAGCATTCCACTTTTGATGCCCGGCTCACTTAAATATTTAATCAATGCTTTGTTTTTTGGCATTGATTTATGACTTCTGTATAGAGCTAAAAACCCTTCAGCTTGTGTTGCTTCTTCAGGAATTAGTTTTTTTGCTTCGGCCAGGTATTGAGTAGCCAGTTTTTTCTGGGCATCTACTAAACGTTCCACCATAGGTTTTAGCGAGTCGAATAGTTGGTCGTCTCCACGTGGAACAGGTCCTGAAATAATTAATGGAGTTCTGGCATCATCAATTAAAACCGAGTCTACCTCATCCACAATGGAAAAATTGTGCTCGCGTTGAACCAAATCTTTGGGGCTAACAGCCATATTATCACGCAGGTAGTCAAAACCAAACTCATTGTTTGTTCCAAACGTAATGTCTGCTAAATAAGCTTTTCTTCTTTCATCTGAATTTGGCTGATGTTTGTCAATGCAATCTACACTTAATCCGTGGAACATATATAGAGGTCCCATCCATTCCGCATCACGTTTGGCCAGATAGTCGTTCACCGTAATTACGTGTACTCCATTTCCTGTAAGTGCATTGAGGAAAACAGGTAAAGTAGCAACCAATGTTTTTCCCTCACCCGTTGCCATTTCTGCAATTTTTCCTTTATGAAGAACAACACCACCAAAAAGCTGTACATCGTAATGAATCATATTCCATAATGTGTCATTACCTCCGGCTTCCCAGTGATTAGAGTAGATGGCTTTGTCTCCTTCAATACGAACAAAGTCTTTGGTAGCTGCAAGTGTTTTATCGAATTCGGTAGCCATAACTACCAATTCTTCGTTTTCAGTAAAACGTCTTGCTGTATCTTTAACTATAGAGAAAGCAACAGGTAAAACATCGTCCAATGCTTTATCATACTTTCCTAGTATCTCTTTTTCTAATTTATCGATTTGATTAAATAAAGCTTCACGATTTTCTAATTCTGTTTCCTCAACTTTAGCCTTAAGTTCTTCTACTTTAGCTTTTTCTTCTTTTGCTGAGTCTTTTATGTAAGCTTTAATCTCTTGTGTTTTAGCACGAAGATCGTCATTACTTAGTTCTTTAATCGCAGGATAAGCTTCTTTTATTTTTTCCACCCAAGGTTGAATTTCCTTCATATCTCGGATTGATTTATTTCCAAATAATTTGCCTAAAAAATCATTGATTCCCATATCTTATGTTATATGCTAGTAGTTAGTTTATGATAAAATGAATATAAAATGGTGACCGCGCACAAAGTTATATTAAAATGCTGATTAAGTTGTTAATTTTGAGCTATTTCTATCGAATATCCATTAATGGAATAGCCTTTGCTGCATTGGGAGCTCTAATTTTTATAGAGTGAGCAATGGTAGGTGCAATTTTTGTTATGTGTGTGGGAGTAGTTATAATCGCTGGTTTGATTTGATCACCCCAAAAGATTAAAGGAGTCAAAACAGGAGTCTGTCTGACTAAAGTGTTCTCATAAGAATCACTGTTCATTAATGTCCACCCCGGTAATACATCAATAACTAAATCGCCGGATCTTTTTCTGTGGTAACCATTTTTTATGTTTTCCACTTCAGGGCTCCACCCGCCCAATAACAGACGATTTGCAGAGTAAACTTCATTAACCCCACTGAATTGAATAATAAAATCGGCAGCCTCTTTCTGTATGTTAGCTAAGGATAGCTGTTTCTTTTCTAATAAATCGTGATTCAGGTAAATTTGATTGTTATAGTACGCTTCAATATATTCTCCTTGTCCGTGTGTAGCCATTAAGTACATATTAAGAAGAGTAACACATCGATTGATGTGGAATTCTCCTCCCGGTATGTGCTGGTAATTTATTGAAGGACTATCTGCATCAGTATAGCCTGTGGATGTAATAAAGAATAAGATGTTTTTTAATCCTATTTTTTTATCTAGTTGTAAAAATAAATCAGAGAGGTTTTTATCCAGACGAGCATAAATGTCTTGGATTTCCATAGGAAACTCGTTCACATTTTGATGGTCATAGTTTCCGGCATAGTATGTAAGCGTAAGCAAGTCTGTTGTATTGTCTTCTCCAATGCCACTTTGATTCAGTAAAACGGTTACTAAACGATTGATTTCATCGTTAATGAAAGGACTGGTTATTGCTTTTTTATACTTATCTCCTTGATTGAATTTGTATTTAAAAGGTTCTTGTTGCCATCCTGCAGCATACTCATACTTAAAAGAAGGATAATAGGGTGTCCACTCCCAGTTGGATAAGCGTGAGTCAAGATTTGATTGATCATTATATCGGCTTGCCCACCAGGGGAAATCTTTGTAATAAGTAGTACTACACCACTTTCCATTGTCTGTATTTAGCCAAAAAGCTCCATCGGATAGGTGTCCGGCACTAAAAAGTGCAGCCTCTGCAGTAGGAGCAATACTAAAAGTATATGCTTTGTTTTTTGTGGATATTTTAAGTTCGTCTGATAGTGTAGAAGTGAGTAGTTTATTGGGTGATGTGTTTCGTACTGTGTAGTTACCCATATAGGCCGGATCATCTACACAACTTTCCGGTTGTAAAGTAGATAGGTTCATCCACCTTTCGGCCACAATTCCGTGCATAGATGGGGTGGTCCCTGTATGGATTGTAGCAACGGCTGAAGCACAATCTATATTGGAAAAACCATAATTTGTATG
Organism: uncultured Bacteroides sp.; assembly: GCA_964583185.1. Lineage (GTDB taxonomy): Bacteria > Bacteroidota > Bacteroidia > Bacteroidales > Bacteroidaceae > Bacteroides_E. Next base: position 16,084 of record CAZOVL010000024.1, on the reverse strand, counting down.
CTTATATACCCTTCCTTCCCGCCAAAGGCGCTTAAAACCACTTTCTTCAAATAAAGGAGCAAAAGCTTCTATATAATCAGTTCGTAGCTGATCAATGGTTATCCCAACTACTAATTTGGGAGAGGGAGCCACATCTTGTGACTGTACCCCAGCAATGGATAAAAGAGTTAATATAGACGTTAGTAGCTTTTTCATTCCTTTGTTTGATAATGTAATATTAAGTGATTAATGCCTCGCACTATTAAACACAAGGTCAAAGGTACTATAGCTAAATTAAAACGTTGTAGTAATAGGGAAGAAACGACTATAAAAAAAGTTAATAAAACACAATATGTAATTAGAAAAGTGGGGGTAGCTGTTCGTTTCCTGTATTTGATGAGAAAGAATAGTGCGATGAAATGAATGGGATTAAACAAAAGAAGAATGTAATTGGGGTAAACCGTAGGGTGTACAGAGAAAAAAGAAAGAAACCCAAGCACAAGCCCAATGATGGTATATATAAGTGTTAGTATGAAATCAACCGCATAAAAGTTTTTTTTCCTTTTGATTCCCAGATAGGAGAGTGCAGCAATAAATATGAATAATAGAGAAAATGTTAGCATTGGGGAGAAGAAAGAGGGATGAGTCAGAGTTTCTTCTTTAGGTTGAAACACAATTTTGGTTTCTTCTATTAAGGGTCGTTGATTCCCCTCACTATCAATAATAACAGCGTTATTATAAAAGTCCATAAGATAAATAGGAGCAAACATACTTTCTTCTATCGTAATCTTTTTATCGGCAGGTGCACCTAAGCATAAGTCGATGCCAAATTTAGACCAGGGTTGTCCTTCAGTAAATTTATGAACAACCGAACGAAAGGTTTCATCAATACTCCCTTCATATTGAATCGTACCCTTGATGGATTGTGAAATGATGTCTCTGGGTTTTGTTGAGCAATTGTCATAAAGGAAGTTGTATCTATAGGTTCTGTTTTCCGGTTTATAGTTCTCATCCAAAAGATGTATAAGTTCTTTCTTTTCTATAGGAGTCAGATTGAGCGTTTGCTCCCATACTTTCCGGTTATAGTATTCGTATTCAGCAATGAAATTGAGATAGGTGGTTGCCCCCAATCGATAGTCTGTTTCACCTAACGTGAACCTGAAGATGAAATTAGGAGCATTAAAATTGAATAATCCATAGTTATAAACCCGGTCTATGTTTTGATTGTGTGCTTTTATCCTAATGGCCGTATGTCCGAATAGAGTGTATATTGGCTCACCCGGGGCACAAGTAAGTAGGCTGATGTGTATATCTTCTGTGTTGATTGATGATTCTTTAGCCTCTATTGGTAGAAAAGATAGAAATAAGAGTAAAAGAGTACTTGTATAGTATCGCATAAATATTATAATAGTTTTGACGGTGTAAATATACCTCTTTTTTGTACTAGTCGTTGACATTTTTCTCTAATTGATAATGGCTAACGAAAAAAGTAATTATCTTTGCTCACTTTAATAATAAATAGATGTGTGGTTTTAAGCTGCAAAATGAAAGGCTTTTGTTTTTTTAACGGGAGGAAATATGTTTTTGCTTTGAAACAAAGTTAAAAAGTATCATATTTGTAAACGTTTCTATAGATGGCCGATGTTTTAATAAACAGATAATTATAAATGGTAGGTTTTAAAAAATTCTTTTTTGTGCTTTTATTGTTAGCGGGAGCAAGTGCTGCTTTTGGACAAAAAAACACAAATTCACAAAATGCAACGAATTCTCCATATACACGTTATGGCTTTGGTGAGTTAGCCGATAACTCTTTTGGTAAAAGTAAGGCAATGGGAGGTTTGGCTTATGGAATTCGAGATAGATATCAAATAAATCCTGCCAATCCGGCTTCATATACAGCTATGGATTCCTTAACTTTTTTATTCGAAGGTGGGTTTACTTTTCAAAACACTAACTTTAGTGATGGCACAAACAAAACAAATGCAAAAAACTCAAGTTTCGACTATGTAGCTATGCAGTTTCGTTTAGCTAAATGGATGGCTGTGAATGCAGGTTTAATTCCATTTTCTAAAGTGGGATATAGTGTGAGTGTTTCTGATATAGATCATGAAAATACAGATGCATATAATGTAACATCATACACCGGAGATGGAGGACTTAAGCAAATATATTTAGGTGTAGGTGTTAATGTTTTGAAAAACCTAGCAATAGGAGCGAATTTTTCTTATTTTTGGGGAGATATAGACAGGAGTATGAGTTTGTATTTTCCAGTGGCATCAGCTTCAGGGAATACAGAAAGTGAAAATATTTCAATCAGTGATTTTAAAGTAGATCTAGGTTTGCAGTATACTTATAATCTGAATGACAAACAACAATTTATTTTAGGAGCAGTTTACTCTCCTCAAAAAAGTTTACATAACACAACAACATTAAGAAGTATAGTTACCTCAAATCAATCTAATAGGATTGTTTCAGAAAAGGATACAATTGCAACTTTTCAATTGCCACATAAGTTTGGTGTAGGTTTAACTTACAACTATGATAACAGAATAACGGTAGGGGTGGATTATACGCTTGAAAAATGGGGTAGTGCAACATACTTTAACTCTACCAATGCTTTCAGAGATCGCTCAAAAATTGCTGTTGGTGCTGAAGTAAGACCTGGTTTTTATTCTAGAAATTATTTGGCACATATGAGATATCGGGTTGGAGCCTACTACTCAACTCCCTACTATAAAATAAATGGAGTGAATGCGGCAACGGAGTATGGTGTTTCTTTTGGTTTAGGTTTTCCTTTACCTAAAGTTGCTTCTTTGCTAAACATATCAGCACAATTTGTTCGTGTGGATGGTAAAAAACCTAATTTCTTGGATGAAAACTACTTGAAACTTAGTGTTGGACTAACATTTAATGAACGTTGGTTCTTTAAACGTAAGGTGAATTAAATAATAAAAATAATAGAATAAAAACTAAAGCTTTGATACGATGAAAATTAAAATGCTTACCGCTTTACTACTATCTTTATTTCTAGGGTCTTCTTTATTGATGGCTCAAGATGTGGATAAAGAATGTATCTCCAGTAGTAGTATTTCTCACGAAGCCGTGAAATCTGAAAACTACAAGGATGCTTATGAACCTTGGAAGGTTGTTATGAAAAATTGTCCTTTATTAAGATTCTATACATTTACTGATGGATATAAAATCTTAAAAGGTCTAATGGACGCCATTGGAGATAAAAATTCTCCTGAATATAAAAAGTATTTTGATGAACTTATGGAGGTTCACGATTTAAGAATGAAATATACTCCTGATTTTTTATCTAAAGGGGTAAAAGTTTCTTCTGTTGAGGAAGCTCTTGGAGCAAAAGCAATAGACTATCTTACTTATGCTCCTGATATGAATGTTCAACAAGCTTACGATTGGATGAAAGAATCTAGTTTAGGTGCTTCAATCAATGAGCTTAATCCTAATGTTCTTTTCTTCTATATTGATTTGTCTAAAACTATTCTATCTGCAAATGAAGCTCATAGAGAAGTGTTTTTACAAGACTATTTAAAAGCTGCTGAAATTGTAGATCAAGCTATTGATGAAATTGACAGAGAAGTTCTTGTGAATGCTTTTAAAACTGTAAAAGAAAACATTACAGGAGTATTCATTAATAGTGGAACAGCTGATTGTGAAACGCTACAGTCTATCTATGCTCCTCAAATTGAAGAGAATAAATCAAATATGGAGTTCCTTAACAAGGTGATTGAAATAATGCGTATTGTGAAATGTACTGACCAAGATGCTTATCTTCAAGCTTCTTATTATGTACACCAAATTCAACCTACAGCAGAGTCTGCAGCCGGTTGTGCATATATGGCCTATAAAAATGGAGACTTCAATCAAGCAATGGTTTTCTTTGATGAAGCAATTGAGTTAGAAACAAATATGGAGAAAAAAGCTGAGAAAGCATATGCTGCTGCAGTTGTTCTATTCTCTAACAGACAATTAGCAAACTCAAGAAGCTATGCACGTAAATCAATTAGCTATAACCCTAATTACGGTGCACCTTATATTTTGATTGCTAACTTATATGCAACTAGTCCTAATTGGTCAGATGATAACACATTAAATAAATGTACTTACTTCTTGATCTTGGATAAATTACAACAAGCAAAATCAGTTGATCCTTCTGTTGCAGAAGATGCAAACAAGTTAATCAGAACTTATTCACAACATACTCCTGATATGTCAGAGTTGTTTATGATGGGATATAAGAAAGGTGATTCTGTAACTATTGGAGGCTGGATAGGCGAAAGTACAACTATACGATGATAGTTTATCAATGTATTTAAACAAGTTGTTTAATAGTATTAATAATATAAGCATAGTAGTTCTTTTGGGAGCTACTATGCTTCTTTCTTTTTATTCCTGTGGTAATTCAAAAACACCGATGGCTGATGCCATAGTAGAACGAGATTCTTTACCTGTTATGCAAACGGGAGGAATGACTACTTTAGTCTCTGATTCCGGTATTATACGATATAAGGTGGATGCCGATGAGTGGTTGATTTTTGATAAGAAAGATCCTACATACTGGGCTTTTGAAAAGGGAGTATATGTAGAAAAATTCGATTCTTTATTTCAAATTGAGGCAAATATAAAAGCTGATACTGCTTATTATTATGACAAAGAGAAGCTTTGGAAATTAGTAAGTAATGTTTCCATTCAGAATATAAAAGGAGAAAAGTTTGATACTGATCTTTTATATTGGAATGAAAAGACAGGAAAAGTATACTCTGATGCTTATGTGCGAATAGAACAACCCGATCGAATTATTACAGGTTATGGATTTGACTCAAATCAACAAATGACAATCTATACTATAAGAAACATCCAGGGTGTTTTTTATGTTGAAGAACAAAATCTTGCAGTAGGAACTGATACGGTTGCATCAGATACTATAAAACCCGATACGTTAGAAGTAGAACAATGACATTAGTTATATATCTTTTGATAGTGATGGCTTTCTCAGCCTTCTTTTCAGGAATGGAGATTGCTTTTGTTTCTATGGATAAATTACGTTTTGAAATGGAAAGAACAAAAGGCATCCATTTTAAGATCGTATCTCATTTTTTAAAGAAGCCTAATAATTTCATCTCTACTATGTTAGTAGGGAACAACATTGCTTTAGTTATCTATGGTATATTAATGGCTTTTCTTATCCAGAGGAACTTTTTAGATGGAGTGATAGAAAATGAATTTCTTAAAGTTCTTATTCAAACAGTTATATCTACTTTAATCATTTTAGTAACGGGAGAGTTCTTGCCTAAGGTTCTTTTTAAGTTAAATCCAAATTTTGTTCTAAACCTTTTTGCCATTCCTTTATTGATTTGTTATATTGTGTTGTTTCCCATCTCTTGGTTTGCAACTAACCTCTCCTATTTGATTTTGCGATTATTTCGTGTGAAAATTAATAAAGAAGTAACAGTCAATGCTTTTACAAAAGTAGATCTAGGGTATTTTATACAGTCGGGTATTGATAATGTAGAAAATGAAGAAACGTTGGATACTGAAGTTAAAATATTTCAAAACGCTTTGGACTTTTCAACAATTCGGATTAGAGATTGTATTGTGCCACGAACCGAGGTAGTTGCTGTTGATACTGAGGCTACAATGGAAGAGTTGAAAAATCTGTTTGTTGAGTCGGGAATATCTAAAATTATTGTTTATAAAGAAACAATCGATAATGTTATTGGCTACATTCATTCCTCTGAACTCTTTAAAGAAACAGGTGATAACTGGTTAGACGCAATATATGATATTCCGGTTGTACCTGAAACTATGGCTGCTCATAAATTAATGAAGTTATTTATGCAGCAAAAAAAGACTATTGCAGTTGTTGTTGATGAGTTTGGTGGAACAGCAGGAATAGTAACATTAGAAGATTTAGTAGAGGAGATTTTTGGAGATATTGAAGATGAACACGATACCACATCTTATATATCGAAAGAATTGGATGATAATGAATATGTTTTGTCCGGTAGGTTAGAAATTGAAAAGGTAAATGAAATGTATGATTTGAATTTACCTGAATCGGATGATTACATTACTATCGGCGGATTAATATTGGATTATCATCAAAGTTTTCCTAAACTACATCAGGTTATAAAAATAAATGATCGATTTGAATTTAAGATATTAAAAGTTACATCTACAAAAATAGAATTGGTAAAACTAAAGATACTGAAGGATTGAGTAAATTCTTACATATTTTTATCTAATAAGTAGATGCTTATTAGCATTTTTTGTATCTTCGTACGCTTATTAGGTAAATTAAGAGAATAGCATAAATATAAAAAATATAAATCTTATAAATAGAAATGGCAACTTTACAAAAGATTAGAACCAAAGGACCTTTGTTGATTATTGTTATTGGTTTGGCATTGTTCGCTTTTATTGCGGGTGATGCTTGGCGTGTTTTCCAACCTCATCAAGTGCAAGATGTAGGTGAAGTGAATGGAATATCACTATCTGCACCTGAGTATCAGCAGATGATTGAAGAATACACAGAAATCATTAAGTTGACAAGTGGAATGAGTGCTTTACCTGAGGAGCAAATGAATCAAGTAAAAGACGAGGTGTGGAGATCCTTTGTGAATAATAAATTAATAGAAATTGAGGCTAAAAAGGTGGGATTGACTGTTCCTGTTGAGGAAATACAAGATATCATTGCTCAAGGTACACATCCTATGTTGCAGCAAACTCCTTTCCGTAATCCTCAAACAGGTCTATTTGATCAGGATATGTTGAAAAAGTTTTTGGTGGATTTTTCAAAACTTCAATCTAATCCTTCTGTAGATCCACAAATGGCTGAATATTACTCTAACTTAAGTAAATACTGGTCATTTATAGAAAAAAACCTAATCCAAGGTCGTTTAGCTGAAAAGTATCAAGCATTAATTGGAGAGTCTTTATTCTCTAATCCTATTGAAGCAAATAGTACTTTCACTGCTAAAAATAAAGAATCAGATTTATTAATAGCTGCAATACCTTATTCTGCTATTCCTGACTCCTTAGTAAAGGTGGAAAATTCAGAAATTACTAAGTTGTATAATGAAAGAAAAGAGCAATTCAAACAATATACTGAAGCTAGAAACATTAAATTTATTGATGTAGAAGTTATACCAAGTAATGAAGATCGTATAGAGTTGGAAAAAGAAGTAGAAGATTTTACGGCTCAACTAAGAGACCCTGAAACAGAGTATACTTCATTTATTCGTTCTACTGGTTCTGAAGTATTATACAGCGATGTTTATTTACCAAAAGAAGCTTTCCCTGCTGATGTGGTTGCCCGTATAGACTCTGTTAATGTAGGAGGAGTATATGGTCCTTACTTAAACTCTGCAGATAACTCTTTTACTTCATTTAAACTTTTATCTAAAGTAAATAAGGCCGATTCAACAGAGTTTAGACAAATACAAGTTTATGCTGAAACTGAAGCTAAAACGGCTGAGTTAGCTGATAGTATATACAATGCAATTAAAGGAGGAGCAAAATTTGAAGAAATAGCCAAGCAATACGGTCAAGAAGGAACTGGTAGCTGGATTTCTTCGGCAAACTATATGAATACTCAGTTGGATGCTGAAAACTTGAAGTTCATTTCTGCAATAACTAATGGAAACAAAGGTGACTTAGTTAATCTTAATATGGGGCAAGCTAACATTATCTTGCAAATTACAGATAAGAAAGATGTAAAAGAGCAATATAAAATACCTGTTATTAAGAGAGAAATAGAATTTAGTAAAGAAACATATAGTAAAGCTTATAACGCATTTAGCCAATTTATTGCAGCTAATCCTTCATTAAATGATATGATGGAGAATGCAGAAGAAGCCGGTTATAGATTATTGGAGAAAACAGACTTAACTACTGTTGAACATAATATTGGTGGTATTTCAGATACTAAAGAAGCTATTCGTTGGGTATTCTCTGCAAAACCCGGAGAAGTTTCCGGATTGTACGAATGTGGAGCTGGAGATCGTTTACTTGTAGTAGGTTTAGTAGATGTAATAAAAGAAGGATACCGTCCAATCAACTTGGTTCAAAGTGGTCTGAGAGCCGAATTAATTCGTGATAAGAAAGCAGAGTTGATAATGAAAGATATGAGTTCTGCTCAAACGTTTGAAGACTATACAGCGTTGAATAATGTTGTTACTGATACTGTAAAACATGTTTCTTTTGCTGCTCCTGCATACATTTCTTCTTTGTATAGCAGTGAACCATTAGTTGGCTCTTTTGCTTCAATTGCAAATGAAAACGAATTGAGTAAGCCCATTAAAGGAAACGCCGGAGTATTTGTTTTGCAAGTTCAAAATGTTACCGTAATGGATGAAGAGTTTAATGAGCAAAACGAGAAAGATGCAATTAAGAATATGAATGCTCGACTTGCCAGTCGTTCCATTAATGATCTCTTCTTAAATGCTAAAGTAAAAGATAATCGTTATTTATTCTTCTAATGGAATAAATTAAGAGATAAGATTTTTATCAAGGGTATTTGTTTAAGACAGATACCCTTTTTCTTTGAATATTTGACTGCCAATAAGTCATAGAATTAAGTTTAATTCCTTACATTTGTAACTAGTACTCTTTATATAGAATTAATTATATGCCACAAAAGTCTCTCTTGGGATTAACATTAAAAGAGCTTCAAGAAATAGTTTTGGACTTAGGTATGCCAAAGTTTACTGCAAAGCAGATAACTTCTTGGCTATATAAAAACTCGATAGAGAAGATTGAGGATATGACTAATCTGTCGTTGAAGCATAGAGAACTACTGTCTGAAAACTATGATTTAGGCTTAAATAAGCCGGTTGAAGCTGTGCATTCATCCGATGGTACCATTAAGTATTTGTTTCGTGTAGGAGAAAACGATTATATAGAGTCAGTTTATATTCCGGATGGAGAGAGAGCCACACTTTGTGTTTCTACTCAAGTGGGTTGTAAAATGAATTGTAAGTTTTGTATGACAGGAAAACAAGGCTTTTCTAAGAACTTATCCGCGGGAGAAATTCTCAATCAGGTGCTGTCCATACCGGAAAGTAGTAAACTTACTAATTTGGTGTTAATGGGTATGGGAGAGCCTTTAGACAATTTAGATGAGGTTTTAACTTTTTTATCCATAATGACAGACCAAGAAGGTTGTGGATGGAGCCCAAGACGAATTACTCTCTCTACAGTTGGTGTTCGGAATAAACTCCAACGTTTTATAGAAGAAAGTGAATGTCATTTGGCCATAAGCCTTCATACCGCTATTCCGGAGCAAAGAGCTGAAATAATGCCGGTGGAAAAAGCTTACTCCATAAAGGAAATTGTAGAAGACTTAAAGAAGTATGATTTTAGTAAGCAGAGAAGGTTATCTTTTGAATATATAGTATTTAAAGATGTGAATGATTCCTCTTTGTACCTTCAACGTTTGGTGCAGTTATTAAAAGGTTTGCCATGTAGAGTAAACTTAATACGTTACCACGCCATACCCGAGATTGACTTAGAAGGAGTGAGTAATGAAAAGATGCTGGAAATAAGAGATTTCTTAACGAAAAATGGTTTGTTTACTACTTTACGGGCTTCACGAGGAGAAGATATTTTTGCTGCTTGTGGTATGCTTTCAACAGATAAAAAACAGTAATATACTTAATCTTATATAGAAATGAAAAAACTATTTTATTGTCAATTAATATTGGTCTTACTTCTTTTAGCGGGATGTAAGGGTAAAGGAGGAATTTTCACTCCTTCAGCAAGTGGAAGAGCCTATGAGGTTTTAGTAGTAGTAGATCACGATCTTTGGGAGCGTCCTGCAGGTAGAGCCTTATATAACACCTTGAACAAAGATGTTCCGGGATTACCACAATCTGAGAGTTCATTTTACATAATGTACTCTTCACCTAGTAATTTTGACTCTACGTTGAAATTATTGCGAAACATTGTTATTGTGGATATTCAACCTGAGCGATATACTCATGCAAAATTCTCTTATTCAAATAATGTTTATGCGTATCCTCAAGTCATATTAAATATTCAAGCTCCTAGTGAGGAGGAGTTTGAGACTTTTGTGAATGAAAATCAACAAGTAATAGTGGATTTTTTGACGCGTGTAGAAATGAATCGACAAATAGCCTACTTAGAAAAGAATCACAACAGACAGGTTGTAGAAACCGTTTTGTCTATGTTTAATTGTGAGGTTTGGGTTCCTGGTGAGTTAAACTCAACAAAAACCGGAGAAAACTTCTTTTGGATAGGTACGAATAAAGCTACTGCCGATCAGAATTTAATTATTTATTCCTATCCTTATAAAGATAAAGACACCTTTACTCAAGAATATTTTGTTCATAAACGTGATTCCGTGATGAAAGTAAATGTTCCAGGTGCACGTCCTGAAATGCATATGTCAACGGAACTTATTGGGTTAACTACTAGAGGAATTGAGGTGCAAAATAACTATGTAATGGAGAATAGAGGCTTGTGGAAAGTAAAAGGAGATTTTATGGGAGGCCCTTTTGTTTCACATACTCGAATAGATGAGATTAATCAACGTGTGATTACGGCTGAGATTTTTGTTTATGCTCCTGATATGATGAAAAGAAATCTAACAAGACAAATTGAAGCCTCTCTGTATACTTTACGCTTGCCTCAAGATAAAGAAGTAGTAATTGAGGGAGTTCTAAAAGATACAATAAAGTAAGAATAGTATTTATTATGAATAAAAAAATAAGAATAGGCATTACACACGGTGATGTCAATGGAGTAGGGTATGAGGTAATATTAAAGTCCTTTACTAATGGACAAATTTTTGATCTGTGCACTCCAATATTATATGGTTCACCCAAGGTGGCTGCTTATCAACGTAAGGCACTGGATATATCGACAAACTTTACAATCATAACCAGAGCAGAAGAAGCTGAAGATCGTAAGCTGAATGTTCTGAATTGTGTAGACGATGATTTGTTGGTTGAGTTTGGAAAGCCGGATAAAAAAGCCGGTAAATCAGCTTTTATGGCTTTGGAAAAAGCTGTAGAAGATTATAAAGCCGGATTGATTGATGTCATTGTAACTGCACCAATAGATAAAAACACAATTCATTCTGAAGAGTTTGAGTTCCCGGGACATACTGAGTTTTTTGAAAACAGACTGGGAATGGGAAAGAAATCACTGATGATTTTGATGAAAGACGATTTTAGAATTGCTTTGGCTACAGTGCACATTCCTTTGAAGGAGGTACCGACAAGTATTACCAAGGAGTTAATTCAAGAAAAACTAGATGTACTTGAAGAGGCTTTACGCAAGGATTTTAATATTGCAAAACCTAGAATAGCCGTTTTTTCATTGAATCCACATTCGGGAGACTCCGGACTGTTGGGGTCTGAAGAGCAAGAAATCATTATTCCGGCATTAAAAGAAAAAATGGAAGAAGGAATGCTTTGTTATGGTCCGTATGCCGCTGATGGTTTTATGGGAAGTGGTAATTTTACCCATTTCGACGGTATTCTTGCTATGTATCACGATCAAGGATTAGCTCCATTTAAGGCTTTAGCAATGGGTGAAGGAGTGAATTATACTGCAGGGTTACCAGTAGTTAGAACTTCTCCTGCACACGGTACAGCCTATGATATTGCCGGAAAAGGAGAGGCTCAAGAAGATTCGTTCAGGCAAGCTATTTATGCAGCGATTGATATCTTTAGAAATCGATTAATGAATGAAAAATTATTGTCAGAGAGCATTTATTTAGGTTGTGATGGACAAGAAAAACCTAAAAACAAAGGAGTAAATGGCAAGTATTCCAATCAGGATATTGCTTAGCCATAGTTTTGAGATATTTAATTTGATATGACACCTTCGGAATTAAAAAAAGTAAAATTAAGATTTGGTATTATAGGGAATGATGCTGCTCTTATGCAAGCCATTGATACAGCTATTCAAGTTGCACCAACCGACTTGTCTGTATTGATTACGGGGGAAAGTGGTGTAGGAAAGGAGTTTTTCCCTCAAGTGATCCATCAATATAGTAGAAGAAAGCACGGTCAGTATATTGCTGTTAATTGTGGAGCTATTCCTGAAGGTACTATTGATTCAGAACTTTTTGGTCACGAAAAAGGAGCATTTACAGGAGCTATTGGTGAGCGTGAAGGCTATTTTGGCGAGGCTAATGGGGGAACTATATTTTTAGATGAAGTAGGTGAATTGCCTTTACCTACCCAGGCTCGTTTGTTAAGAGTGTTAGAGAGTGGTGAGTTTATTCGTGTAGGATCATCTACTGTTGAAAAAACAGATGTACGAATTGTTGCTGCTACCAATGTAAATCTTTCAGAGGCTATTGCACAAGGTAAGTTTAGAGAAGACTTATATTATCGTTTGAATACAATTCCTATACAAATTCCTGCGTTAAGAAAACGAGGAGAAGATATTGTGTTACTTTTTAGAAAATTTGCTTTTGATTTTGCTGAAAAATACCGTATGCCTGCTGTTCAGCTTACTGATGACGCCAAAGAAGAACTTATGCACTATTCTTGGCCGGGCAATGTGCGTCAGTTAAAAAACATAACAGAGCAACTCTCTATAATTGAAACAGATCGTGAGATTACGGGTGAGATTTTACGTAAATATCTTCCCGAACAAATGCGCAAGAGTCTTCCTGCTTTATTGGGAGGATCTACCTCTAGTTCCGGCTCAAGCTTTGAAAATGAAAGAGAAATACTCTATAAAGTTCTTTTTGATATGCGAAAGGATGTTACGGAGTTAAAGCGTATAGTGCATAATCTAGTTGCTAATCCTTCCTCATCAATGTCCAATAAATCGACCTCTGAAAGTTTTTTTTCTTCATCAGTTGACCCTGTAGGTGAAGCCTCTGTTTTGCCTACCATAATAAGTAGTAATGTAGAGTCTGCAGTACAAACTAAAAAACACAGTGCCGAAATAGAAGATACAGAGGAATATGTTGAAGAGTCTTTATCGCTGGAAGAGGTGGAGAAAGAGATGATTCGTAAAGCTCTAATTAAACATAAAGGAAAACGCAAAGATGCAGCTCAGGATTTAGATATTTCAGAGCGGACACTTTACAGAAAAATTAAAAGGTATGGATTGGCATAAAATAAAAAATAAATTTATAATTAGTTGTGCTTTATTTTCTTTGATCATCATTACTTCTTGTAGTGTGTCCTATTCCTTTACCGGTACATCTACAATAGATTACAATGTGGTGAAAACGGTATCTATTGCTGAGTTTCCCATTAAGTCGGATTATGTATATGCCCCTTTGGCTACACGGTTTAATGAGGAGTTGAAGGATAAGTTTATCAGACAAACACGTCTAACTTTAGTTAGACAAAATGGGGACTTGGATATTGATGGAGAAATTACGGGCTATAATCAATATAACCAAGCTGTTACTGCCGATGGTTATTCTTCTGAAACAAAACTGACTATTACAGTTAATGTGCGATACGTAAATAACTCTAATCATGAGGATGATTTTGACAATCAGCAATTTTCAGCTTTTAGGGTTTACGATTCCACCAAGTTGTTAACTGATGTTCAAGATCAATTAATTGCTGAAATGGTAGAAGAAATAGTCGACCAAATTTATAATGCAACGATAATTAACTGGTAGTTTATGGGATATGTCAATTTAGAGCAATGGATTTTATATCCCGAGCAACTAAATAAAGATACTCTTTATGAGTTAAGATCTTTAGTGGCTAAATATCCTTATGCCCAAACATTGCGATTATTATATTTGAAAAATCTTTATTTATTACATGATTCCATTTTTGGAGAAGAACTGCGAAAGGCTGCACTTTATGTGGCTGATCGAAGAGTGCTTTTCCGCTTGATTGAAGCAGATAAATTAATTCTAGAACCTGAAGAGGAGGATGCTTCCTCTTTAGATACAGTAAACGATGTTGGTTTGGACCGTACTTTATTTCTTATTGATTCTTTTTTATCTAAGTTGCCGGAGGAAGAGCAGGCTAGTCAGTCGCTTGACTTTGATTATGCTACTGATTATTCTTCTTTTCTTCAGAAAAATGAAAAACCGGAAGGTGATGATTCACCTAAATTAAAAGGGCAGGATTTAATAGATGATTTTATTGCCACAGGTTTTAAAACGGCAAATCAAGGTTCGGAAGAAGATGGTGTACTTAAGTTAGATAGTTATTCGGAAGAGTTAACGGAAGCTGACGATGATGATGAGGGATATTTTACCGAAACATTAGCCAAAATATACATCAAACAAAAGAGATATTCCAAAGCGATTGAAATTATTAAAAAATTAAGCTTGAAATATCCGAAAAAAAATGCTTACTTTGCAGACCAGATTAGATTTTTAGAAAAATTGATTATTAACACTAAATCAAAATAAACAAATGTATTTATTATTGACTATACTTATACTCATTGCAGCTCTATTAATGTGCTTTATAGTGCTTATACAAAACTCCAAAGGAGGAGGTTTAGCTTCAGGATTCTCTTCATCCAATCAAATTATGGGTGTTCGTAAAACTACAGATTTTTTGGAAAAAGCAACTTGGGGGCTAGCTGCTGTTATTGTTGTTCTTAGTATTGCTACAGCTTATACACTTCCTCGTGGAGTTCAAGGGCAAGATGGTAGTGTACTTTTAGAAAAGGCAAAACAAGAGGAAAGTATAAATCCATATAATATGCCTAGTGGTATAGATGCACCAATTATGGATGATGCTGCACCCGCAACTGATGCTCCTGCTGAATCTACTCCAGTAGAAGAATAATAAGAATAAGATAAATAAAGATATTGGAAGTCCCGGACAGTTTTGTTCGGGACTTTTTTTGTCATTCTGTTATTTAATTCTTGGGATGAGATGCTGGATTTATCTATCTTTGTCTGTTTACTAAATAAATAACATAAATATAGAAATTAACACAACAAATGACTGAAGCAATTAATACAAAGTTAAGCGATTCTAAAGCCTTACGTTGGGGCGTTTTAGGATTAGTGGCATTTACCATGTTCTGTGGTTATTTTTTAACCGATTTAATGTCTCCATTAAAAACGATGTTAGAAAAAGAGCTTTTATGGGATAGTTTGGAATATGGTGTTTTTACAAGTGCCTATGGGTGGTTTAACGTATTCTTTTTAATGTTGATTTTTGGAGGAATCATCTTAGATAAAATGGGTGTTCGTTTCACAGGAATGGGAGCTTGTATTTTAATGATTATAGGTTGTCTCCTGAAATATTACGCCATAAGTACCACTTTTCCTGAAGGAGAAACTCTTTTAGGTATAAAAACTCAAGTGGCTTTGGCCGCTATCGGTTATGCCATTTTTGGTGTGGGGATAGAGATTGTAGGAATCACGGTTTCAAAAATTATTGTAAAGTGGTTTACCGGACACGAATTGGCTTTGGCCATGGGACTAGAAATGGCTGTTGCTCGCATAGGAACCATATTTGCTCTTAGTGTAACTGCTCCTTTAGCCATCTATTTTAAAGATATAGCTGCACCTATATTTATTGCACTTATTATGCTTTGTATTGGGGCACTTACTTTTTTTATGTATATGTTTTATGATCGTAAGTTTGATAAGCAGGTTAAAGATTCTAATCAAGATGTAGAAGAAGAGTCTTTCCAACTTAAAGATTTAATTTCAATTGTTACCAATAAAGGTTTTTGGCTTTTAGCTTTGCTTTGTGTTCTGTTCTATTCTGCAATTTTCCCTTTTTTGAAATATGCAACAGAATTGATGGTCCAAAAATATAATGTAGACCCGGAGTTAGCTGGTTCAATTCCCAGTATTTTACCTTTAGGAACTCTTTTTTTAACCCCTTTGTTTGGAACTTTCTATGATAGAAGAGGTAAAGGGGCTAACTTAATGATTATTGGTTCGTTGTTACTTATTTTAGTCCACGTATCTTTTGCTATGCCTTTCTTAAATGAATGGTGGTTTGCTACTGTTATTATGATAATTTTAGGTATCGCTTTTTCATTAGTCCCTTCTGCTATGTGGCCTTCTGTGCCTAAAATTATACCTCCTAAACAATTAGGTAGTGCTTATGCTTTGATCTTTTGGGTTCAAAACTGGGGGTTGATGGGG
>CAZOVL010000023.1:2015-34829 GCA_964583185.1 uncultured Bacteroides sp. | reverse complement strand
CTTGTTGGTAAGGATAGTAGGCTACTAAGTCTATTTTCTTCCCTTCAGGGTAGTGAACTGCATCAGAAGTGGTAAAAACTCCATTGCCTTCTGTAGTTACAAAGGCTTGATTATCCAACTCACTTAACAAACCTTGATTCCAAGTCTGATTTGTTTCTCTCCCAAAAACTCCAATCCGATCTCCGTCATCCCAGGAAGAACCCGATACTCGTGTGGCAGTGTTAACTTCTCCCACCAGTTGAATCGGACGCTTGTTTTTCGATAACGGTTTGTCGTCACTCTCGCTCTGACACCCTACTACTAAAATGAGTAAAGTAACAAGAGAGAGTAGGCTAATTCTTTTTAATTTCATAGATTAAATATTTTCGTTTTTAACAAAAAAAATGACTCTAAATATAAACAATAAACCCTTACTAAACGAATAATAATGGTATATTTATTATAAGTCAAGTTCTCATCCTTAAAGAAAGGGAGTTAATGTTACAATTATTCCGTTCCTCTAAAAAGAGCCTATGACCGTGTTTATACAAAACAACCGATAGGCTTTAATTGTTTTGATTTCTATTTTACTTTTCTGTTTACTAGCTAAATAACACCTGTTTTCTTGACGTTAATGTGTCGTTAGGAATACATTCTAATGACATTGTTTAATAGTTGTCTTTTGAAAGAGTTTTTGGTGGAAAGTAATTTATAAGCAAGTTTTCTACTAATAAGTTTTCATATATTCGTTCCCAAAAACCGGAGTGAAAAAAGAGTACTGCTTCCCTTTAGCACTCTCCGTCTTGACGCTGAGAAAATGAGGTATAGAGATTGTATTCTTTTTGTTGAACTAGATATTAAAGAGATAGCTTTTTTCTGATAGGGGTTCGTTTTTCTTTCAAGAGCAAAATGCAAAACTAAGATTCAGTAATAACCCAACGTGAGATTAATAATCTAAGGTGTAAAAAGAAAGAAAAAAGGGGTAAAAAGGATGGTCTTTTTACCCCTCTTGCAATGAGTAGAACGGGGTCTGGGACCGACACCCCCTCGGTCCTAGACCGAAGGGCCTTCGGTCTAGGACCGAAGGGTGTTCAGTCCTAGACCGACTAAATGTCTGAAAAAAGCATCAATACAAAAACTGCTGATTGGGGTCTAACAAATAGTCGTTAGCAAAGAGTTGAGAAATGGAGTTGGAGTAATCTTTGCAAACCTCGGAAGAGAACAATAAGGCATAGTTCATTAGTCTATCCCATTTCTCAACTGATAGGTTATATAGCTCTTCCAAACCAATGTTCTCTTTTAACAAACCATAGATGATACCTGCATTAAAATTATCGCCGGCACCTATGGTGCTTACGGGAGTGATTTGAGGGGGAGTATAACTTTTTGCAATTTGAGAGGTGTATAGACTCACTTTCTCTGCACCCGATGTACAAATAAAATTGGGACAATAAAACTTAATTTTATTACGATAAATATCTACAGGGTCAGATAGGTCGTACATATTCTCAAAATCGGTAACCGATCCTCTAACCATATCTGCATATTCCAAATTCTCAATGAATGAAGCATTCAGTCGCAGTGCTTCCGATTTATGAGAATTTCTGAAGTTGGGATCATAATAGATAATGGCTTTCTTTTCTTTAGCCAATTGGAGAATGTCTTTGGTTTTGTCTCGCAATACTGGGTTCAATGCATAATACGAGCCAAAAAGTACAATGTCATCGGCTTCTATGCTGGGTAAATCCACGTAGAGTTTTTGATGCGTATAATCTTTGTAGTATAAAAAAGTAGGCTCTTCTTTTTTTGATAGAAATCCCAATGAAACCGGCGATTTTTGGTCCTGATTCCAGCAAATGTAATCGGTACCTATATCGTTTTGTTTCATAAAGTTGTGAATAATATCACCCACTTTGTCTTTATATAACTCTCCAATGAAGCTCACGTTGGCGCCTAAACGGCTTAATGATAACAGCCCATTAAAAATTGAGCCACCGGGAACGGCAGCTGCAATTTCATTTTCATTAAAGAGGATATCTAAAATAGTTTCTCCTATTCCAATTACTTTTCGCATAAACCTCTTGATTTTTCACCTAAATAGCCACCGTGATGGCGTTTTGCGTATTCTGTTGTGTCAAACCCTGTTTTCTTCATGGTTTGAACCACTAAAATATCTCCAATAACAGTCATTGTTGTGGTAGATGTAGTGGGAGTGAGTGAAAGGATACACACCTCTTCCGGGTTACCTGTTCCCAAACACACATCGGCCTCCTTTGCCAATGGGCTGTCTATATTTCCTGTGATTACAATAAACTTCAAATCCGGATTTAGGTTATGAGCCAAATGAGTCAGCTCAATAATCTCCCGGGTTTTTCCCGAGTTGGAAATAAGAAGCAATAAATCATTTTCCTGAAAAATGCCTAAGTCTCCATGTTGTGCTTCGCTAGGATGTAAAAATACAGCCGGAATACCTGTAGAGCAAAAAGTGGTTGCAATATTCATTGCAATTTGTCCTGCTTTACCCATTCCCGAAGTAACCAGTTTTCCTTTTTTCTGATGAACTTGTTCTACAATCAGTGAGACTGCTTTTTCATATTCATCCGTAATCGGAATATTAAGTACTGCCTCAGCTTCTTTTTGTAGTAAATCTTTTATTTCTTGTTGTTGCATATTATTATTTGGTTGCTTTTAATCTAATACAGCTATCAGTTCTTTCAGGTTATTCACCGTTACCAGATAAGAAGATAGTGGTTGTCGTAGGAGAGTCTGTTTCTCTAAGTTTGCTAAAAAATCCAATAATTGGTTGTAAAACCCATTACTGTTATATAGAATTACTTTTTTATGATGATACCCTAAGGTGGCTAGTCCCATTACGTGAAAAATTTCATCTAAAGAACCTATGCCTCCGGGTAATGCTATGATATAATCTGATTTTTCCAGTAGAATGTCTTTTCGGTCGCTTAGACTTTGTGTGTAAATCCTTTCTTGGGGTAATGTACTTTCTTTTTCAGTGCCTTTTAAAAGGAAAGGAATAACTCCAATTATTTTTCCGTTATTCCGGTGCGTAGCTTCCGATAGGTATCCCATAAGCCCAACATTGGCTCCTCCATAAACTAAAGTATAGTTGTTCTTTCCTATCCAAGTTCCTAGTTGTTTGGCTATGTCTGCATACTGACTGTTGACACTTGTTGAAGCCGAACAAAAAACACCAATTTTTTTCATTAAGTATCTAGCGTTCATTGAGTATGCAAATATCCATATAATAATAGAAACAACCATAAGTTTTATTGTATTTTTGCAATTCATTCTAAATCCGATTTGTCTATGTTTTATAACCGATATACGCTCCCTAACGGACTTCGCATCATTCACCAGAGCAATCAATCAAATGTTACTTATTGTGGTTTTGCTGTGAATGCAGGTACTCGCGATGAGGCTGATAACGAGTTGGGGCTGGCTCATTTTGTGGAGCATCTAATTTTTAAGGGAACCCAAAAGCGTAGGGCTTGGCACATCTTAAACCGGATGGAGAATGTAGGGGGCGACTTAAACGCCTTTACCAATAAAGAGGAGACTTTAATCTATTCCTCTTTCTTAAACACGCATTTGGAGCGGGCTGTGGAGCTATTGGTGGATATTGTGTTTCATTCCACTTTTCCACAGCAAGAGATAGATAAGGAAGTGGATGTGGTGTTAGATGAAATTCAGTCGTATAACGATACTCCTTCCGATTTGATTTTTGATGATTTTGAGAATATGGTCTTTAGAGATCATCCTTTAGGCCGTTACATCTTGGGTGATGAGGCTGTTTTATCTCACATTCAGAGTGTAGATGCCCAACGTTATACTTCCTCTTTTTATCAACCCGGGAATATGGTATTCTTTGTATTGGGTGGGGTGGACTTCAAGAAGGTGGTTTCTCTTTTGCAGAAGTATTTTGAAACCATACCCAATCGTCTGGTTACTTTGAACCGCAAAGCACCGAATGCTTATATCCCTCTTCGGCAAACGAAAGAACAAGATACTAATCAGGCTCACGTGATGATTGGAGCTCCTTCTTATTCCATGTTAAACCCCAAACGCATAGGGCTTTCTCTGCTGAATAATGTGTTGGGTGGACCGGGGATGAATAGTAAGTTGAATCTGGAGTTGCGTGAACGGAAAGGGTATGTATATAATGTGGAATCAAACATTCTTACTTTTACCGACTCCGGTTTGTTTAACGTCTATTTTGGTACAGACTTTAAGAATCGAGATCATTGTGTAGAATTAACGTTACGTGAGTTGGCTAAAATGCGAAATGAAAAGATGAGTACCATTCAGCTGTCGCGTGCCAAAAAACAACTGATGGGGCAACTGGGTGTAGCCGAAGATAACAACGAGAGTCGTGCTTTAGGAATGGGGCGTGCCTTTCTGCATTTAGACGATTACAAACCCTTAAGTCGTGTTTACGAGGAGATTGAAAGTTTGCAACCTTCTTGCTTATTAGAAGTGGCCAACGAGGTATTTGCCGAAGATCGCCTCTCAATATTGTATTATGAGTGAGGTTTTAAAATCCCTCGGCTATGAACTTCTCACATTAATCATCCCTCCTTTTTTAGTTAAGCACTTCTTTGTTCCTTAAGGTTATTCTAGAACTCCCTCTCTTACAAATGGAAAAAACTTCAATTCTTCCATTGAACCTCGATTGATATATTTTGAGTTTTTCTCTTCAGTTGTTTGCCTCTTTTTTATAAAAAAACGATGAAAGAATGAGTTATATTTCTTTGAATGTTTATTTTTTTGCATAACTTAACCGAGATTAAATAAAATTATATAATTATGAAGAATGATATTTATATTATGATTGGTTTAATTGTGTTTTGCTTTTTTGTGGGATGCTCTTTTTCTGAATTTCCACCTCCAGAATTAGCCCCACTTAAAGATAAACCAAGACCTCCATTGAATGTATCCGATAGTTTAGCTATCGTAGCTATTTATAATAAATGTGGTCCATTTGACGTTGAATGGGATTTAGAGGATATAATGACTTGGGGAGGAGTACAAGCAACTTATCAGGAAGACATTCAAGAGTATCGTGTAACCTCTTTTAGTACAAATCGCTTTAGAGGAGGACTTCCTGAAGAATTTAGAAAGTTAACAGAATTAATGTATTTGGGGATTTCAGGTCAACACGCTATAATAATTCCTCCTTGGATAGGTGAACTAACTAAATTAGAGAGGTTGACTTTATGTGGATCTTATGCCCCTGGTATACTGCCCGAAGAAATTGGAAACTTAGTTAAGCTAAGAAGGCTCGATTTATTAAGTATGAATTTAATAGGAGAAATCCCTAAATCTTTGGCAAACTTAAAAGAGGCAATTATCATGGATTTTACTAACAATAACCTCTCAGGAACATTTCCTCTTGAATTATTAAAAGATAAACGAAACTATATTGATTGCACCCAAAATAACATTACAGAGTTGCCTTTTGAAGCTTGGAGTGATGAGTATAAGCTGATTCCCGATTTAAGAAAAAATAGATTGTCGGGCGTTATCCCAGATGGTGTTTTTTTAACCTCGAAGTGGAAAAGATTAGACTTTTTAGTCTATGGACAACAACAGGGTTATGGTTATTCTAATTATCCTAATTAAAAATTTAATAATAATGAAGATGAAAAATTTTATTTTTTATTATTTCTTATTTTAGTCTCTTGTAATGAAGAAATAAAAATAGAGGAGAATCTGAATTCTATAAGAGCAACCAATATACCTTTGAATAATCACCTTAGTTATAGAGATTTAAAACTAGATATGTTAAAAGAGTGTAAGCTTCCTTCGGGAGATGTTGTGGCTTTGCCTTGGACAGATGAAGTGAAATCTGCTATTCCTGATGATATAAGAAGAGATGTTAATTATGAAAAAGGATGGAGGCTATTGTATACATCGGTGGAAATTATAGACTCAAATATTAAACCCAACCGAGTTGATAAAAATCTTAATTATATTCTTTTGTATAATGGAAAATCTGGAGTTTTAAAAGGTTTTTATTATGTTGAGGGAGATCATACGCCATTAAATAATACTGCTTTTTTCCAACTCTCAACATTTAAAAGAACCTCTTTATTTAATTTTCACCCCTATTTTGCTGAAGCAATGGATAGTGAAAATTCGCCTCAAAAAATAAGTTTATCTGTAGTTTCAGACAACGGGATTGCAAAGGGGTTTGATCTGGGTTGGAATTGTTTTCTGACTGAATTGGCATATGATGTGGGGAGTAAAGATAATAAACTAAATATCTTAGGATATGTACTTAATGAAACTACTATTACACTCAATGGTGTATATAACGCCGAATCAAAAGGAACTATTGTCTCTTCAATTAGTACCCCAACCAATAATAAACTAGTAAATGGTATTGCTTCTACCTTCGGAGAAAGAGGAAAAGAATGGTTGACTCAACATATTAATCCAGACGGGAAAGACAAAAATAAACCAATGAAGTTTCCCCTTAATATTATTCCAGGTCTTTTGTCTGGAGGAGTTCAATCTTTTACAAAGTCTGGATTGCAAAAAGTGTTTTCATCTTTATTAGGTGCTTCATCAACAAAGGAGATATTTGAACTACAATATACTACCCATGGTAGAGTAACTATAGAAGGAAAATCTCAAACGCCAGGTTCTGGTGTGATTCACCCTATAAGTGGTATTTCATTAAATGGATTGGATCATGATCTAGGTATATGGAATTTAGAAACTACTCCAACATATACTGCTGATGCCTACTCAATACTAGAAAAGATCACCGATTATTATAGTACCGGTCTTTACCATTATAAACTTAATTTCACCCCCAATTATAAAGTGGTGAAAAATCCAGCAATTACTAAGTATACATACAGTATGGGACCCTATATTAGTTATTACGAATATGGAGGACCTGAATGTGAAAATTACAAGTTTTATGATAAGTATACCCCCATTTATGATAAACCAACATACAAATCGGAAGGGATAAAGACATTATATAATGATTCTATAACTTATATATATGACTCCAAACCTTCCTATTCTGTATATGTTGAAAACACATTGCCTAATAAAAAAGTAGGAGTTCAAAGTCTTCCAGCTATAGATTTCTCTATTTCTGATGTTAATATAAGGAAAAATGTAGTCTTTCAAGTTAGAATGGATACATATTATTCATCTAGAACTACAAATAGTGCTTATTTAATATCTATAAAAAGTTTTATTCCAAAACATGTTTTTAACCCAAATCAAATAGCGAGACCCTATAAGTGGACTTACGAAGAACTAAGAAAATTAGGATATAAAAAATAGGTTGCGATAAGCTTTTGAAAATAGTGCTTTTTTATTAGTATAGAGAGGATATCTAGTTCGGATATCCTCTTTTTATAATAGAGAATATAGAAGTTTCAAATGAACATAAATAAGCAGTTTTGTTTTTCTTTCTCTACAAATAACAAATAGCCTCAGGTCCTTTGTGAAAAAGTAAGTCTAATATACTCAGGTTGGGTATAAAGCCTGTTTGCTGACTAAATACCTGATAGTAGGGTTTAACTTGAAAAAGAGAATCGTGTAGAGCAGATTCTTTTTTAGGATGAATCACCTCTCTAAAATCCAATTCATTTTCTGTAAAATCAAAACGATACTCTTCAGTAAATTGAAGGTTCGGTTGGATGTGAATTAAAGAACAAATAAGCTCTTGAAGCTCTAGGTTGAAGTCGAATAGGTAAGTGTACTGCTGTTCATAAAACGGTTGAAACAACTCTTTGTAATGCTCGTAATAGGGAGTATTGTTGTAGGATGACTCGATGGCTTTCCAATGTAAATGCCTCCAGTTTCCGTGATTGGAAATCTCTACATCTTTCATTTCTATTTTAGGAGTAGAGGGTTTTATGGTAGGTACGGTTAACGTAATACTTCCTTGAGGTCCGGAAATAATACACCGATTGCGATAGGTTTGTTTAATGTAATTATCGTGTCTTTCTATAAAAACCGAAGGATACCTGTATAACTTACTATAATATTGAATAGGAGCCAGATAAGCCGATGTTAAATAGATGATTTGTTCCATTTGATTACTCATAAATTGAGTTTTAGTTTAGCGAACTTGCTTGAAAAAACGATTCCACCGATAGCCTTTGAATGGATTTGCATTGGGCTCTTTGGAAAACCAAACAAAGAACGCTTTTCCTATGATGTGGTCGTGAGGAACAAATCCAAATACACGAGAGTCGGATGGGTTCAGTGAGTGATTACTACTCATCCAGTAATAGTCTTTTGAAAAACTACACTCTTTAATCCATTGCGAGTCTACAAAAAGAGAGTCATTTCGAATCTCTGCCTTTTTTTGTTCGTGCAGGATTAAGGTGTTTTTAAGCAATGTGATGTTCCAAGGCTTTACCTCTACCTTTACTTTTTTTCCGGGAACAATCAACGGATAGGTTTGACGTATGGGTTTAGCTAATTTGAACCACGATTTATTCCCCAACTCTTGCGTAATTAAGTAATGCTCGTATTGGCTAAATGAACTGAAGTAATTAAGGCTATCTTCTCCTAGTTTAATTACAGGAGTCAGTTGTAGTTTATGTATTATGGAGTCGAGTTTGTCAGCGTGTGTTCTGGGATAGGAGTAGAGACGCATCTGATCCGGGTTACTGCTTCCCGGATTAAAATACTGATACAAAGAATCTACCCAAATGGTGTCTCCTGCAACTCCTGTGCATCGGTTGATAAAGACCTCTTTACTGGCGATGTTCTTTTTTTGTGTATTAGCGGGATTATTAAAAACCACAATTTCTTCTTTATGTACACGACGCGTACACCAGCGATGATAAGGAAAAATAGAAAGCTGAGGTAGCCGAAGTCCGTAACTCCATTTGTTAACTAAAATCCGATCTCCGTGCCAAAGACTGTTTTCCATTCCTTGAGAGGGGATGGAGTAAGGAGAGCATACAAAGGTTCGCAGCAATACCACCATGAGTACTGCTATCAAAAAGAACAGTATGTATGCCCCTCTTTTTTTCATTAATCGTTAGCTACCCATTTAAAGAGTCTTTTCCAACGGATTTTTCCATCAAACCAACCCCTGTCTTTATCCAAAGATAACCATACAACGATTGGTTTACCTACAATATGATCTTCAGGAACAAAACCCCAGTAACGTGAGTCTAAAGAGTTGTTGCGATTATCCCCCATTAACCAATAGTAATCCAATTGAAAGGTATAACTATCTACCTTTTCTCCATTGATGAAGATTCCTTCCGGTCCATAACTTAATGTGTTGCCCTCATAGGCTGTAATACAACGCTCGTATATGGGAAGGTTGTCGGCCGTGAGTGCAATGGTTTCTCCTCGTTTGGGTATCCATAGCGGACCATAATCTGCCCGGTTCCATTTTGTGTGCAAATTCATGGGATACATCTGACCACTAAAGAACTCGGGTTCGTCTACTATTTGGCTGACTAGCTTTTTATTGTTGTTCAGTGTGTTATACATCTCTTGAGTTAGCGGAAGATGATACACCGGATTAATCTTTCCTTCGTCATTATAGGTTACTAAACTTAAATCGGAGAGGTAAGGGAGCCAACCGGCATCGGTGCTCATTAAATTTTGTCCTTCTTTGCTGATGCCCAAATCGCGGAACATTTCATCCGGAATGAAAGGGCCTGTGGTTTGAACAAAATAGTTGTGTTGAATGCCTTTGGCCGTATCTATGGGCTTGCCATTGATGTGAACCACTCTATTTATAATCTGCAAGGTGTCTCCGGGCGTACCCACACAACGTTTCACGTAGTTTTCTCTGCGGTCTACCGGACGGTGAATCACTTTTCCATAAATCTGAGGATTCTCCAGAATGTGTTTTCTACCTGCATTGTAATATAAATCGAATATGTTTTTTTGTTCCCAGCGTGTCAAACTATCCATTTCCACTTTCTTGGGATAGTAGCGCTTTCCTTCCCGGTATGCCAAAGAGTAAAAGTCTTCTTGTTGATTATTTAGAGCCACCGTGTCTCCTGCCGGAAAGTTAAATACTACAATGTCATTTAACTTCACTGTTCCGGTTCCTTTTACCCTTTTATATTTCCATTGAGGCCATTCAATATACGACTTGGTGTTAAAAACAGGAAGCGTATGTTGAGCCAAAGGCATAGAAAGAGGTGTGTTAGGAATTCTTGCACCATAGCTTATTTTACTAACATATAGAAAGTCGCCTACTAACATTGTCTTCTCCAAAGAGGAAGAAGGAATTTGATAGTTCTGGAAAAGATAGATGTTTACAAAATAAACAGCAACCAAAGCAAAAAGAATGGCATCTACCCAACTCATAATGGAGCGTACAACAGAGTTCTTCGTTGTTTTCCACCATCCCCAAGGGATTTTTTTAGTGATATATATGTCAAAGAGAAAAGGCACTACAATTAAGCCTAACCAACTTTGAACCCAGAGTAAAAATAGTAGATAAAGTAGGATGACAAGGAGGAATTTCCTCCATTGTTTTTTACTGACTTGCTTCATGTTGTTTATATGTTTATTCGTATAAGAAAGGGAATAAATCTTTCATTCCTAGGTATCCCTTGTTTTGGGCAGTAAATTCGGCAGCTACCACAGCACCTAACGCAAAACCCTCTCTGTTCTTCGCATTATGGGTAATGGTTATTTCATCTTCGGACGAATCGTAAGTTATGCTGTGAATACCAAATACCTCTCCCTCCCGAATGGATTCAATCTCCAATTGGTCTTTGGATTGGCCGGCTTCATTAACCCAGGATGTTTTTCGGTCAATGGTATGTAAAATATCCTCTGCCAGGGTAATGGCTGTTCCACTGGGAGCATCTAGCTTATGAATGTGATGTGTTTCGGACATCTTTACATCGTAGTTGGTAAACTTATTCATAATCTGTGCTAGCTTCCGGTTAACAGAAGAAAAGATGGCTACTCCTAGGCTAAAGTTGGACGACCAGAAAAAAGTTTGTCCATCTTCTTCACAAAACCGTTTCATATCTTCGCTGTGTTCTTCTAACCAGCCTGTACTTCCGGAAACCACTTTTACTCCTGCTTCAAAAGCTCTTAAGTAATTTTGGTATGCTACGGTGGGGTTGGTAAACTCTATCGCCACATCAGCACTTTTAAATGCCTCGGATTCAAATTCTATTTGGTTTTTTATATCAATAATGGATACAATTTCGTGACCTCTTTTCTTGGCTACTTTCTCTATTTCTTTCCCCATTTTTCCGTAGCCTATGATTGCAACCTTCATATCGTTTAATTTTTTATCTGTCTAATCTTGAATTCGTTGATAGACAAAGATAATATTTTTCTTATATTTGCTAGTTATATTAACCATTTGTTAACATGGAACTTCTTCTGCATTATGTGTGGAGGCATAAGATTTTCCCCTTGTACCCCCTTAAAACCACCTCAGGTTTAGAATTAGAGATTATTGATCCCGGACTTCCTAATATTCACGCCGGTCCCGACTTCTTCAATGCCAAACTTAAAATAAACCACCTGCTTTGGATTGGTAATGTTGAGATTCATCAACACGCTTCCGATTGGTTTGTTCATCAACATCAAACCGATAAACGATACGACTCTGTTGTTCTGCACGTTGTGGAACAATCCGATTGTCAGATACAACGAAGTAACGGGGAAGTAATTCCCCAACTTGAACTGCCGATTCCTGAAGATATTCGATTTCGCTATAAAGAGTTGATTCACGAAGATGTTTATCCCAGATGTTACCTTGTTTTACCCCAATTATCAAAGTTCACCATTCATTCCTGGCTAACCGCTCTTTGTTTGGAACGATATGAAGAACGTGTAGAAAGCTGGTTACAGTGTTTAAAAAAACAAAACGGAAGTTGGCGTGAAACCTTTTTTATTCAGCTAGCCAGAAATTTTGGTTTTGGAGTGAATGGAGACGCCTTTTCTTATTGGGCAGGAAAACTCTCTTTCAAAGGCATTCAAAAACATCGGGATAGTCTGTTACAATTGGAGGCTTTGTTCTTTGGACAGGCCGGCTTGTTAACCCAAGAGAAAGAAGAAGAGTATTATTCTGCATTAAAAAACGAGTATCATTTTTTGCAAAATAAATTCAAGTGTGAAACCATTGCGTTAGAGTGGTGGCGGTTCTTGCGGTTACGTCCTACTAATTTTCCGTATGTTCGTTTAGCTCAGTTGGCTTATTGGTGCCACACTAAAGAGGGAATAGAGGGCGAACTCTTGGAGTTTACAGATTATCCTGAATTATTAAATCGACTACAGGTACAAACCTCGCCTTATTGGGATACTCATTATTCTTTTGGGAATCAATCGGCAGTAAAAATAAAATGTTTAGGTAAATCCTCCTTACGACTGTTGCTTATTAATACAATCATTCCATATCTTTTTGCTTACGGAACGTATCATCATCAGGAAAAATATAAGTTGCGTGCTGAGGAGTGGTTGGAGGATTTGAAAGCTGAGGATAATCGTATTATTAGAACCTGGAGTGGGTCTGGGATACCTGTAAATTCTGCAGCAGACTCTCAAGGAATCATTCAATTACAGAAAAAATATTGCGATGCCCACAAGTGTCTTTATTGTCGTTTCGGTTATCAATACTTATTAAATAAAATGGGGTGACGATAAAAAGGATTCACTTCTTTGTCCTAGCGGTAAATAAATATTATTTTTGATGAATTAGAAATTTAACCCTTACAAAAAATGAGAGTCTTAAGTATTTTATTCGTTTGTTTTTTCTTTTTCTCTTGCAGTTCCAAGAGTATTCAGCTAGAAATAAAAAATAGTACATCACAAAACAGACTATCTGAGATGATAGAAATAGCTCAGGAGGATATATTTAATTTGTTGGGGGTAACTAGTTTTGAGAATTTGAAAGTAACGGATGCGAACCATCAGGATGTGGACTTTCAGTGGACAGCGGATAAAAAGCTGATTTTTCTTGCAAATGTAGATGCTCAAAGTAGTAAAACCTATCATATTGTAAAAGGGGTAGCTCAACCAATGGATACACTTGTTTTAGGGCGTCAATATCCGGAGCGCTTGGATGATGTGGCTTGGGAAAACGATTTGATGGCTTATAGAACCTATGGACCTGCTTTCCAAAATCGAGGTGACCTGGGTTTTGGTTACGATGTTTGGACCAAAAGTGTAACTCATCCTGTGGTGGAAGAGCGCTATAGAAAAGAACTTCAGGAAAAAATATCTTATCACGTAGATCATGGGGATGGTATGGATCGCTATGGAGTTGGTCCGTCGCTAGGAGGAGGAGCTAATGCTTTGCTTCGTGATGCTGAGATTATCTATCCTAAGAATTATATTGATTATGAAATTTTAGATAACGGACCTCTACGTTTTACTGTTCGTTTGTGCTTCCACCCTTTTGCCGTTGGTGAGAATGAAAAAGTAGTAGAAGAGCGGGTTATCTCACTAGATAAAGGAAGTCACTTGAACCGTACCGATGTTCGGTACGAAAACTTACAAGAACCTACAGATGTATTAGCCGGAATTGTAGTTCATAGTCCCAATGAAGATACTTATGTAATGAATCAAGAAGTGGGATACATAGCCTATACCGATCCTACCGAAGATATGAGTGGTGAGAATGGAGAAATCTATGTGGGGCTTAGTTTTCCATACGGAGTGGAGAGAACGGAATTTATGCCCTTTTCAAAAGAGGAAGTAGAGAAGAATAGGGGTAATATTTTGGGACACTTGGTTGGGGTTAATACGTTAAACCCCGGAGGTGTATTCAGTTATTATTGGGGGGCTGCGTGGAGTAAGGCACACTTTGAGAACTTAGAGGCTTGGAATCAATATCTACATCAGTTCACTGAGCAAAAGAAAGCACCTTTAACTGTCTCAATTCGTTTAACCAAATAGTACCAATAAGAATGTTTTCACTTTTTAAGTAATCTTGAAGTGAGTGTTAAAGCTTTGTGTTATTGCCCTCATTCACTTTAAGTTCGATTTAAAATGATTATATTTGTTTTGTGTGCGGTCACGAACAGTAATAAACTAAAATAATATAGATATGAAAACAAATTCTGAAATTCGTTATGCATCTCACCCGGAAGATGCGAAGAGTTATGATACCTCACGCCTACGTCGTGATTTCTTAATTGAAAAAGTTTTTACTCCGGACGAGGTGAATCTGGTTTACTCCATGTACGACCGAATGATTGTAGGTGGAGCAATGCCTGTCCATGAAGAGTTGGAGTTGGAAACCATTGATCCACTAAAAGCTCCTTTCTTCTTAACTCGCAGAGAATTAGGTGTTTTCTGTGTAGGAGGTGCAGGTGGTGTGATTACAGTAGATGGTAAAGAGTTTACTTTGAACTACAAAGAAGCCTTATATTTAGGTTCAGGTGACAGAAAAGTAACATTTAAGAGTTTAGATGCAAAGAATCCGGCTAAGTTCTATTTTAACTCAACCACAGCTCATCGTAATTACCCGGATAAATTAATCACTAAAGCAGATGCTATTGTGGCAGAGATGGGTTCTTTGGAAGGATCTAATGAACGTAAAATCAATAAGATGATTGTGAATCAGGTGCTTCCTACGTGTCAGCTGCAAATGGGTATGACGGAGTTGTCAACCGGAAGTGTTTGGAATACGATGCCGGCTCACGTGCATTCACGTAGAATGGAGGCTTATTTCTATTTTGAAGTACCCGAAGAGCATGCGGTTTGCCATTTAATGGGCGAGGTAGATGAAACCAGACACATCTGGATGAAAGGGGATCAAGCGGTTCTTTCTCCAGAATGGTCTATTCACTCTGCTGCTGCCACTCATAACTATACCTTTATTTGGGGCATGGGGGGAGAGAACTTAGATTATGGCGATCAGGATTTTTCCAAAATTACAGATTTGAAATAATCAATAGTAAGGTATTTATTGTACCTTTTTCGGTTGAATAAATAGTATCAAGAAGTCTCAATTCCAGACGGAATTGGGACTTCTTGATTATGAGTACTAATTTCGGAATTTAAATATCACTGGTTATGTGATTATTCTGTTGCATTTGATAACAAGTATTTACAACAAGAGAGAAAACTATTGATGACAATGACAGTAAAAACTTGAATGAGAAAGTGTTCTGTAGTTGAGGCGATTAATGGCGAGTTGAAAAATAGTTATCAAGTAGAGAGCAATCCAAACATCATTTATTTACAAGGTTTACAGCAAATAGAGTATCAGGTAATTACAGCTTACAACTTTTTATCCAAGAAGTCTTCAATTGGGTTTAGTGCTACAAAGGGTAAACAACTAGCAATCTTTTAATTAATCTAACTCAGATCTCAAACAAAGAGACTTATTAAATTTACATATATCTATGGAACAACTATCTTTGTTCTATAGTTTATTAACCATTTTATAGTTGTTTATATGACTGGATTTTTAAAGGGTCTAAAATGTTGGATTGTAAATGCCATTTGTTTAGGTTGTCTAATTGTAGGAACAATTTCATGCAATAGCAAAGAACCAAATACTCCCATTCCATTTGAAAAAGATGGCTTTTTTTATATTACAGCACTTTTAAACGATAGTATTGAAGGACGTTTTGTTTTCGATACAGGAGCTGATGGCTTATATATTGATAGCACATTTTTAAGTAGGCATCCATCCCTAATCAAAGTTCAACCTCAATCGGTAAAAATGCGTGGTGCCGGAAGCACTGCCCATAAAGAGATTGTTCTACTAAAGGATTCAATACGAGTTACTATAGATAAAAGAAACACGCTAATATTTACCGATATTCCAATCTTTGAATTAACTGCTATCAATGGCGATAACATTGCTGGTATTATTGGTAATGAGTTCCTAAAGGAACAGGTTTTATGTGTGGATAATGAGAACTCTACACTGCTTATCTTACCTGAAGTAAATGCTGAAATGTATGATGTGGATGTCCCATTTGAATATGTGAATGGACGAATCTACTTTTCAGTTAAAATAAAGTTGAGCAATGGCATTACGATTAAACCTAGATTGTTAATGGACTTGGGCTGTGCAGAAACGGTGATACTAAATACTCCTTATTATAACAATAAAAAAGACCAGATTGATGATGATATAACCTATACAATTCTTCACGGTGGTGCTTTGGGCGGAAATTCTCGTGGTGGAGAGTTTCGTGCATCATCCATAAGTATAAGCGACTACTCTTTGGAAAATTCTATAATATGTTACTCGTTGGACACGCTTGGTGCATTTTCTAATACTCACTATGATGGACTGCTGGGTAATGCTATATTAGATCGATTTAATTTCGCTATCGATTACAAAAACAATAAGCTCTATTTGTCAAAGAACAATAAATATGATGAGCCATTTTTATCCACTTCTATTGGTTTTTATGCTATGAAGAGAGGGGCCTTCGCTACAGTAGAATCTATTTATGATCAATGTGAAGCATTCCAAAATGGTCTTCAACTTGGTGATACTATTATTAAGATTAACAATAGAGAGGTTGCAGAAATTTTAGATAATGAATTCAATGATTTTCTTAAAAGTGAAAAACCAACTAGACTAATAATACTTAGAGATCAAAAAGAGATCAGTATCTCTTTTACTCCTAAATATTTATTATAAGTCGTAAGTTTTAATCATTGATTTCAATCTTTCACTAGTTATAAACGAACTCAAGGGCTGAATATCAGATTTTTGCTTTTGTCAATCACGTTACTCATATTGGGGTATGGGGGGAGAATTTAGATTATGGTGATCAGGATTTCTCCCAAATTACAGATTTGTAATAATCAATCGTTAGGTATCTTCTTATCTTTTCCGATTGGGTATAGATAAAAGGAAAAGTCCCGACTCTTTGAAGGAGTTGGGACTTCTTGATTATTAGTAATAATTTCAGAATTTAAATATCACTGGTTGTATGGTTGTTCTGTGTAAAATGCAATATTTGTACTCCTTAATGTTAAAATATTTTTTATAATTAATGTTTGTTACTCCGATTGGGAATATTTTAATAAATTGCAGGCCGAGAAATAAAAATACAAAAAATATGCAATTAAGGTCGATTTTACTATCCGTTTTTATAGGTTTACTTTTGTTCTCTTCTTGCGAAGAAAAAGAGAATGTAATTCTGATGAGGCCATACATAATAATAAAGACAAAAACCATAAATTCTGATTACTTAGGCAAAACAGAGTTAATTCAAATTGAAGCAAGTGCTGACTGGGATGTTTCTAACAATTCCAAATGTTGTGCTGTGGAGAAAATAAAAAAGGAGAAAAATGAATACTTGGCCGTTACGATTCTTCCAAACGACACCTCAGCAATAGAACGAGAAGTCGACTTATTGATTACACTAGAACAGATTACTCAAAAGATACATATTAAGCAAACAGGAAAAGAACAAGAGGTAGAAGAGGAAAAAGAAATAGAGAGTGAATTTTATATTTTCAATGTAAATGGTTTCTACACCACACCCATTATTGAGAATGGTAAAAGAATAGGCTATGATATTAAGTCTACTACTACTTTTATTAATCCATCCATAAGTGAGAATATTTATATGGGTGCCATCTTAAATAGGAAAGTAAGCAATCCTAGTCAGGTGGTTTTCTATGAGCAAGATGGGTTTAAAAATATAACCTTTGGATATTACGACAAATTCAAGCATTTAAGGTATTATAAAAATGTAAAACCTACGAAGGAAATGACGGATAAACTAGCAGAAGAGGTGAAGCACTTTGATAATCCACAAAATATAGAATTCTTTTATTCATCAACACCTTTGTTTTATTCCTCACACAAACAATTGCATAAGTTAGGTATGTGTAATTTGGGGTTAAAATTAGATGAATTACTATACGGTTCACCTTATACTCAAAAAGAGATGCAAAAAAAGAATGGGTTTATTTATCAAGAATGCAGGTCCTCTTTTCGATTAATTGCGGATTATCCTAAGAAAATAGAGGGAGCTTTTAAAGAGAATGAAGATATACAGAATTTAGCTTACGTTAACTTAATTACATATGGAAAGATTCTTTTTCTATTTGTAGAAACTGATATAGAAAAAGAAGAGGCTATGGAACTTATGAAAAAAAGAATGTCCGGCCAGGAGTTAAGCACAATTGAAAAAGAGCAAATCGATGAAATAGACTTTTACACCCTTTATTTTGATTCCAATTCTAATCCTCATATAACTATGACAGAGATTGATTTTAATAAGCTCCCTATTATTCCTCTAAGTTTTACTTTAAATAATTTCATGAATTACGGTGTGGATGGCCTACGGTTTTCTGTTGTTTGGCAATAATATAAAATAGCATTACTCTTACGAAATAAACAGAAGGAATAAAAGTTGAAAAGATACGCATCTAAAGGGGAGTATTTAATTTCCTATATTGATATTAAAAGGTAAAATATAAATACAAAAGAAATCATCTAACGGTGAATCTTTGTACCCCTTCTACACCCAATAGAACCTCGGTTTACTCTTACTTTTTGTCGGTCTAGGACTTAAGGGGTGTCGGTCTAGGACAAAAGGCCTCTCGATCTAGGACCTAACGGTGTCCGGTCTAGGACCGAAAATGAGTACCTCCCTTTGGTGGATTTATTTGATGCGAAAATTTAAGACATTGGAGGGGCTTTCTGTGTTTTATAACGAATCTGTTTCTTGCTTCGATACCGCAGAAATGTTTCGGGTTAAACCTTGAAATTTAGCTCGTTTAACCGCACTTTTTCGGAATAATTCTTGATATTGTACTTCATTCAATGTAATCCAGTCCTTTTTTTTCATTGCTAATAAAGTGGGGGAGAGGTGAAACTCTTTTATTAATGTGGGAGTGGAGAAACGATTCCAAGGACAAACTTTTTGACAATCATCACAGCCATATATTTTATCGCTTAGTGACGGATGAAGTTCTTCCGGAATCTCATTTCTATTTTCAATGGTCAGGTAGGAAATACATTTTCTGCTGTCTAACTGATAGGGCGCTTGTAACGCTTGAGTAGGACAGCCCTCAATGCAGAGCGTACAATTACCACATCTGTTTTTTTGAGGTTTGTCGTATTCCAGTTCAATATCAATAAAAAGCTCACCTAAGAAAAAAAAGGAACCTTGATGTGGAATAATCAGTTGGTTATTTTTTCCAATCCAACCTAGTCCTGCCTGATAAGCCCAATAACGCTCCATAACAGGAGCTGTATCACAAAAAACTCGACCTTGAATGGGTGTAATTTCGTTGTGAATGTAGTCAAAGAGCTGATTGAGTTTTTCTTTCATTACCAAGTGGTAATCTTTGCCATAAGCGTACCAGGCAATTTGATAGGTATTTGAATCTAGTTTTTGTTGGGGGTAGTAGTTTAAAGCCACAGAGATAATGCTTTGCGTTCCTTCACAGAGTAATTGCGGATTCAATCTCTTTTCCAAATGATTGTGCAGATAGGACATATCGGCAGCATACTCTTTATGTAACCACTCCTTGAAGTAAAGTTGTTGTTCTTTGGTTACTTTCTGGGCTGAGGCTACTCCACAGGCAGAAAAACCGAGACGTTTGGCCTCGGCTTTAATTTTTTCTGTGATCTCTTTTTTAGAGTAGCTTGAATTCATAACCCTCTTCCTTCCAAAACTCGATAGAACGAGGTAAAGCGTATTGTAAATTTCCTTTGTTCCACGATCTTAAGGAGTCGTGAAAAGTAACAATAGAGCCGTTTCGGGTGTATTTCACCACTTTCTTAAAAACATTTACACCATCTACAATTTTACTGTAATCTCTGGTCACCAAATCCCACATAATAATTTTATACTCCTCTTTGAGCTTCTTATATTGCTTGGGCTTCATCTGGCCGTGAGGTGGTCTAAACAGGGGACTATCAAGAAGTTCTTGAGCAAGTTCCACGTTGTCTATATAGTCTTTTGCGTTATGCTCAAAGCCACGTAAATGATTATAAGTGTGATTACCCACTTGATGACCTGCGTCTACTACCATTTGGTATACGTCGGGGTGTTTTCTTACGTTGTCGGCAACCATAAAAAAGGTAGCCTTAATTTGGTGTTCATTTAATAAGTCTAAGACCCAAGGAGTTACTTCGGGAATAGGACCATCATCAAATGTTAAATATATAGCCTTTTCATTTGCATCCATCCGGAAGATTGCTTCCGGATATAGATTGCGAAATATTTTAGGTGGCTGTTCTATAAGCATCCGTTATTATTTAAGTTTAACCTTAGCAATATAAACGTCATAAAGTTGGTTTAGCTTATTCTCATAAGTTTCTGCCATCTCCACGTTATATTCCTTCATTAATGCTTGCCCGGTGTTCAGAAGTGTAAGGTGATACTCTATTTCTCTTGAAGATACAGCCATACTGTAAGTGTCAAGACTCAAGTACCAGGTGAGGTATTCCACCGATTTATCAGCAAGTGCTCCTGCTATTCGGTCACCCTCTTTTATTTCACCAAGCATATAGAAAGCTTCAGCCAATTGCAATGCTCCGTTCTGAATATCATAAGGAACATTGGATGGAGGAATCATCTCCTCGCAATAGCGTAAGGCTTTCAGTGCTTTATCTTTTTGGTTCTCTTTTAGTAATTCTGTTGTAAGTGTTGCAAATAATCTTCTGTGTGTATAACACATTCGCATTGCATTCTCATCAATATAAATGTTGGGATGATTGATTCCTCCAAACTTAAATTTGTTCATCAGATTATCGTAGGTCTTCTCAACATCTATTTTGCTATTTAACTCTTCCATATTAAATGGAGTGAAGCGTAGGGCTAGTCCTTCTTGTATAAAATTTCTTTCAAAAGAAATACGATTTTCACTGCCCACTGTTATTGCCATATATATAGGGCGTTCCCAGTTAGCCTGAGCAATCATTTCAAGCATCATCAATTCACTTTTGTAGAGTGCTCTTTTTCCTTTCAAAGAAATACTCATTACATCGGGAATGGAATCTCCCAAAGCTTTAGGTATAAGCATACCCGATTTTCGCACCGCTTCTTTGTCAATGGTGATAACAAGACTGTCGGTGGGAATAACCTTCAATTCTTCTTTATCGGAACGAACCCAATATTTTAGAATATTTTTTAATTCATAAGGGTTTTCTCCAAACTCTTTATGTAGTGCCTCTAATACCTCCGGCTTATTTTCTGCCTGACTGTAAAGAGCATCCAATTGTTTCTTTAATTCGGGACGGATAGCAACATACTCATTGGTTCCTTCTACATATTCAATTCGATCCCAGGTAATGGGCAGAGCAGGAGAATCGTAGGCGGGTCTCTTCATTTGGTCAATGTACCAGTCGGTCTGCAAGTAACTGAGGTTACACGTTCTGGCATCAGTCCGGAAGCCTTCTACTTCGTGGTTGTACCAAAGAGGGAACGTGTCGTTATCTCCATTAGTAAATATAATGGGGTTCCCTTCTTCAGGAAGAGACATTAGGTAGTTTTGTCCAAAATCTCTGGCTACATAACGATTGGAACGGTCGTGATCATCCCACGTCTGGCTGGCCATTTGTATAGGAATTAAGATACAAATAAGAGTAGCAATACTAGCCGCAACTGTTCGGTTTGCCTTGAAGTAATGCTTTATGAGTCGGGTAACACCGGCTACACCCAGTCCAATCCAAATGGCAAAAGCGTAGAAAGAACCGGCATAAGCATAGTCACGTTCACGCGGTTGCATAGGCGTTTGATTCAGGTAAAGCACAATGGCTAATCCGGTCATAAAGAATAAGAAAAATACAACCCAGAACTGTTTAGTACCCTCTTTTCCTCTATATAATTGCCAGAATATACCAATGATACCTAAGAGTAAAGGCAAACCATAATATACATTACGACCTTTGTTCTCTTTTAAGTCTGTGGGTAAAAGTTGCTGGTTTCCTACCAGTTTATTGTCTATGAAAGAGATGCCTGTAATCCAGTTTCCGTTTTCAATTTCTCCGTGTCCCTGAATGTCGTTTTGACGACCTACAAAGTTCCATAGGAAATAACGCCAATACATATAATTGACTTGATAAGAGAAGAAGAATTTTATATTTTCCCAAAAAGTAGGAATGGTTAGAGGAATCATTTCACCACACTGGTCGTACATTACCTGCTTTCCTTCAATATCCATCCAACGCTTGTAGTAATCAGCATGATTGCTGCTATACATACGAGGGAATAGCATATTTTGAGCATAAGTGTACTCAATGCGACCCGGAACTTCTACGTACGAATCTTTCTCTTGTGAGTCACTCTTTTCTTTACGAATATATTTAGTAGATTCTGATTTCTGAAGAGGTACACAGTAGCCATCTTTTACCTCCAGCTCTACTCTTGATGCAAATGTCTCACCATAGAATAGGGGACGTGTTCCATATTGCTCACGAGCCAAATACTCTCCTAAAGTGAAAATATCTTCCGGCGAGTTTTGATCCATTGGAGGGTTCGCTGTAGAACGAATAACAATGAGTGCATACGATGAATATCCAATTAAAATCATCATTACACAAAGTAAAGAGGTATTTAGTACGCGAGCAGATATTTTGTATTTTGCGTTAATGCTTTCGCTAAATAGGTAAAAGGCTAAACCAGCCAAAATAATCAGTCCAATAATCACACTCTTTACTCCGTGTCCATAGAAAGGTATACCCACTAAAGCAATGGTCAGTAAGAAAGAGATGTTGGTTCTCATTTTACTTTTTTGATTCAAGCTTTCATAGATGCTCCAAACCAAGATAGAAACCAAAATGATTAAGTAGGCAATGACTCCGGAGTTAAAAGAAAGTCCTAAGGTGTTAACAAAAAGAAGTTCAAACCAACCCCCAACTTTAACTACCCCAGGTACCATGCCATAAAGAACGATGGCTACCAATACGGCAGAACCCATTAAAGCTAGTATGGAGCCTTTCAAATTGGCTTTTAGGTTTTTCTTGAAGTAATACACCAACACAATCGCAGGCAAACAAAGTAAGTTCAATAGGTGCACCCCAATGCTTAATCCGGTTAAATAGGCTATTAAAATGAGCCATTTATCAGAGTGAGGCTGGTCGGCAACATCTTCCCATTTCAATATTAACCAGAAAACAATGGCTGTGAAAAGAGATGAATAGGCATAAACCTCACCCTCCACTGCGCTAAACCAAAAGGTGTCACTAAAGGTATAAGCTAAAGCCCCTACAACACCACTACCCATAATAGTAATGATTTGTCCGGTACTAACCGATTCTTGGAATTCTTTAACTAAAAGCTTTCTAACTAAATGAGTAATAGACCAAAAAAGAAACAAAATACAAGCACCACTCATTAATGCACTCATATAGTTAACCATCTTTGCAACCAAAGAGGGGTCATTCACAAATTGAGTGAAGAAGTTGGCTGTTAACATAAAAAAAGGAGCACCTGGAGGGTGTCCAACCTCTAATTTATAAGCTGTGGTAATAAATTCACCACAATCCCAAAAGCTAGCTGTAGGTTCAATCGTCAGACAATAGACAGTAGCAGCGATGAAAAAAACGAGCCAACCTACCAGGTTGTTTATCTTTTTGTATTGTTTCATTAGCCTCTATTTGAATCAATTAAATTTATTTAATGGTGCAAAGATAGTGATTTGTGGTAAAGTAAAGGAATAAGAAGTTTAAAAATGCTATTAATCAATAATATATAATCTTTTTTAGAATATTTAGACATCCTATTTAGGCGTGTTTTTTCAATACCCGATGAGGTATATTTCCGTGTCCTAATAGCTCTATGGGGCAGTGATAGTTCTTTTCCAACCACGCATTAGAGATTTCCGTGTCCGGATGATAGTCCAATGTTTCGTTGATACAAGCTATTGATTTTACTTGTTGAAGAACGGTACCAATGTCGTGACTTACCAACACAATGGCACAGTGTTTATTAATGTCTTGCAATAATTCGTAAAGTTTAGTCTCAAATTCACGATCAATGTAAGTGCTGGGTTCGTCTAAAATTAATAATTCAGGATTTGAAACAATTGCCCTTCCTAAAAGAGCCCGTTGAATCTGTCCGCCACTCAATTTTCCTATGGATTGATCTTTATAATCATTTAACCCCACCTGGTTGATGATGTACTCTATCGCTTCTTGATGATGAGAGGGAATTTTACCTATCAAAGAGGTTTTACAAGCCAATCCGGAGGCAATGACATTGAATACAGAGATAGGGAACTTTTTATCAATATTATGATACTGGGGTAAGTAGCCAATGGTTAATTCGGGAACGATGGTATTCTCGCGGTAGAATGTAATTTTCCCTTTATAAGCAGGGTGAAGTCCTAAAATACATCGGATGAGAGTTGTTTTTCCTCCACCATTTGGTCCAATGATGCCTAAGAAATCGTTTTTATAAATAGTTAAGTTAGCCTCTTTAAGTACAATTTTCTGATCGTAGCTTGCCGTTACTTGATTGATGGAAACTAAACGTTGGTTTTCCTTATCCTCTCTTTTTTCCATGTGAAAAATTACTTTAATGATTCGGCGGTATGAATAATCTCTTGATGCCAGTCATACGCCAGGGGATTGATGGGAACTAAAATAGCTCCGACCTCTTTGGCAATAATGGCTGCATTTTTCTGGTCGAACTCTGGTTGTATAAAAATCACTTTCACCTTGTTCTCTTTTGCGGTATTTATTAACTCTTTTAAGTGATAGGGTGAAGGTTCTTTCCCTCCCTCTTCAATACTTAGTTGAGTTAAACCATAATCTCTGGAAAAATAGGATAGTGCAGGATGGTAAATCATAAAAGACTTGGATTGAGTTGGTTCCTTTAATAGGGAATCAATTTGTTGAGCCGTTGCTTTTATTTTTTGTTGTTCCACTTCATAGTTTTCCTGATAAAATGCTTTGTTTTCCGGATCTATGTCAATTACAGCTGAATAGATGTTATGAAGAATAATTAAAGCATTTTTTGGGGAGTTCCAAATGTGTGGTTCTATTCCTCCTTTGTGCGTATGTCCTTCGTGCTCCTCTGTTTCCTCAATAAGAGGTACACCCTCCGATAAGTTGAAGAAAGTTGTTTCAGGGGCATTTTCCTGCAATCTTTCCATCCAGAGTTGTTCAAAACCAAGATAGCCTGTGTAAAAAAGGGCTTTACTTTTTGATAGTTTAACCAACTGTTGAGGGGTAGGATCGTATGTTTCCGGACTAGTTCCATTGGGAACCATTGTGTGTACAATGTACTTGTTGCCTACAATTGCTTCTGTGAAATATTTTATGGGTTCTATGGTTACCGTAAGTTGGCGTTCTCCTTCTTTTGATTTTACTGAACAAGAGTTCATTAAAAATAAGCCGAATACGATAAGTAGGATGTGATGGACTTTCATTTTTCTTTCTTATTAATTCTTTATAGCACGTAAAATTTCTCTTTTTCCCTGCGGAGGACCGGGGATTTTTTGTACCTGAAATCCACAGTTTTTTAGCATCCGTTTTACTACACCTTTCACGCAATAGGTAGTAAGTATGCTTTTGGGTTTCATTATAACGTATAGTTGTTGAAAAAGGTTTTCTTGCCACATCTCCGGTTGTTTCTCCGGAGCAAAAGCATCAAAGTAAACCACATCGTAAAATTCATTGGAAAGCTTGAATATTTCATTTTTGAAGTCTCCTTCCATTTTGTGTAGTGTAAAAAAGGGTGATAGTTCTAGGGGGCGATTCCATTCGGCAAGGTGAATATTCTTTAATAAATCGTCTGGTTCGTGGTTTAATGAACTTACCTCTTTCCAGGACAAAGGATACTTTTCTAATGTGGTATAGTGTGTTTTAATTTGTTTATCTTCTGCTTCACGAGCAGTTAGGTAGGTATTTAATCCGGTTCCAAAGCCCACCTCTAAGATGTTCAGTTGGTCTTTATCAAACAAATCAAATCCATTTTTGATGAAAATGTGTTGAGATTCCGTTAGGGCTCCTTTGGTAGAGTGATAATGCTCATTCAAAGAGGGGATAAAGAAGGTTTTGCTTCCATCTTCAGTTTCTTTTATTATAATCTCTTTTTTATCCATGCTGTTATACAAAATATGAAAAGACTCCTTCCGCAAAAAAAGCGATTAAAATATATCTTAGTAATTTCCCTGCTACCATACTTAGGGTTACAATTCCCAAATGACTTCTGATTAAGCCTAAAGTGATGGCTATGACGGTTCCAATACCCGGAAGAAAAGCGAAGAATGCCACGAATCCACTTCTTTTATATAAAATGATTTTCATTCTTCTTAATTTAACTTCCGAAACCTTAAAGTATTTGTATATCCAATCCATATTTCCTGCTCGTCCTATGAAGTAGCAGGTCAGTCCACCCAATGTATTGCCTATAGTGGCAACAATTACACATATTGTTGGGTCTAGTCCTAAGCTGGGGTGTAAGAGAGCTAAGAGTATGGTTTCTGAGCTGAAAGGCACTATAGTACCGGCTAGAAAGGCTGATATAAGCATTCCCCAATAACCCCAATCAATTAAAAAAGCTATAAAAGATTCCATAAGTTAAGGACAAAAATTGCAAATAAACCCATTGATGCTAAAATGAAGAATCCATTGGCCCATTTACCTTTTGTTAAAGCAAAGAGGTGAGCAACTAGAATACTGTTTCCTATGAATATACAAGGAAATAAAAGGATGAGATGAATGGGTTGTAAAATAACAAACAGATAGAGTGTAGTAGTTATTAAAATAATAACATTCAAAAAGGTCCGTATATTGAGTTTGTTCCGATGACGATTAATGACATAGTGTAAGCTACTAATAATAAATAATGCCAGAAAATACCCCAGAGTTATTAAATGAACGGTAGATAAATTGTAAACTAAAAAGTCTGAATGCCAATGAAAAGCCTCCTTAAAGGGGGCATAGAAATAATCCATTTGTTGGGTAAAAAAAGCAAAGGCAAACAAGAACCAATAAGGGGTTATGTAACCTAAAAGGGAGGCACAGAAACTCTTGGTGTTCAGTGATTGCACCATAAGAGAAGCAATGAGTAGTATAGGAATGAAAAACAGAAACTGAGGAATTAGCAGACTAATGATTCCCAGATAAATAAACGTTTGAAAGAGTAATGTACCGGATCGTTTTTCCTGATAACTGCTGAAAAGGGTGAAAAGTATGCCTAAGAATAAGAATGGGATTATAATTCCTATTTGTGCTTTATGCAGAAATGGGCAAGCCGA
The DNA here is from genome assembly GCA_964583185.1 of uncultured Bacteroides sp. Taxonomy (GTDB): domain Bacteria; phylum Bacteroidota; class Bacteroidia; order Bacteroidales; family Bacteroidaceae; genus Bacteroides_E. The sequence goes on along the minus strand of CAZOVL010000023.1, from coordinate 7,709 downwards.
TACAAAGAGGAAAAAAAATGAAGTTTGCAATGATGCTCTTATTTGAATTAATCCAAACTTATTGTTGAGTGGAATTAATAAATAGCCCACTACTAGAAACACAACAAATGCCAATCCTATAGAAACTTCATTAGGAAAATTTTGAAATATATTTAGAACAAAAGGATTGGTTGGCAAAGAAGGAGAAGAAAAAAACAAGGCTACAATCCAAAATATAGCAGAGATTATCAGGGAGAAGCCAAAGATGGATCGTCCTAATTTTTTTCTTGTCTGTAATGAATTCCTTCTCACGTTTTAGCCTTTCTTATAAATCAAAACCTATATCGTTGCGGTAGTATTTCCCTTCAAAATCAATCGCTTGTGCCAATTTATAGCTGTTTTTTAGTGCTTCTTCTTGATTTTCTCCGTAGGAAGAGATGGCTAAAACCCGTCCTCCATTTGTTACAATATCCGCTCCATTTTGAGCTGTTCCAGCGTGGAATATGAAACTATCAGGAAACTCATTTTGTTTATCCAACCCGTGAATGGTAAATCCTTTTTTGAACTCTTCCGGATACCCTCCACTAACTAGCACCACACAAGCAGCTGTTCTGTTGTCTAATGCCAATTCTTTGGTGTCTAAGTTCCCTTCAGAAACTCCTTTCAATAAGTCGAGTAAGTCGCTTTTTATGCGTAGAACTACACTTTCTGTTTCGGGATCACCCATCCGAACGTTGTATTCAATAACATAAGGCTCGTTGTTTACTTTAATTAATCCAATGAAGATAAATCCTTTGTAAACCAAGTTTTCTTTCTTTAATCCATTGACAGTAGGTTCAATAATTTGCTTACGAACTTTCTCCATATAAACTTCGTCTGCAAATGGAACAGGAGTTATACTTCCCATACCTCCGGTGTTTAATCCGGTGTCTTTTTCCCCAATGCGTTTGTAGTCTTTTGCAACAGGTAGAACTTTGTAGTTTGTTCCATCAGTTAAAACAAATACGGAGCATTCAATGCCCGACAGAAATTCCTCAATTACTACTGTTTGACTTGCTGATCCGAAGCTGCCTGAAAGCATCTGGTTGAGTTCTTGTTTAGCCTCATCTAGAGTTGGAAGTATCAAAACTCCTTTTCCTGCACATAATCCATCTGCTTTAAGTACATAGGGGGCATTAAGCGTTTCAAGGAAAGCGATTCCTTCTTCTATGTTATCTTTAGTGATGCTCTTATATTTTGCAGTAGGTATGTTGTGACGCCCCATAAATGCTTTGGCAAACTCCTTGCTTCCCTCAAGTTGAGCCGCATCTTTCGAAGGTCCTATAATTGAAATGTGTTGCGTGTTTTTGTCTTCTTGAAAAGAATCGTATATGCCTTCTACCAAAGGAACTTCAGGTCCAACAACAATGGTATCAATTTGATTGTCTACACTCCATTTTTTTAAGGCTTCAAAATCTGTAATGGAAAGATTTACATTTTCTCCAACTGAAGCTGTTCCGGGGTTACCCGGAGCAATAAATAGTTTGTCTAATTGTGTGCTTTGTGCCATTTTCCAAGCTAAAGCATGCTCTCTACCACCTGATCCTAAAAGTAAAAGTCTCATAATAATGTATTAATTCAAAAACAACTGTTTGTTTATAAAAAATCGTCAAAATATCGCGTAATTTTCTCTAGTAAGTGAACCCGGTCTTTACCAATCACATTGTGACCATGGTTGGGATAAATAAATAAATCGGGCTGTGTTCCTGCTTCTATGCAAGCATTTATAAAGGAGAAAGTGTGTTGAGGTACACATATGTTATCCATTCCACCGTGAATTATCAGCAGTTGATCTTTTAATTTCCCTGCATATTTTTTCATATCTGTCAACTCATATCCTTCAGCGTTTGTTTTAGGGCTACTCATATAACGTTCTCCATACATAATTTCGTAGAATTTCCAATCTACTACCGGACCTCCAGATACCCCTACCTTAAATACCCCCGGATGTTTTAGAAGTAATGAAAGCGTCATATGTCCACCAAAGCTCCAACCGTGAACTCCTAGTCTTTCTGCATCCACATAGGGTTGGGTTTTTAGCCATTCCACTCCTTTCATTTGATCCATTGTTTCTATAACCCCGAGTTGCTTGTACGTGCTGTTTTCAAAAGCTAAACCTCTGTTACTGCTTCCTCTATTATCCAAGGTGAAAACAATATATCCTTTATTTGCCATATATATGTCCCAACCACGAGTTCCCCATAACCAATCCTTTGTGATTAGTTGTGCGTGAGGGCCACCGTAAACATAAATGATGGTAGGGTACTTTTTGTTTGGGTCAAAATTTGCAGGTTTTACCATTCTGTAGTACAACGTAGTTTTATTATCGGCAGCTAAAAGGGTATCTACCTCAATAATGGGTAGTTGATACTCTTTATAAGGGTTATCAGACTGATGTATTGTCTGTTTCTCTTTGGGGTTTATTGTTGAATAACATTCTGTTTTACGAGGAGTGTTTGGGTTGGAATATCTATCAATGATATACTCGCCCGATGGACTTAGAATTGCACTATGAACACCTTCCGCTTCATTTAAGAGCCTCTTCTCTCCTTTGGCATTAATAGCATAAAGGTGATTTTCCAAAGGAGAACTTTCTGTGCTGCTATAAATTATCTCTTTTTGTTTAGTATTAAAGCCAATCAGCTTTGTCACTAACCATTCTCCTTTTGTTATTTGCTGAATCAACTCTCCTTCTGTGTTGTACATATAGAGGTGATTAAATCCATCTTTTTCACTTTGGTATATAAAATGATCTGTAGCCCAAGGTATAAAAGTAATGGGATTTTGTGGCTCTACGTATTTAGGATGAGACTCTTCAAATAAAACTTTCATCAGGTTACCTGTTTGCACATTGTATTGACAAAGCTTTGCCAAATTTTGCTCTCTGTTTAACTCAATCAGAAAAACACTTTTCTCATCCGGTGCCCAACTGATATTTGTAAAGTATCGGTCAGTAGGGTCTCCCGTGTTTAGATAAATAAAAGAGTCTTCGTAAACATTATAGACACCGACACTCACTTTGTGGCTTTTTTCTCCAGCCATAGGGTAGTGAATGCTTTGGGTTGTAGTTGTGGACTTTTTTAATTCTGTATATGGATATTGATCAACCATTCTCTCATCCATTTTGTAAAAAGCAAGTAATCGTCCCCCGGGGCTCCAGAAGGTTCCTTTGTTAATTCCGAACTCTTGTTGGTGTACACTTTTACCACAAACCACTCCTTCGGGTTCCAAGGTTACTCGCATATTGTTTACATATAGATTGTTATCAATGGTATATGCCACGTTTTTGCTGAGTGAATGAAAGTCAATGTTCTGGGCTTTCCCTTTTATCTCTATCTTATTAATTAATTTATTTTTTGCCCAATCGTATATAAAAAACAGATTTTTCTTTTGAATTAAAAGATGTTGTTCGGCACTCCAAGGCAATGAAACAGAGTACATACTTGTCAGTGTACCTTCTTTAGGTAAGTATTTGTTCAGTGAATCGCGCCTAATGACAAATTCCTTTTTCTCTTTTTTAGGATTGTATATGCATAAGGAATCGTTATTGGGAATGGCATAAAAATCACCCCACCATTGAATGTTATATAGGTTTTCAACAGACAAATAGGTCTTTGCTCCCGGTGTCAAATTCTCCAGCGTTAAGTTTTTAAGTTCTTGTGCTGTAGAGAGAGAAACACCGGTAATTAGGAAGAAAAGAAAAAATAGCAGGTGTTTTTTAGCTTTCATTGTTTCTTCTTTTACTTTTGGATGAGTTGTAAAAATGCTTTTTATTTGATGGTTTTCTGCTTTTTGAGTATTCTTTGCCTGAACTGCCATACTCCTTTTTCTTTCTAAATGATTTTCGTTCTTTTCCCTCTTGTCGAAACTCTTTGTATTTACCATCAAAAATTTCATACTTTCTTAGCTCACACTCCAAAGGTCCATTGAAGAGTTTCATTCTACCACTAGGCTTTAACCCTATATTTTCAAAAGATTCCTCTTTGTAAGATAGAATCCAAGCTTCATTGCCTATGAATGCGTGTTTCAAACGCTCACCAATCATTTTATATAATCCAGCAAGATCTTGAGGGGTAATTCGCTCTCCATAAGGGGGATTGGTTATTAAAATGGATTTTTGAGTTGGTTGCTCAAAATGTTGAAATGATTGTACTTTGAACTCAATGTCTTTTATGGCTCCTGCATTTTTAGCATTAAGTGTAGCAATGTCAATGGCCTTGGGATCAATGTCGTAAGCGTATATTTTGTGGTTAAACTCTCGTTCCTGACTATCGTCATTGTAGATGGAGTCGAACAGTTCCTGGTCAAAGTTCTCCCATTTTTCAAAGGCATATTGGTTTCTGAAAACACCCGGAGCAATGTTGCGAGCAATTAAAGAAGCCTCAATAGGGAAAGTTCCTGAACCACACATAGGGTCAATGAAATCCGTTTCCCCTTTCCATCCGGTTAGCAAGATAATTCCTGCAGCTAGCACTTCGTTTAATGGAGCAATAGTGGCTTCTTGTCTGTATCCTCTTCGGTGTAAAGATTCTCCGGAAGAGTCAAGCGACAAGGTGCAGGTAGTATTTGCTATGTGAATATTAATATATAAGTCCGGATTGTTTAACCGGATAGAGGGTCTGTTACCATCTAAATCTCTAAAATAATCAACAATAGCGTCTTTTACTCTGTACGAAAGGAATTTAGAGTGCCTAAATTTCTCACTGAAAACAACGGCGTCAATAGCAAAAGACTTCTTGGAATCCAGGTATTTACTCCAGTCTAATGATTTGATCTCCTCATAAACCTGATCGGAATTTTCTGCAGTAAACTCGTGTATGGGAACAAGTATGCGAACAGCTGTTCGTAAAGAGAAGTTGGCTCGGTAGAGCATCTCTTGATTTCCGGAAAAGGAGACCATGCGTCGTCCCGGTTTGATGTCCGAAGCACCTAGTTGAGTCAATTCATTGGCTAAAACTTCTTCCAGTCCTTGGAAAGTTTTAGCAATCATTTGGAAAGATGTATTCATTATTTCAGTGGTAGCTTATATTAATATTCTTCTTTTTTTGCTTGAACGATGCGTTCACCCGGAGCGATGTTTTCTGTTACCCAAATGTTTCCCCCAACTACAGCTCCTTTACCAATGGTTATGCGTCCTAAAATGGTGGCATTGGAATAGACAATGACGTGATCTTCCAGAACAGGATGTCTAAGAATTCCTTTAATGGGTTGTCCTTTTTCATCCAGAGGAAAACTTTTGGCTCCCAAGGTAACTCCTTGATATAGTTTTACGTGATTGCCAATGATACAGGTTTCTCCAATAACCACACCTGTTCCGTGGTCAATGGTGAAATGGTGGCCTATTTTTGCTCCCGGATGAATGTCAATTCCCGTTTCACTATGAGCCATCTCAGAAATGATTCTAGGAATTAGAGGAATGTTTAACTGCATTAACTCGTGAGCAATTCGGTAGTTGCTAATGGCTTTGATGGCAGGATAACAAAAAATAACTTCCCCTATGCTCTTGGCCGCCGGATCTCCATTATATGCCGCTTCAACATCAGTAGAAAGAGTTTCTCTCATTGTGGGTAAAGTGGATATGAATTGTGCTGTAAGTTGGGCAGCGTGTTTCCTTTTTTCTTCAATGGTTTGGTGGCAAATGTTTCCTTTTCCAAAACAAACCCCTGCTAATATCTG